>NZ_JADOTX010000001.1:1542667-1851200 GCF_015751765.1 Micromonospora ureilytica
AGCGTGCCAACCGGCGGGCAGCGACCCGGCCGAGAAGTTCTCCGAGACCACGACATTGCCCGGCTCGGCGGTGGCGGGCGACGAGGTCGCGACGGCGACCGCCACGGCGGCGCCGGTGACGGCGAGGACGGCGACGGAGGCGGCGGCCCGGGTACGCAGGGCACCGAAGCGCGACCCGGCGCGACGAAGCGACGGTGGTGCGGGTAGGACAGTCATGGTCGGGACGCTACGAAGCACGTCCGAACTGATGATCAATCAAGCATGGCTGCCGTCGGAACGCCTGGTGTACCGCACTCGATCGGGGCGATCCGGGATTTGTCAGCTCGACAGGCCGGAGCAGGCGGCTCCGTCGATGGTGCACGCCTTGGGGGCGGAACCGGTCAACGAGCCGTTGACCCGGAACGTCACCCGGACCGAGGCGCTGCCGGGAACCTGGCCGGTGTTCGTGTCCGGCACGAACGTCCACACCGCACCGTCCCGGCTGGCCTGTGCTCCCTCGACCCCGCTGACCCCCAGTGACTCCCGGGGCAGGGTGACGACGAGCGTCCATCGCGGCGCCGGGACCGAGCCGGGATTGCTGATCGTCACGGTCGCGCCGTAGCTGAGCAGGGCGTTGTCAGTGATGGCGAAGTCGGCGCCCAGGGCCGCCGGGGTGGGTTCGGCTGTCGCACCGGTCGGCGTGGGCCGGGTCGACGACGCGACGGCCGTTGGGACCGAGGAGGCCGAGGCGGGCGGGGGAGCGGGCACCGCCGGGCTGGTGACCGCCGGTCGCGCCTGCGCCCGGGGCGTACCGGACGGCGACTCGCCCACCTGCTCCACGGACGGCGGCGGGTCGAGGGTCACCGGCGTCAACTTCTCCGGCGTACGCAGCACCCCGACGACCGACACGGCCGTCGCGATCAGCACCCCGAGCGCCGCGACGACGGCCACCCAGGTGGCCCGCGAGACGTCCTCCCGACCGGTGAGCACCCGCCGTGTGGCCGTGACGAGGGCCACGACCCGATCCAGCAGGATGATCGCCACGGTACGGCGTGGCTGGGGTGGTGTTGCCGGCACTGCCTGTCTCTCCTTCAGTTCGTCGCCAGGTGCGCGCTCACGATCCGTGCCGGTCGCGGGCGGCGCCAGCCCGGTCACAGAGCGCGAAGCCCGACGAGTATCGCCTGGAGCAGGTCCTCGGTCGGCAGCTCCGACAGCATCGGCGGTTCGTGCGTCTCGATCAGCCCGGCCGCGAGCAGGTCGCCGAGCAGCACCCGCACGGTCCCCAGCGGGAGGTCCAACTCGGCACCAACCTCAGCCACCGACACTGGATGGTGACACAGCTCGACGATCCGCGCCTGTTCGGGGAAGAGCGGTGTGGGGGACGTGACCCCCCGCCGGGCGACGACCAGCGAGATCAGGTCGAACTGGCCGCGTGCGGGTGCGGTGCGGCCCCCGGTCATCGTGTAGGGCCGGGCGACCGGGCCCGCGTCGTCGTCGTACCACGCCTCGTCAGCGGTGCCGCTGGTGTGCACCAGTGTCCCCGATCGTCACCGAGGAGGCCGGCCCCAGGCTGATCGGCAGGTGCCGCTCGGCCTGCCCCACGAAGAGCGCCACCTCGTACGCCATGTCACCGACCTCGACGTCGTCACCGGCGATCCGCACGGTGAGGATGGTCCCGTTCGGGATGGTGGCGATGAACAGGAACGCTCGCGACATCTGCACCACGACCTGGCGCAGACGACCCGCGTCGCAGGTCCGGGTGGCGGCCAGCCCCAACGCGATCAGGCCGGCGACCACGCCGGAGATCTGCTCGGCAAGCTTTTCGCTCACCCGCCGCGAGCCGCCGAGCGGCAGCCCGTCCGGCGAGAGCACCACGGCGAACTCCGCGCCGTGCACCCGGTCGACCAGGCTGTTCAGGGCGTCGGTCAGGCCGTCCTCGGTGACCACTGCAGACGTCATTGATGTCTCCTTGCTTTTCTCGCGACTGGCAATTCGACCGTGTCGAGGCTGGTCCTGCCGTTTTCCTGGCCGGTCGGCCCGGTGTGGCGGACCCGCGTCGGCAGCGCGCCCTCGCCGCTCGGGTCGGGCAGGTCGGTGCCGGTGCGGGGCGGTGGGTACGGGTTGTCGGGTGGTGCGCTGGCAGGTGCGCGGTCGGTGTCGGTGACCATGACCAGCCGGGACGGAAGGAGCACGATCGCGGCCGTTCCACCGCGCTGGCTGCGGCGTAGCGAGACGTGGGCGCCGCAGCGGCCGGCCAGTACGGCGGCGGCGTACCACCCGGCGAGGCCGGCGGGCGGGCCGTCCGGTGGCGGGTTGCCGAGCAGGTGGTTCGCCTCGGCCAGCGCGGCGGCGCCCAGGCCGGGGCCGTCGTCGATGACGAGGACGGCGCACCCCTGCGGTCGCTGTTCGCCGCTGACCCGGACGGTGGTGTCCGCCCCGGAGAAGGCCAGGGCGTTCTCGACGAGTTCCGCCAGCAGGTGGATGACGTCCGTGACGGCCGGCCCCGCCAGCGACCACGGCCAGTGCGGCGCGATCAGGACACGGTGGTAGTCCGGCACCTCGGCGACCGCGCCGCGTGCCACGTCGAGCAGTGGCACCGGGCGCCGCCAGCGGCGGGCGGGTGTCGCGCCGGCCATGGAGATCAGTTTCTCCACGTTGCGTCGGATCCGGGTGGTGAGGTGGTCGAGCTGGAACAGCTCGCCGGTCTCCTCGGTGGACCGTTCCCGACGTTGCATCCCGTCCAGCAGGCTGAGTTGGTCGCGTAGCAGGACCTGGTTGCGTCGGGTCAGCCCCAGGAACAGCTCCCGTTGGGCGGCACCCCCCGGAGGCGGAGCATCCCGCGCCGGGGCCGGAGCATCCCGCGCCGGCGCTGGAGTGTCCGGCGCAGGAGCCGGCGGATCGACCGCCGGCCTGGTCAGCTCGTCGGTGATGCGTCGCACGGTGCCCGCCCAGCTCAGCAGGAGCACCAGCACGACGATGAGGCCGAGCCCCACCACCGCCCCGGTACGCGCGATGAGCACGGCGGCGCCGGGTGTGGCCCGCTCGACGCTGCTGCGGGCGGTGCTCGTGACAAGTGTCTGCAGCGCTCCGAGAGCGGCGTCCGCCGCGGCCCGCCAGCCCTGGACGGTGAGACCGGCCAGGGCGGTGGTGGTGCCCGCCTGGAGCAGCAGCCGGTCCTCCAGTGCGAGCAGAGCCGCGAACTCGGGCCCGGTGGCCAGTCGCTGGTGCTCGGCCTGGCCGTCGGGCAGGAGCCCGGCCGCTGCCTCGGCACGCGCGTACCGCTGGATGCTGACCAGCGCGGTCAGCCGGCGCCGCTCGTCGACGCCGAGCCGTGCGCCGGTCAGGGCCGCGCTGACCAGTGTGTCCTCCCGAGCGAGCAACTCCCGGGCGCGGGCCAGCGCGATCACCGCGCGGGTGTCGGCGGCCAACCCGCTCTCGTACGCGCCCCACTCCGGGCCGTACACCCCGAAGGCGACGTCGATGACCTCGTCGTACCCGTCGATCGCCGCGGCCTGGTCGAGCCGCCCGGTGTCCATCCGGGACCGGGTCGTGCCGAGGCCGTCGAGCCGTCGGACCAGCTCGCCGGCCCGGTCCCGGACCGCGCCGGCGCTGAGCAGCCGAAGGTCGCGCCCCTTCGAGAACTCGCGGATCTCGGCGGCGGCCCGGTCGGTGCCTTCGCGGGCCCCGGCCAGCTCGGGCGTCGTCTGGCCCGCCCCGGCAATCGTCTCGGCGGTGATCCGGCGTTCCGTCTGCAGGCTCAGGATCAGACGGTCGATGGGCTGGCCCAGCGTGTCCGCCAGCGCCCGGACGCGCAGCAGGTCGACGGCATCCTGGGTGGACACGTAGGCCGCGTACGACCAGAGCGTGATCAGCACGGCGGCCAGCACGGCCAGCCTGGTCCGGATCAGCCGCACATCGTTGCGGGTCATCGGCTCGCCCGCTGCGGCCACGGTTGCCCGGCCGTGTCGCTCGCGCGGTCGGCGACGAGGGTGCGCAGCAGCGCCAGCAGCTCGGTGCGGTTGGCGCAGTTCAGCCGGTTGCGCATCCGTGCCACGTGGTGTTCGACGGTCTTGGCCGAGATGAAGAGCCGGTCGCCGATCTCCCGGTAGGTCAGTCCGGCCAGCACCAGCTCGGCAACCTCGTACTCGCGGTCGCTGAGCCCGTGCTGGGTGGGGCCGGCGACCCGTGCCGTGTTCGCGCCGGTTGTCGGTGTCTGCGCGCCGGGCCCGCCGGAGGGCCGCCCCTGCAACGCTCGGGCGCACTCCAGCAGGGTGGTCATGGCACGCCGGTCCGCGGTGCGGATGGCGGCCTGCCCGGCGAGGCGGGCGCCGTCCCAGCACAGCCCGGTGTCGTGCAGCCCGCGGGCGGTGGCCTCCACCCGGATCGGGTCGACGACCCCCCGGAGGACCTCCACCCAGCTCTCCCCGGCGGCGGCGACGACTGCCGCGTACCGGCTGTGGCCCGCTGCGGCGAGCAACGCCGCGACGTGTTCGTCGGCGACCGTCGGCTCGCCGGTCAGGATGGCGGCGTGCAGCCCGCTCCAGTGCAACGGGACACTCCACAGTGGCGGGTTGCCGAGGCGGTCGAGCAGCGCACGCCCCTGCTGCAGGTACGGCTCCAGCCGGGCCAGGTCGCCCAGCCGCGCGCCCGCGATGGCCAGCTCACCCAGCGGCAGCAGGGTGAACAGGTCGACGGGGTGTCGCACCACCGCCTCCAGCGCCTGCCCCCAACCCCGCTTGAGCGCCCCGAGGTCACTGTTGCGCCGGCCGATGCCCATCCGGATCGCGGCGGCGAAGAGCTGGTCGCGTGACTCCAGTTGCCGCCCGTCGAGCGTCACAGTGGCGAGGCGCTCGCCGGCGGCGTGGATCTCGCCACGGACCATCAGGATCCAGGCCTGCAACAGCCGGTGGCGGCGAGCCATCAGCGGGCCGCCGACACCGGCGCCCAGGGCGCGGTGCAGCACCCGCTCGGCGATCTCCAACTCACCGCAGTGCACCGCCGTCAACGCGGCGAGGGCCGCCGGGCTGTCCGGCAGCAGCGCCGCTCGCCCGTCCGGCTCCAGCAACGCGGCGGCCTGCACGAGCGCGGAGAGCGCGGCGGTCGGCGGGCCGGTCACGCTCTCGCGTACGCCGTTGGCCATCAGTCGGGCGGCGCTGGCGTGCAGGGTGGGTGGCTCGCCCGCCGGGTCACCCGCCGGCGACTCGGTGGTGGCCGCCAGGTCGCCGGTGGCCAGCCCGCCGACGATGGCGAACGCCGCCGCAGAGGCGGTGCCCGACCACCGGAACAGCTCGACGCTGCGACCGACGTGACCACGGTGGGCCAGGGCGGTGGCGGCGACCACTGCCGCCTCGGAGCGGTCCGGGGGAGCGGCCGTGGCCAGCAGTCGGTCCGCCAGCCGGAGCGCGTCGTCGAGGTCACCGGCGAGCGCGGCGGCGAGCGCCTGCCGCGCGTTGGGCGGCCCTCCGGCGGCCGTCGCCGCCGCGAACAGTTCGGCGGCGAACGCCGGCTCGTCGGCCAGCGCCTCGTCCGCCGCGGCGGCCAGGGTCGCGGGCGGGCAGTCGCCGAGCGCGCCGACCGCGAGCAGGGACCGGACCAGCGGCAGCACCGCGCCACCCCGGGCGAGCTGCAACTCGGTGAGCCGGCGCCAGACCGCCGTCCGCTCGGTGGTGGGACTGAGCGTCGCGACGACCCGCCGGACGATCGGCGCGAGCCGGCCGTCGGCGCCCAGCAGCCCGGCCGCCCTGGTCGTGGCGATCAGTTCGTCCACCCCGGCCGGGTCCCGACCCAGCAACGTGCCGAGCATGCTGACCGGCAGCGCCCCGCCGGCCGCGACGGCGAGCAGCAGCCGTCGTACCTCGGTGGGCTGAACGTCCAGGTCCGGCCCGAATTCGAGGATGACGGACCGGGGTGGGTCGACGGTCGCGCCGGTCCGGGAATCCGGGCCGGCCAGGCCGCGGGCCAGCCGTTCGACATCCCGGGGTACGCCGGCGGTCTGCGTGTGGACGAAGTCGACGAGGTCGGCGGGGCGGCCCAGCTGCGGTGTGGCGGCGAGGTAGGCGGCGGTCTGCTCCCGGGTGAACGGCGTGAGCAGCACTGCCTGCCCGTCGCGGCGCAGGGCGTCGACCAGCTCGCTGAACGCCGCCGACCGAGGCCACGGGCGGTGGGCCACCACCAACCGGTGTCGGCGGCCGGCGACCAGACGCAGCAGCGCCTCGATCCGCGCGTCGTCGAGCAGGTGCGCGTCGTCGACAAGCACCACAGTGTCGGGGTCGACCGGCTCATCCGGCTCCGGCGCGGCCGTGCGTACGGCGATCCCGGCGCGCTGGTGAACGCGCTCCAGCTCGGCGAGCAGAGCGGTCTTCCCGTGACCGGCCGGGCCGGCGACGCCGACGGTCAGTGGGCCGGTCGGATCCTGCGCGACCGAGTCCAGCAGCGCCTGCAACCCCTTGTCCACTGTCAACCCTGGGGCGTCGAGGTCATTCATGATCATCGGGGTCATCCTTCGCGTCCGCGGCTGCGGGCCAGCGCCAGGCGGGACGGCTTCGGCAGTTCCAGTGGGAGGATCCGGACCGGCGGCCGCGGTGGCGGATCGCCCGGAACGGTGTGATGGGGGCGGCGCGGTGCCGGGAGGGTGCTCGGCCCGGCACCGCTGACCGGGGCCGGAACACGGGCCGGCGCCGGCTGGCGGGGGCGTGGTGACACCACCTGGCAGGCGGCCATCGCCGCCCCGGTGGCGGCGGTCAACTGTGCGTCCGGTTCCACCTCGACGGGCACCGGGAGGGCCGCGCTGATCAGCTCGGTCACGAGCGGGACCCGGGTGGAGCCGCCGGCCAGCAGGACGCCGTCGAGCTGCGCCGGAGTCAGGTCGGCACCGCGTACGGCCCGGAGCAGGAGGTCGACGGTGGCCTGCACCGTCGGGCGGATCATGGCCTCGAACTGCGCCCGGGTCACCGGCACCCGTGCCGGGCCGCTCGGCAGGGTCAGCACCACGTCGGCAGTGAGGTCGACGGTCAGCACCCGCTTGACCCGGTCACACTCCGCGCGCAGTCCGCGCAGCGCGGCCTGGGCCCCGCGACGTCCGGTCGCGGCCAACTCCCGGGCCAGCATGGTACGTGCATGCTCGGCCAGCGCCTCGTCGAAGTCGGCGCCACCTATCGACTCGAGGCCCTGGGGGGTGCCGACCGTCTCGTACGTGCCGCGCGGGGTGCGGCGCACCAGAGCGGCCTCGAAGCTGTTGCCTCCCAGGGCGTAGACCACCGCGATGTTGCCCGCGAACCCGCGAGCGGCGTGGCTCTCGGCCACGGTGACCGTGCGGGGCAGCAACGTCACGTGCCGTAGGCCGAGGTTCGACAGTGCCCGGTGCAGCACCTCCCGTCGGTAGGGGCGCCACCCCGCCGGGTGACTGAGCACGATCGCCTCGGCCGCCTCGCCCTGCAGGGCGTGGACCCGCTCCACCACCCACGCCGCCAGTTCGGCGGTCAGCGTCTGCGGCGCGCACGGCTCGCCGCCGAGCAGCACCGGCACGTCGTCGCCGATCCGGTGGACGAAGTCGCGGGTGGTGCGGCTGCCGTCGTCGGTCGCGGGCTCGCCGACACGGAGCGAACCGTCCTCGGCCAGGCAGAGCACCGAGGGCATGAGAGGTGAGCCGGCGCTCAGCGGGACGGCCTCGGGGCGTGTCCAGGTCGCGCCGCGTCGCCGTGCGACGGCGGCGGTCGTGTTGCTGCTTCCGATGTCTATCCCCAGGACGTACGGCATCGTCTCTGTCTCTCCCCGTGAGTCGGCCGGTCGGTGGCGATGGCGTCGGCTGTCCGACGACCCACCCCCGGCGAACCCCGCGGGCTCCTACGTTCGTACCAGAGATCAGTCCCTGGTCGGGACCCTAATCTCGTCGGGACGGTTTCCCCCTCTCCCCCTAACGTACGAGGTGGCGGAGCCCCTAGTTCAACCGGCCCGGATGCGGGTTCAGCCCCGATGCCCGGGGGCGAGCCCCGGTAATAGCGTCGTCACCGTCGACGTACGACACCCGCCAATGCCACATCCGAGGAGAACCGGCACATGGACTCGCAGCAGACCCTCCACGACTTCGTGCTCGACCTACTGACGAACCCGGACGCGCGGTCGGCCTTCGACCTCGACCCCGAGGGTGCGTTGCGGGGGGCGGGGCTCACCGACATCACCGCTGCGGACGTGCAGGACGTCGTGCCGCTGGTCGTCGACTACGCGCCGGGGGCGGGCCTCGCGCCGCTGACCTCGCCGGTCGGGCAGCTCGGGTTTGACCCGCTGCTCACCGACACCACCGACGTGGTGGGTCAGTTGCAGAGCGTGGCGCAGCAGATCAGCATCACCAGCTCGCCCACCGGCGTGGACGTCAAGGCCGGGGTGCTCGGCGCCATCGCCGTCGACCCGTCGACCGCCGCTGCCGGGGTCACCGTGCTGCCGGGCATCGGTCTGGGCGTCGGTCCGTCCGGCCTCGACACCGACCTGGCCGGTGTCGCCGACGTGGCGCACACCCTCGACGCCGACGTGGTGCAGCCGGTGGACGCGATCGCGGACCCGGTGATCGGGGACGTCACCGGCACCGTGGGCGACCCGACCGGCCTGCTCGGCGTCACCGACTCGAACCTGATCGGCGGCGATCTGACCGGCGGTGTCCTCTCCGGCACCCACGGTCAGCTCGGCGGGGTCGTCAGCTCCCTCGGTGTCGACGACACCCTCAGTGGGCTGGGCCTCGGGCACGGCGACGGCGTCGTCGGCGGCGTGGTCCCGCCGCTCGACGTGTCGTCGACGGTGGGCGGCGTGACGCACCAGGTGGACAGCCTCCTCCCCGGTGTCACCGACACGGTCGGTGACGTGACCGGTGGGGTCACCGATGGTGTGCTCGGCGGCGACTCGCACGCCTCGTCCGATCACGGGCTGCTGGGTATCACCGGCGGTCTGCTCTGACAGGGATTTCCGGTCGGAGCGGAGGGTCGGATCGTCTCGGGCGATCCGGCCCTTCCCGGTTCCACATCAGGTCCCTCTTGATAATTGAGCCGAAATCCGCACACTTGGTGCGGTGATGGCCGGGATCTGGTTGGACGTGCTGGACGAGATCGCCCGCACCTGCACTGCGCACGGTCGTGGTGACCTCCTCCAGACGGTGCGACAGAAGCGTGCGCAACTGCTGGACCCGACGCTGCGTGTCCTGGTCATCGGTGAGCCGAACCAGGGCAAGAGCCAGCTGATCAACGCGATCATCAACGCTCCGGCCTGTCCGGTCGGCGACGGCCGTACGACAGTCCTGCCGACGGTGGTGCAGCACGCCGAGGCCCCCACCGCGGCGGTGGCGCAGGCTTCGCCACCAGCTCCGGGTCACCCCACCGGCACCGCCACCGCGGTGACCGTCGAGCGGACCCCGGTGGCGCTCAACCAGGTCGCGGCGGGCGTCGCCGGCCTCGTCGGGCGTCGGCCGGGTGGCGGCCCGGCGTACGTCGAGATTGGACTGCCCCGCGCCCTGCTCGGTGCCGGGCTGGTGCTGGTGGACACTCCCGGCACCGACGAGGTCGCCGGTATCGGCGCCGCCGCCTCGGTCGCCGCGCCCGCCCGCGCGGACACCGTGCTGCTGGTCTCGGACTCCACTCGGGAGTTGTCGGTCGCCGAGTTGAACATGCTGCTGCACATCATGCGTTCGCATCCGAACGTGATCGTGGTGCAGAGCAAGACCGATCTGGTGGCGGACTGGCGCACGGTCGCTGAGCGCAACCGGCAGCACCTGGCCGAGGCGGGCGTCCCGGCGACGCTGATCCCGGTCTCGGCGGCGCTGCGACTGCGTGCCGCCGCTGCCGACGACCGCGTTCTCAACGCCGAGTCCGGTTTCCCCGCGCTGATCGCCCGCCTGCAACGCGACATGTCCGGCAAGGCCGACCACCTGGCCCGAGCGGCGGTGCAGACGGTGGCCCGGACGGTGGTGGAGCAGTTGGCCGCGCCGCTGCGCGCCGAGTTGGAGACCCAGGAGGCCGAGGAGCAGTCCGGGCCGATCTCCCGGCTGCACGCGGCGCAGCGCGAGGTCGACGAGCTGCGTCGGTGCTCCACCCGTTGGCAGAACACGCTGACCGACGAGATCACCGACCTGCTCGCGGACCTCGAGTACGACCTGCGCGACCGGACCCGCCAGATCCTGCGCGCGGTGGACGAGGCGTTCGACACCGCCGATCCGTTGGTCGCCTGGGACACCTTCCAGGACTGGCTGGAGAGGAGCCTGGTGGAGGCGGCGGAGGCGAACCACGAGTGGTTGATCCAGCGTTGTGACTGGATCGCCCGGAGGGTGGCCGCCAACTTCGACAGGTACGGCTACGACGTGCTGCCGCCCTGGTCGATGACGATGCCTGACGACATCGGCGAGCGACTGCCCGAGCTGCAACGGCCGACGATCGACAGGTTCACCACCGGCCAGAAGTTGTTCACCGGCATGAAGGGCTCGTACGGCGGCATGCTGATGTTCGGTCTGGCGACGACCCTGGCCGGCATGCCGATGATCAATCCGGTCTCGGTCGGCATCGGGGCGCTCTTCGGCGGCAAGAGCATCAGCGACGAGAGTAAGCAGTTGCTCCGTCGTCGGCAGGCGACCGTCAAGACGGCGATCCAGCGGCACGTCGACGACGTCTTCGTCCGGATCATCCGTGACTGTCGCGACGCCGCCCGGCAGGTGCAGCGGATGCTGCGGGACCACTTCACGGGGCTGACCGAGGAGCTTCAGGAGGCCATCGTGCAGTCGTTCCGCAGCGCGAAGCAGGAGGCCGACACCGATGCCTCCGTGCGCGACCAGCGGCAGCGCGAGATCCGGCTGAAGATGACCCGGTTGGCAGCGGTCTACGAGCAGGCTCAGCAGTTGACAGGTGCCCGCTCCGCCCCGCTGCTGCTGGAGCCGCAGGCATGACGGTGGGGGTGCGCCTGGATGAGGCGGCGTGGGGGTTGCTGCACCAGGCCATCGAGCTTTACCAGGACAATCCCCGGGCCGTCGCGGAGCTTCGGCATCAGGTGGCCCGGTTGGAGCAGCCGCTGCGGATCGCCGTCGTCGGCCCGTGGCGATCGGGCAAGTCGACGGTGCTCAACGCGTTGATGGGCGAGGAGGTCGCGCCGGTCGAGCGGGCGGACGGCGCTTTCACCTGGTACGAGGACGGGGCCGCGCCGCACGCCACCGCCTACCCGGTCGGGCAGCCGCCCCAGGAGTTGGCAGTGGTGAAGTCGGCGACCGGGTTGCGGGTGGATCTGGGCTGGGGTGCGGGGGACGTGCGGGACATCGTGGTGCGGTGGCCGACGCGGGCGCTGCGGCAGATCACGCTCATCGACACCCCGGCGGTCACCGGGGGCGCCGAGCCGGGCCGGGTGCCGGTGTTGGAGCGGGTCCTGCGGGACGCGGACGCCGTGTTGTACCTGACCCGCGACGGTCGCGACAGCGATCTGCGGGTGCTGGAGTCCGCACGGGACAGTGCCGTCGGGCAGTCGGCTCCGGTCAACGTGATCATGGTGTTGTCCCGCGCCGACGAGACCGGCGGGGGCCGGATCGACGGCCTGCTCACGGCACGCCAGCTCGCCCGACGGCACTACCGCGACCCGAGGGTGAACGCGCTCAGCGTCAACGTCGTCGCGTGCAGTGGAATGATCGGCCTGGCGGGCCGGATGCTCGGTGAGTCGGACTTCACCGCGCTCGCGACCCTGGCCCAGGTGCCCCGGGCGGAGCTGGACGCCCACCTCATCTCCGCCGACCGCTTCCTGCGCGGCGAGCTGCCGGTACGGCTGGATCCCGAGGTGCGCGCCGCGTTGCTGGGTCGGTTCGGGGTCTTCGGTGTACGGCTGGCGGCCACGCTGGTGCGCAGCGGGTTCGACAGTCGGGTGAAGCTCTCCGCCGAACTGATTCGGCGTAGCGGTCTCACCGAGCTGCGGGAGTCGGTGACGCGCTGTTTCATCGATCGCCGCGACGCGCTCAAGGCCCGGTCCGCGCTGGCCGCGGTGGAGGCGCTGTTGCGGGCCGAGCCCACCCGGGGGTCTGCCGAGCTGGTCGGCGCGGTGGAGCAGATTCTCGCCGGTGCCCACGAGTTCCGGGAGCTGCGCCTGTTGGTGGCGCTGCGGAACACCCGGTTGGGGTTCGACGCGGAGCTGGCCGCCGAGGCGCAGCGGCTGGTCGGTGGTGACGGGGTGGGCCTCGCGGCTCGGCTCGGTGTCGAGCATGAGACCGACGTGCGGCGGCTCTGGGAGGTCGCTTCCGACGCGCAGTGGCGGTGGCGGGACCGGGCCGAGGATCCGCTGCTCCCGCTGGCGCAGCGGCGCGGCGCTCAGGTCGTCGTCCGCAGTTGCGAGGGGATGATCGCCGAGCTGGTCGCGGGCGGCCGCTGAGCGCCGGCGGGCCGAGGGTCGCCGCCGTTCGGTCATTTCCCGAGGTGAAGGGCACCCCACGTTGGCAAAACTCGAAGCGTTGGTTAGCCTAACCTAACTTTCGGGCCGTGATGGCTCGCTTCTCTTCGAAAGATCGGGAACTTCACCATGCACTCATGGCGTCCGGTCCTGGCCGTCGCGGCGCTGAGCGCCGTGCTCGGCGGGCTCACCGGTTGTGGCAACGACACGAACACCGGTGACTCCGCCGCCGCTGCCACCGCTTCCGGCCCCTGGTCTTTCAACGACGGCTCCGGCACGGTCGTCAAGGCGGACAAGACACCGACGCGGATCATCGCGCACGCCGGCGAGGCCGCGGCGCTGATGTCCTTCGGCATCAAGCCGGTCGGCGTCTACGCCGACGAGTCGGTCAAGACCGACCCCAACCTCAAGAACCTCGACCTCACCGGGATCCAGATCCTCGGCGAGGAGTGGGGCAAGATCGACGTGGAGAAGGCCGCCGCCCTGCGTCCGGACCTGATCGTCGGCGACTGGTGGCCGGCCGAGAAGGCGCACAGCGGCATGGAGGAGGGCGTCGACGAGAAGAGCAAGAAGCTCGCCGAGCTTGCCCCCGTCGTCGGCGTCACGCAGGGCAAGTCGATCGTCGCGCTGGCCGAGGGGTACGAGGATCTCGCTGAGAGCCTCGGCGCCGACGTGGCCAGCCCGCAGATCGCGGCGAACAAGAAGCGCTTCGAGGAGGCGGTGACCGCGTTCAAGGCGGCCACCTCGGCCAAGCCGGACCTGACGGTCGCCGCGATGTCCCCCTCGACGGAGAAGGTCTACGTCGCGAACCCCGAGTACGCGCCCGAGCTGTTGGACCTGCAGACCTGGGGCCTGAAGGTGATCAACCCGGTCAGCCCGGACCCGGCCTTCCCGTACTGGGAGAACCTCAGCTGGGAGAACGCCGACAAGTACCAGCCGGACCTGATCCTGTGGGATGGGCGGTCCTTCACACCCACCGCGAACGCCGAGTGGAGCACGAAGCAGCCGACCTGGTCCAAGATCAAGGCGGCCAAGGTCGGTGCCACCGTCTCCTGGCCGGCGTTCTGGCTGCACACGTACGGGGACTTCGCCACCGAGCTGGACAAGCTGACCCAGGCGGTCAAAGCCGCTGATCCGAATGTCGGCAACTAACCGGATCGGGACGCGCACCTCGACGGTAGGCGTGCGGCGAGCCTCTGCCCTCGGGCCGGGGCTCGCCGTCCTCTGTGTGGTCCTCGTCCTCGTCGGCTTCCTGAGCGTGACCTTGGGCTCGCGCTCGATCGGTCTCTCCGAGGTGCTGCACGCCCTGTTCAGCCTCGACAGCGACGGGCCGATCAGCAGCACCGTCACGCTGGAGATGCGCGTACCCCGCACTCTGCTCGGCATCCTGGTCGGCGCCGCGCTCGGGGTGGCCGGGGCGATCCTGCAGGGTGTCACCCGCAACCCTCTGGCGGACGCGGGGATCCTGGGCATCAACTCCGGCGCCGCCGCGTTCGTGGTCATCGCCATCACGGTGCTCGGGGTCCGTGGCGTCGGCGTCTACGTCTGGTTCGCCTTCGCCGGCGCGATCGCGGCGCTCGCCCTGGTGTACGCGGTCGCCTCGCTCGGACGGGAGGGCGCCACCCCGGTGAAGCTCGCCCTGGCGGGCGCGGCGGTCACCGCCGGCCTGGCCTCGGTCACCAGCGGCATCGTGATGACGAACGTGGACGCCCTCAACGAGCTGCGGTTCTGGCAGGTGGGGTCGCTCGCCGGCCGGTACACCCCGATCCTGACCGGGGTCGCCCCGTTCCTGCTGATCGGCCTCGTCGCGTCGCTGGGCTTCGGGCGGGCCATCAACGGCCTTGCGCTCGGCGAGGACGTCGCGCGTGGCCTCGGCCAGAACGTGACACGTACCCGCGCGGCCGCCTTCGCCGTGGTCGCGATCCTCGCCGGCGCCGCCACCGCCGCCTGCGGACCGATCGTCTTCGTCGGGCTCGTCGTGCCGCACCTGGCGCGGTTCATCTGCGGCCCCGACTACCGCTGGATCCTGCCGTACTCGATGCTGCTGGCACCCATCGTCCTGCTCCTCGCCGACGTGCTCGGTCGGATGGCCGCCGCCCCCGACGAGGTTCAGGTCGGCGTGGTCCTCGGATTGATCGGCGCCCCCGCGTTCATCGCGATCGTGCGCTACGGCCGGCTGTCGGAGGTGTGAGCATGGCAACGACAACCAGCGACGTCCGCGCGGCCACGTCCGGTACGGCGGCGGCGCTGCGCGCCAACCGGAGGCGTCGAGCCGGCCGGTCCATCGTGGTGACCTGCGCCCTGACCGCGGCGGTCGCCGCCCTCTTCGTGCTCACCATGATGGTGGGCAGCTTCCGCATCGGCGCCGCGGAGGTCATCGCCTCGGTCCTGCACCTGTCCGACAATCCCAGCGTCGACTTCGTCGTCCGTGGCCTGCGGCTGCCGACCGCGGCCGCCGCCGTGACTGTCGGGCTGGCCCTCGGCGCGTCCGGGACGATCTTCCAACAGTTGCTGCGTAACCCCCTCGCGTCCCCGGACTTCGTGGGGATCACCTCGGGGGCAGGGCTGGCGGCCGTCACCGGGATCGTGCTCCTGCAGGCCGGTGGGCTCGTCGTCAGCGGGCTCGCCCTCGGTGGCGCGATCGTCGCCGCCCTGGCGATGTATCTGCTGGCCTGGCGCGACGGTGTCAGCGGCTACCGCTTCATCCTCATCGGCATCGGAGTGGCGGTCTTCTTCGAGGGCCTGGTCGGCTACGTGCTCAGCCGGGCGCAGCTCTTCGAGGCCCGCCAGGCCATGCACTGGCTGGTCGGGTCGGTCGGGCAGGCCAGCACCACGGAGCTGTGGGTGCTCACCGGTGCCCTGGTCGTCCTGCTGCCGGTCGCCACGTTGCTGCAACGGCCACTGGGCGCCCTCGCACTCGGTGATGACGCCGCCCGGATGCTGGGTGTCCGGGCCGAGCTCAGCCGGGCCGGGCTGCTCGGCACCGCCGTCGTGCTGGTGGCCCTGGCGGTGTCGGTGGCGGGCCCGATCGCCTTCGTCGCCCTGGTGGCCGGGCCGATCGCCAACCGGCTCCTCGGCCCGGCGGCCCGGGGCGTCCTGCCCGCCGCCCTGGTCGGTGCCGCGCTGCTGCTCACCGCCGACCTCGTCGCCGTGCACCTGCTGCCCACACCGTTGCCCACCGGCGTGGTGACGGGTGCGGTGGGTGCGCCCTACCTGCTGTGGCTGCTGGCCACCACCAACCGACAAGGAGCGGGTGGATGACCCGACTACGCGCCGAGGGCCTCACCCTCGGCTATGACGACCGGACCATCGTCGACAACCTCGACGTCGCAGTGCTCGACGGCAAGGTCACCGCGATCGTCGGCGCCAACGCCTGCGGCAAGTCCACACTGCTGCGTGGCCTGGCCCGACTGTTGGCCCCGCGCGACGGCACCGTCCTGCTCGACGACAAACCCCTCGCCGGCCTGCGCAACGTCGACGTGGCCAAGGTGCTCGGGCTGCTGCCGCAGACCCCCGTCGCGCCCGACGGCATCACCGTCGCCGACCTGGTGGCCCGCGGTCGCTACCCCCATCAGGGGTGGTTTCGACGGTTCAGTGGCGACGACCACGACGCCGTCGCCCGGGCCCTCGACGCCACCGGCACCGCGGATCTGGTCGACCGTCCGATCCGGGAGCTGTCCGGTGGTCAACGCCAACGGGTCTGGGTCGCCATGGCCCTGGCGCAGGAAACCGACCTGCTGCTGCTCGACGAACCCACCACCTACCTGGACATCAACCACCAGGTCGAGCTGCTGCGGCTGTTGCGGAAACTGAACGCGGAGTCCGGCAAGACCATCGTCATCGTCATGCACGATCTGAACCTGGCCTGCCGTTACTGCGACCACCTCATCGCGATGTCCGGCGGTGCGATCGTCGCCGAGGGGGCGCCTGTCGACGTGGTCACCGGCGACCTCGTCGAGCAGGTCTTCGGTCTCAGTTGCCTCGTCGTACCCGATCCGATCGCCGGCACGCCGATGGTCGTCCCCGCCTAGACGGCCTCAGATGCGGGTTGGGGACGGCCGTGACGGCCGTCCCCAACCCGTTCGCGCCGGGCTCAGCGCGGCTCGTACGTCTGACAGTCCGCGATGTCCTGACCCGGGCCCACCCGGATGGACGGCGCGTGGCACTCCAACTCGGCGTTGTGCTGGCAGTCGTCTCGCTTGCAGGCGCCGACCTGGGCGATGACCCGGTCCAGCCCGCCCTTCGCCGAGGTGTCGATGAAGGTGGCGCAACTGGCGTTCGGCTGCCCGATGGTGATGGCGAACGCGTGGCAGCCGTCGTGGTTGTAGCCGCAGTCGGTGACCGTGCACTCGTGTACGCGCGGCATCTCCAACATGTCGGTCATGGCGATCTCGCTTCCGTCGGTGGTCACCTCCATACCCGACCTCGACGGGACAACTCCCTCTTTCCGGGATATTTTGCATAGGCCAGCCTTGCCTAACCGCCCACGCGGGCGGCGAGCATCAGCCGGTGTGTCGGGCTCGGCAGCCGTGCGTGTGCCGAAGCAGCGCCTCGATCTGAGCGCCGAGTTGGTCCGGATGCCGCAGCGGCGTGTGGAAGTTCAGCCGGACGTCCCGGTCACCCCTACTCAGCTCCAACCGCAGCACGACACCGTGGCGGTCCAGGCGTACCGGCCGGACCTGACGAACTCCCTGGAGGTGGCGGGCGGGTATCAGTCGGCTCAGCCCTTCGACGGTGCGCGGATGGTGGTGGTCGAGGTGACACAACAGATCGGCCTCGACGGCGGCCAGCGCGTCGGGTTGGGCGCTCGCGAACTGATCAGCGTCGATGCAGATGGTGTGGCCATCGGCTGTCAGCTCGGCGGTGGCGAGGTCCAGGACGGTCACCAGCTCCTGATCGTTTCCGGTCGAGACGGTTTCGGTCGTCAGCCAGCCGGTGAGCGTGGCGCGTCCGCGCACCCGGTCGCGTACCGGGGTGGGCGCCAGGTCGGTCACCTCGACCATCGCGACGGTATCGCGCTGGTGCGCGAGGTGCTCGGCCAGGTGGCAGTCGGTCGGTAGGTCGACCCGCAGGCGTCCGTCGCTCGTCACGGCGTGGCGTCCGATGACGTACGCCTCGACGCCCGGGATGTGCAGGGTGAGGGAGTCGGCGGCGACGAGCATCGATCGGATTCGGACACCCGCGTCGTCCGTGGAGTCCGCCGTGCTGGTCGAGGGCTTGCTCAAGGCGATCATCTCCTAATAAGGTTAGCCTTACCTTACTTGAGAGGCGAAGCATGAATCAGACCCGTCCCAAGGTCAAGCGCTCCCGCGCCCTGGGCATCGCGCTGACCCCGAAATGCGTGCGCTACTTCGAACGCCGCCCGTTCCCACCGGGACAGCACGGCCGCGCTCGACGCACCACCAGCGACTACAAGGTCCGGCTGTTGGAGAAGCAGCGGCTCAAGGCGCAGTACGACCTGCACGAGGGTCAGCTCCGGCGCGCGTTCGACCGGGCCGTGCGCCGGCCGGGCAAGACCGGTGAGGAGTTGATCGTCGAGCTGGAGACCCGGCTGGACGCGCTGGTGCTGCGAGCCGGTTTCGCCCGCACCATCTACCAGGCCCGTCAGGTCGTCACCCATCAACACGTCACGGTGAACGGCCGTCGTCTGGACAAGCCGTCCGCGCGGCTGCAACCCGGTGACGTCATCGAGGTGGCGGAGCGCAGTCGGGGCAAGGCGCCGTTCGTCGTCGCGGCGGCCGGGGCGCACGCCCCGGAACGTCTCGCCCCCTATCTCGACGTCAGCCTGCCCGGCCTGACCGCTCGGCTGACCCGGCTCCCGCTCCGCTCGGAGGTCCCGGTGCTCTGCGACGAGCAACTCGTCGTCGAGTACTACTCACGCTGACCGACCGTTCGGCAGGGCCCCGAGTGCAGGCGACCTGCGCCGGGGCCCTCCGTGTGCGGATCGCGGCCCGAAAACCGTTATTCGATCTCCCTCCGCACGGTCGCCCCTGACCTGCGGAGATAACGCTCTCACGGATGGTGGGAGAGTGCTTGACGCGCCCGTGATCCGGACGCAACGATGCATTCACATATCTCGTCCCACCACCGCCAGGCGTGATCGGCGCACGCCGTCCCTCGCACCGCGAAAGGACCCCACCGTGCGCAGATCCCTGAGATCGTGGCTCGGCCTCGCGCTGAGCGCGATCCTCGTGGCGGGCGGCATCGTCGCCTCGCCACCCACGGCCAGCGCCGCACCGTTCACCGTGCTGGTCTTCAGCAAGACCGCCGGATTCCGGCACGGATCCATCACCCCGGGCATCGCCGCGATCCAGCAGCTCGGCGCTGCCAACGGCTTCACCGTCGAGGCCACCGAGGACGCCGCCCAGTTCACCGACGCCAACCTGGACCGGTTCGCCGCGGTGATCTGGCTCTCCACCACCGGCGACGTGCTCAACGCCGCCCAGCAGGCCGCGTTCGAGCGTTACATCACCGGCGGCGGTGGGTACGTGGGCGTGCACTCCGCCTCCGACACCGAGTACGACTGGCAGTGGTACGGGGGACTTGTCGGGGCGTACTTCGCCTCGCACCCGGCCGAGCAGAACGTCACAGTGAAGGTCGCCGACCAGGTGCACCCGTCCACCGCGACGCTGCCGCAGCGGTGGAGCCGGTTCGACGAGCTGTACAACTACCGCACCAACCCCCGGGGCAACGCGCACGTGCTGGCCACCCTGGACGAGAGCACCTACACCGGCGGGAGCATGGGCGCCGACCACCCGATCTCCTGGTGCCAGAACTACTCCGGCGGCCGAGCCTGGTACACCGGCCTGGGTCACACCGACGCGTCGTACAGCGAGGCGAACTTCCGTCAGCACCTGCTCGGCGGCATCCGCACGGCCGCCGGCGCGGTCGACGCCGACTGCGGCCCCACCGTCACCAGCAGCTTCCAGCAGGTGGAGCTGGCCAAGGGCGCGGCCGAGACCGGTGAGCCGATGAGCCTCACCGTCCTGCCTGACCGGGGCGTGCTGCACACCTCCCGCAACGGCGTGATCCGGCACACCGACGCCGCCGGCAACACCAAGATCGCTGCCACCCTGCCGGTCTACACCGGCGACGAGGAGGGTTTGCAGGGCATCAAGGCCGACCCGAACTTCGCCACCAACCGCTGGGTGTACGCCTACTTCGCCCCACCACTGAGCACCCCCGGCGGCGGCGCGCCCGCCGAGGGCACCCCGGCCCAATTCGCCGTCTGGGACGGCGTCAACCGGCTGGCCCGGTTCACAGTCAACGCCGACAACACCATCAACCTGGCCAGCGAGACGCTGATCCTCAACGTGCCGACCAGCCGCGGCATGTGCTGCCACGTCGGCGGTGACATGGACTTCGACGCGGCCGGCAACCTCTACCTGTCCACCGGTGACGACACCAACCCGTTCGACTCGGCCGGCTTCACCCCGATCGACGAGCGGTCCGGGCGCAACCCGGCGTTCGACGCGCAGCGGACCTCGGCGAACAGCAACGACCTGCGCGGCAAGGTCCTCCGGATCAAGCCGAGCGCGGCCGGCGGCTACACCATCCCGGCCGGCAACATGTTCGCCCCGGGCACCGCGCGGACCCGCCCGGAGGTCTACGCGATGGGCTTCCGCAACCCGTTCCGGATGAGCGTGGACAAGGCCACCGGCATCGTCTACCTGGGTGATTACGGCCCCGACGCGGGCACCGCCGACCCTAACCGCGGGCCGGCCGGCAACGTGGAGTTCGCGCGGATCGACAGGCCCGGCTTCTACGGCTGGCCGTACTGCACCGCCCGCAACGACGCCTACAACGACTACACCTTCCCGTCCGGACCGTCCGGGGCGAAGTTCAACTGCGCCGGTGGGCCGGTGAACAACTCGCCGAACAACACAGGCATCACCCAGCTGCCGCCGGCCATCTCGGCCTGGTTGCCGTACGGCGGCTCCGGCTCGCCGCCGGAGTTCACAGGTGGTGGCCTGTCGCCGATGGGCGGGCCGGTCTACCGGTACGACCCGAACAACACCTCGCCGGTGGCGTTCCCCGAGTACTACGACGGGACCTACTTCGCCGGTGAGTTCGGTCGCCGCTGGATCAAGAACATCAAGCTCGACGCGTCCGGCCAACCACTGAAGATCAACCCGTTCCCGTGGACCGGCACCCAGGTCATGGACATGGAGTTCGGCCCGGACGGCGCGCTCTACGTGCTCGACTACGGCACCGGCTGGTTCAACGGGGACGCCAACTCGGCGCTCTACCGCATCGAGTACGCCCGCGAGGGCCGAGCACCCATCGCCAAGGTGTCGGCGACCCCGACCAGTGGCACCGCGCCGCTGACCGTGGTCTTCTCCTCGGCCGGCACCCTCGACCCGGACGGCGACCCGTTCACCTACGCCTGGGACTTCGACAACAACGGCACCACCGACTCGACAGCCGCGAACCCGAGCTTCACGTACACCACAAACGGGACCCGAAGCCCGACGCTGACGGTCCGGGACACCACCGGCAAGACGGCCACCGCGAGCGTGGTCGTCACGGTCGGCAACAGCGCCCCGGTGGTCACCGTGAACACCCCGTTGAACGGGCAGACCTTCACCTTCGGGGACGCGGTGCCGTTCTCCGTCACCGTCACCGACGCCCAGGACGGTGCGATCAACTGCGCCCGGGTGAAGGTGAACTACGTCCTCGGCCACGACTCGCACGGCCACCAACTCGGCAGCGTGCAGGGCTGCACCGGGGTCATCCAGACCTCGGCCGACGGCGAGCACGACACTGCGGCGAACATCTTCGGCATCATCGACGCCGAGTACACCGACCTGGGCGGGGGCGGCCAGCCGGCGCTGACCACGCACACCCAGGCGGTGCTGCAACCGCGCGTGCGCCAGGCCGAGCACTTCGGTGACTCGTCCGGCGTCCAGATCGTCGCCGGGGCGGCAGGACACGGCGGCGCGGCGGTCGGCTACGTCGACAACAACGACTGGATCTCGTTCCGCCCCTACAACCTGACCGGCGTCCAGTCGTTCAGCGCCCGGGTCGGCGCACCGGCCGGCGGCGGCGGCACTGTGGAGTTGCGGGTCGACTCGCCCACCGGGCAACTGGTGGGTTCGGCGACCGTGGTGCCCACCGGCGGGTACGCCAACTTCGCCACGGTCACCGGCGGAGTCACCGCCCCGACCGGCACCCGGACGCTGTTCCTGGTGTTCAAGGGCGCAGGGCCGTGGTTCGACATCGACGAGTTCACCCTCTCCACCAGCCCCGGCGGACCCGGGCCGGACCCGGACCCGGATCCAGACCCGGAGCCGGGCGCCAACCTGGCCCGCGGTAAGCCGGCGCGGGCGTCCAGCTTCGAGGGCGCGTTCGTCGCGGGCAACGCGTTCGACGGCGCGGCCGGCACCCGGTGGGGCAGCGCGTTCGGCGACCCACAGTGGATCGACGTCGACCTCGGTGCCACGTACGCCATCAACCGGGTCAAGCTGACCTGGGAGGCGGCGTACGGCAGCGGATACCAGATCCAGACCTCGCCGGACGGTGTCAACTTCACCACGATCCGTACGGTGACCGGTGGCGACGGCGGGGTGGACGACCTGACCGGGCTCAGCGGGTCCGGCAGGTATATCCGGCTCCTCGGCACCACCCGGGGATCCGCCTGGGGCTACTCACTGTTCGAGTTCGAGGTGTACGGCGGCACCGGTAGCCCGACCGGCGGCAACCTGCTGCTGAACAAACCCACGTCGACGTCCAGCAACGAGGGAGCCGACGTGTCCGGCGCCCAGGCCGTCGACGGCAGCCTCACCACCCGCTGGTCGAGCACCTTCTCCGACCCACAGTGGATTCGGGTGGACCTGGGCAGCGCCACCGCGATCGGCCGGGTCAAGCTGACCTGGGAGGCGGCGTACAGCAGCGCGTACCAGATCCAGACCTCGAACGACGGCACCACCTGGACCACAGTGAAGACGGTGACCGGGGCCGACGGCGGCGTGGACGAGCACGCCGCGCTCGGCGCCAACGGCCGCTACCTGCGGATCTACGGCACCGCCCGGGGCACCGGATATGGCCACTCACTCTGGGAGTTGGAGGCGTACAGCAGCTGAACCACCACCGATGACGTGGCCGGCACGGGTTCCGTGCCGGCCACGTCCGTCGCTCGGCCCTCGCCGTCCTTGCATATACTGTCTATCGGTATATGCTCTCTGGCATGGCTGAGGCTCCACTTCGGGAACCGACGTTCCTGGTGCTCACCGCGCTGGCGGAGGCGCCCATGCACGGGTACGCCGTCATCGAGGACGTGCTGCGCATCTCCGACGGACGGGTGCGCCTACGCGCCGGCACCCTCTACGCCGTCCTCGACCGGCTCCGCGCCGACGGCCTCATCGAGGTCGAGCGCGAAGAGGTGGTGCAGTCGCGACTGCGCCGCTACTACCGCCTCACCGCCCTGGGCGCGCGGCGGCTCACCGAAGAGGCGTCCCGCCTCCGACACAACGCGGACGCCGCTCGCGTGCGGCTGCGCCGCAGCGGCCTACTGACCGACGGGGGAGCGGCGTGAGCAGCGACGATCTGGAGCGCCGCTACCGGCGGCTGCTGGCCGCGTATCCGTGGGAACACCGTCGGGTGTACGAGGACGAGATGTTGGCGGTGCTCCTCGCCGGCGCGCGGCCGGGCCAGCGGCGACCCGCCGTCGCCGACGTGCGGAATCTGGTCGGCGCCGGGTTGCGGGCGCGGCTGCGGGTGGGCGCACGGGGGTTCACCGAGCCGAGCTGGGCGGACGCGGCGACGGTGACCGGCCTGCTGGTCGCGGTCGTCCTGTTGGCCCTCGCCGGGAAGGCGCTGCTCGACCAACTCGTCCGCGCGCCGAGCATGCCGCCCGGGTTTTCGCCGAGCGGCCCGGATCTCGTCGACTGGCTGCGCGTCGCCGGCTGGGCGGGTGTCTGCGCCGCGGTGCTGGTCGGGTGGCGTTGGGTCGCCGCCGCTCTGGCCTGGGCCGGTGTGCTCGGTTGGGGTGCGCTCGTCGCCCCAGAGACGAGTGACAACCCGACGTACGTGGTGGACATGCTGCCGCAGCTCGCCCTCGCCGTGGTGGCTGCCGCCGCACTCACGGTGCCGGCGCCGCGTCGCCGAGCGGTCGCCCTGCTGGGCGTACGCCGACTGCTGGCGTTGGTGCTGGCACCGGCCGCGATGATCGCGCTGCTGGGGGCGAACCGGGTGAACAGTCCCACCTTCGACTTCGTCGGCGAGGTGTCCTACCAGGTCTTCTACGGCATCGAGGCGAGCAGTGAGCTGGTCCTCTGGCTCTACGTCGCGGGCCTGGCAGCCGCCGCGTTGGTCATGGTTGTCGCGGTGGCCACGCTCACTCCGGTGGTACGCCGCCGGATCGTCGTCATGCTCCTGCCCGTGGCAGCCCTCGCCCTGGTGATCGACAGCGCCCTCGCCGGTTGGGTCACCTCGACCATGAACATGGGACACACCATCCCCTTGGTGCCGGCGCAGTGGGCGATGCTGGTGCTCGTCGCGCCGGTGACCTTCCTGGCCGGGGCACTGCTCGTACGACGTCGAGAGGAGACCCTGCGCATGGTCGCCCTGGGCCGGAACGCCGACCGCGAGCAGCCAGCGGGTCAGTGAGGCGGCCGGCTGCTCACCCGGCGCCGGGCGGCTGTCCGTCGTCGGCGCGGAACACCGCTCGGCTCAGATAGTGCCGGGACTGTCGGTCGAAGCGCCCGAGCAGGTCACGGGCAGCAGGCGGGACAACGGAGGCGGACGGATCGCCGCCGGTGAAGGCCGACACCGCGGCGAAGTCCGTGAATGTCATGGCGGTGAGAAATTCGCTGCCCTCGGCGGGGTCCAGCTCCTGCGGGGAACGACGCAGAACCCGAAGCTCCCGGAGCCCGGCTACGCCCCGGGCGAGGATCGCGGGCGCGATGTCCTGCGTCAGCAGCCGGTCGTAGGCGTCAGCGAGAGCGGGCTCGGTCCATCCGCTCCACAGTCGAAGAATCATGACAGCATGCTGTCAATATAGTAGTAAGCTGTCAATGTGCGTTAGCATGCTGCCGATGACCGAACGGAAGCAGGACCGGGTCGACGCGTATCGGCTGCTGGTGGCAGACGTGTACGAACTGGCAGGCGAGTCTCGGCGCTCAAGCGAGGAGTTGGCCCGAGAAGCTGGACAAACTGCCGCCCGATGGCACGTGATGAGCGTGCTCTCCGATGGCGCCCGCACCGTCGCGAGCGCGGCGCGCAGACTCGGCCTCGCTCGGCAGAGCGTGCAGCGAGTGGTCGACGACCTGGCCCGAGCCGAAATGGTGGAGTTGCACGACAACCCCGATCACCGCCGCGCGCCACTTGTGACACTCACGAAAGGAGGGCTGGCCACGCTCAGCGGCCTCCTGGAACGCTCGGCCGCCGACCGCCGGGACGCCGTCGAGCGAGCCGGCCTCAGCCTCAGCGATCTCGAGAATGCGCGCGCGACGCTCCGGAGGTTGGTGGACGCCCTGCGGAGCCGCTGAACCGCCGCGACACTCACCTCACCTGCTCCCAGGTCGTCAGTCGTCGGCGACGGCCACCGGCTCCGAGCCGATGCAGCGCACCTTCAACTCGTACTCCCGGGTCGGCCCCTGGAACGTGACCTCGACGTCGTCGTCCGGACCCCGGTCCACGTCGCGGACCCGGTAACCCTGCGCGGGCGCCCAGGAGACGAGGCGTACGCCGCCGGCGCCGCACTCGGCGACGGCCGTGCCGCCGTCGGTGGCGAACCCCCGGCGGGCCCCGGCGTTGGCGCTCGGCGCGGGGCTCGTCGGGCCCGGCCCGGGCGGCGCGGCGCCCGTGGTGCCTGTCGACGGTGGCTCCGGTGAGGCGAGCGCCCGCTCGATCTCGGCCTCGCTGCGCACCCCGCCCGGGGTGCCGGTGAGGCTCTCGCCCACCAACCGGATCGCGCCCAAGCCGATCAGGGTCGCTATGGCGGCGGTGGCCACCCACCCGGTGGCGACGAGGATCGAACGACGGCGCATCCCCTGACTATCCCCGATCCGTCCTTGTCGTTGGCACATCCGAACGCTAAGGCATGGTTAACGTGCGCCGCACTGCCAGCGGCAGCGGTTAGCCTGCCAGCTGTGGCCCGCCTGCTGCTCATCGAGGACGACCTGACGATCCGTACCCCGCTGATCCGGGCCCTGCGCGAACGCGGCCACGCGGTGGCCGCGGCCTCGACCGCGATGGCCGGGCTCCGCGACGCGTTGGAGGACCGACCCGACCTCGTCGTGCTCGACCTGGGCCTGCCCGACCTGGACGGCCGCGAGCTGCTGCGGATGCTGCGCGCGGTCAGCTCGGTGCCGGTCATCGTGGCCACGGCGCGGGACGACGAGGCCGAGATCGTCCGGGTGCTCGACGCGGGCGCCGACGACTACGTGGCCAAGCCGTTCACCGCCGCGCAGCTCGACGCCCGCGTCCGGGCGGTGCTGCGGCGCGGCCCCTCCGGTGCCGACGGGCAGGATCCGACGCTCGTCGTCGGCGGGCTCCGGGTCGACCCCCGGGCCCGGCAGGTCAGCCTCGACGGGGTCGCGGTCGAGCTGACGCCCCGCGAGTTCGATCTGCTGCACCACCTCGCCGGCCGGCCCGGCCAGGTGGTCACCAAACGTGAGCTGCTCACGGAGGTGTGGCAGATCCCGTACGGCGGTGCCGACAAGACCGTCGACGTGCACCTGTCCTGGTTGCGTCGCAAGTTGGGGGAGAACGCCCAGCAGCCTCGCTACCTGCACACAGTGCGTGGTGTCGGGGTGCGTCTCGAAGCCCCGGCGGCCCAGCCGTGAGGGCCCGGCTCGCGCTGCTGGTCGCCGCGGTCAGCGTCCTCACCCTCATCGCGTTCCTGGTGCCGCTGGCGCTGCTGGTCCGCACCGTCGCCGAGGATCGGGCGACAGTTCGGGCCACCGCCGACGCGCAGAGCCTGGTGCCGGTGGTCGGCACCGCCGACGCGGCGACCATCCGGCTCACCGTCGAGCAACTCGCCGCGGACTCCGGCCGACCGGTGAGCGTCTTCCTGCCGGACGGCACGGTGCTCGGCGCCCAGACACCCCGTACGCCAGCGGTGGCCCTCGCCGCGCGCGGACAGAGCCTCACCGGGGAGTCGGCGGCCGGCCGGGAGGTGGTCATCGCCGTGCAGGGTCGGGCGGACGGCACCGGGGTGATCCGGATCGCGGTGCCGCAGCGCGAGCTGACCGCCGGGGTCACCCGGGCCTGGCTGGTGCTGGCGCTGCTCGGCGTGATTCTCGTGCTGATCGGGCTATTGGTCGCCGACCGGCTGGCGCGCACCCTGGTCCGGCCGATCAGCGACCTCTCGGCCGTCTCACACCGGCTGGCCAACGCCGAGCTGGACGCCCGGGTCACGCCGGCCGGACCGCCCGAACTGCGCGAGGTGGCCGGCGCGCTCAACCATCTCGCCACCCGGATCCAGGTGCTCCTGGTGCAGGAGCGCGAACAGGTCGCCGACCTGTCGCACCAGCTGCGGACGCCGCTGACGGCGTTGCGGCTGGAAGCGGAGTCGTTGCGTGACCCGGATGACGCCGCCCGGATCACCGCCGCCGCCGACGGGCTCGAACGCGCGGTCACCGGGCTGATCCGGCAGGCCCGCTGGCGGCACGCACCGGCGCAGCCGGCCGCCGCGGACGCGGCGGCGATCGTCGCCGACCGGGTCGCGTTCTGGTCGGTGCTGGCCGAGGACACCGGCCGGGCCGTCACCCTCGACCTGGCGCCCGGCCCCCTTACGGTCGGTGTGGCCGCCGACAACCTGACGGCGGCCGTGGACGCGCTTCTCGGCAACGTCTTCGCGCACACCCCCGACGGCACGCCGTTCACCGTCCGGCTCGCCAGTGAGGCTGGCGAGGCGGTCCTCACCGTCGCCGACGAGGGGCCGGGAATGCCAGCCGGAGCGATCCGGCGGGGCACGAGCGCCGCCGGGTCCACCGGCCTCGGCCTGGACATCGCCCGGCGCGCCGCGCAGACCGCCGGCGGCCGACTGGAGTTGCGGGCCGGTCCGGGAGGTGGTGCGCAGGTGCTGCTCCGGCTGGGGCCTCCGACGTCGGCGCCGGAGGCATAGGCGCTGCGGTGCCGGGTAGCTGCCAGTCATGGCGCGGTATACGAAACCCGAGCTCAGAGAGCAGATCAAGGAAGAGGTCAAGGCCTCCGACAAGGGCGGCAGGCCGGGGCAGTGGTCGGCGCGCAAGTCACAGCTCGTCACTCAGGAGTACAAGAAGCGCGGCGGCGGATTCCTGGGCGAAAAGGACGAGCGGCAGAAGTCTCTCCAGCGCTGGGGCAACGAGAAATGGCAGACGAAAGAGGGCGACACCCGTGCGCGCAAGGGCGGCACGACGAGTCGCTACCTGCCCAAGAAGGCCTGGGAGGAGATGTCGGAGAGCCAGAAGCGCGCGACCGACACGAAGAAGCGCGAAGCGTCCCGATCCGGCAAGCAGTACGTCGCGAACACCGGGCCGGCCAAACGAGCGCGTCGGGATGCCACCACGGCCGGACGGATGTCGGAGATGTCGGTCGCGGAGGCGGCCAAGCTGGTCCGTGGCCTCGACACGCGACAGCTCAAGACCGCGCTGCGCAACGAGCGCGCCAGCAAGGACCGCAAGACGCTCGTCCAGCGGCTGGAAGCGGAACTCAACCGGCGCGGCTGACCGTGCCGGTACGGCTGCGCCGCGCAGCTCAGGGAGCCTGACCCACGGCCCCGAAGCCCGTCGAGGTGATCCGGTCGTCCTGTCGGCGGCGCAGGATCTGCACCTCGGTGGTGGCTTCGGTGCCGGTCAACGGCAGGACTCCCACCGAAGCGGGCACCACTGCGGAGATGCTCGCCGGGGCGATCGTCACCCCGAGGCCGGCCGCGACCAGGTGTGCCACCGTGGCCCAGCTGGTGGCGTCCTGGACGATGTTCGGCGTGTAGCCGGCTTCCAGGCACGGTCGGAGATTGCGCTGGTAGGCCCGCTCGCCGGCCACCCGGGGGAAGAAGACGAACGGGTCGTCGCGCAGCACGGCGGCGTCGATCGCGAGGTCTCCCGCGTGCGGATGATCGGCCGGCAGGACGGCGACGAAGGACTCGGTGGCGAACGTGCTGCCGACCAGGTCGTCGTGGTCGTCCGCGTCCCGAACCACGCCGAGATCGACCTCGCCGTTCAACAACCGGTCGACGATGTGCGCCGTGTACGCCTCGTCCAGACGCAGGTGGACGGCCGGATGGCGCTCGCGGAATCGACGGATCGGCCCGGCCAGCCCGAGTTGAATCGCCGAACTGACAAACCCGATGTCGAAGCGCCCCTGCTCCCCGCGCCCGATCCGGCCCGCCTCGTGCACGTCGTCGGCGACGGTGGCCAGCACCCGCCGGCACCGGTCCAGATACGCCTCGCCCGCGGGCGTCAGCGCCACCGACCGGGAGGTGCGCACGAACAGCGGCGTGCCGATCATCGCCTCGAGCTGGCGGATCTGCTGCGAAAGCGGTGGCTGGGCCATCCGGAGCCGCACCGCGGCCCGGCCGAAATGGAGCTCCTCGGCGACCGCGACGAAGTAGCGCAGGTGGCGCAACTCGGGTTCCATACCTCAAGGATACGGATGACCCCGAACAAGATATTGGACGTTCGAATGGTGGTGGCCGGAAAATCCAACCATGAAGCCGAGCACGCTGACCATCACGTCCATGACGACCGCTGAGGAGGCCGAGGCCTTCCGGACGCTGAACGAGGAATGGATCTCCCACTTCTTCACCATTGAGGAGTCGGACCGCAAGACGCTCAACGACCCGTTCGCCGCCATCGTCGACCGGAGCGGCGACGTGCTGATCGTCCGCGACGGCGGGGAGATCATCGGCTGTGTCGCCCTAGTCCGCAGCTCGGACGACGTCTTCGAACTGTCGAAGATGACGGTGCTCCCGGCGGTGCGCGGCCGGGGCATCGGCCGCCAGCTCATCGAGGCGGCGATCGCGCGCGCCCGCGAGCTCGGCGCGACCACCCTGTTCCTGGGCAGCAACACCAGGCTCGCGAACGCGGTGCACCTCTACGAGGCCGCCGGTTTCCAGCATGTGAGTTCGGATCAGATCCCGCTGCCGCCGTACGCCCGCGCCGACGTCTTCATGAAGATGGCGCTCTGACCAGCCCAGGCCGGCGGGCCCGGCCGTAGGGTCGACACCACCGCCGGCTTAACCCGGCCTTAGCGTTCGGACAGCGCGGTGCTATCCCCGTTCAGCGGATCCTCGGAGTCGACAGCCCAGGAGTTGACATCCGAGGAAAGGTGGACACCACGATGAAGCGCACCAACCTGCTTCTGGCGACGGTCGGCGGGTCGGCGGTGCTGGCGGTGGCCGGGGTCGCGCTCGGCGTCGACGCAGCGAACGACAGGCGCACCAGCGGCACGGCACTCGCCGCAGCCACCGTCGCACCGACAGCCACGGACGCGCCGGAGGGCAGCGCCGCCCCGGCGACCAGCAGCGGTATGCCGTCTACCGGCACCCCGTCGGGTACGCCGTCGAGCGGCACGCCGTCCGGCACGCCATCGACCGGCAGCGCGCCGGCGGGCAGCGCTGTCGACGAGAAGCGCGCCGGTGAGATCGCGCTCGCCAAGGCCGGTGGCGGTCAGATCGTCGAGGTCGAAGCCGAGCAGGAGAACGGCCGGCCGGTCTGGAGCGTCGAGATCGTCGCCGGCGACACCGAGCACGAGGTGGACGTCGACCGGGACAACGGGTCGGTGGTCAAGGCCGAGCAGGAGCCGGTCGACGACGATGACAACGACGCCGACGACGCCGACGACGCCGAAGACAAGGACGACGACAAGGACGACGACGACAACGACGACGACTGATCGGCGGCCGCCGCCCACCCCCGGTGCTTGCTCGGGGTGGGCGGCGGTGCACCCGTGAGTCGGTGGTCGGACCGTCCTTCGAGGGACGGCCCGGCCACCGCGTCCGTCTGCGGTACGCCGGCGGGGGCGAGGTGAACTCCCAGGCTGTGTCGGACGGGAACCGTCAGATGGCGACGCGTTGCTCCTGGACCGTCGGCGGGTCCTGGGCGAACTGGGTGCGGTACAACTCGTGGTAGCGGCCACCGGCCGCGAGCAGGTCACCGTGTCGCCCGCGTTCGACGATGCGCCCCGCCTCCACGACGAGGATCTGGTCGGCCGCCCGGATGGTGGAGAGCCGGTGCGCGATGACCACGCTCGTCCGGCCGGCCAGGGCCTCGGCGAGGGCGTCCTGGACCGCCGCCTCCGAGGTGGAGTCGAGATGCGCGGTGGCTTCGTCGAGAATCACCACGCGCGGACGAGCCAGCAGCAGCCGCGCGATGGTGAGCCGTTGCCGCTCCCCGCCGGACAGGCGGTATCCGCGCTCGCCGACCACGGTGTCGAGCCCATCGGGAAGGGTGCGGATCAGGTCGTCGAGCCGGGCCCGTCGGAGCACCTCCCACATCTCGTCCTCGGTCGCGTCCGGCTGGGCGAACGCCAGGTTGGCGCGGATGCTCTCGTGGAAGAGGTGCCCGTCCTGGGTAACCACGCCCAACGCCGTCCGGATCGACTCGGCGGACAGCTCACGTACGTCGACGTCGCCGAGCTTCACCGCGCCGTCCTCCACGTCGTACAGGCGAGGAACGAGCTGCGCGATCGTCGACTTGCCCGCCCCGGAGGAGCCGACGAGCGCCACCATCTGCCCAGCTTCGGCGCGGAACGACACCCCGTGCAGCACCTCCTCACCGCCGCGCGTATCGAGCTTCGCCACGTCCTCCAGGGACGCGAGCGACACCTTGTCCGCTGAGGGATAGCCGAACCGGACCCCGTCGAACTCGACAGCGACCGGGCCCTCCGGCAGGGGCCGGGCGTCGGACCTGTCAAGGATCAGCGGCTTGAGGTCGAGAACCTCGAACACCCGCTCGAAACTCACCAACGCGCTCATCACCTCGACCCGAGCACTGGCCAGCGATGTCAACGGTGCGTAGAGGCGCGACAGGAGCAGCGCGAGGGCGACCACCGTGCCGGCATCGAGGCTGCCTCGCAGCGCGTACAGACCGCCCAGCCCGTAGACCAGGGCCAGCGCCAGCGAGCCAACGACGGTGAGCGCGGTGATGAAGACCCACTGCAGCATGGCGGCACGGATGCCGATGTCCCGGACCCGACGTGCCCGCGCCGCGAACTCGGCGGACTCCTCGGCCGGTCGCCCGTACAGCTTGACCAGCGTGGCGCCGGGTGCGGAGAACCGTTCCGTCATCCGGGTGCTCATCGCAGCGTTGTGTTCGGCCGCCTCACGCTGCAACTGGGCGAGCTTCGAACCCATCCGCCGGGCCGGGAGGACGAAGATGGGCAGCAGGACGAGCGCCAGCAGCGTCATCTGCCAGGAGAAGGTCAGCATCACGGCCAACGTCAGCATCAGCGTGACGGCGTTGCCGACCACACTCGACAGAGTGTCGCTGAAGGCACGCTGCGCGCCGATCACGTCGTTGTTCAGCCGGCTGACCAGCGCACCCGTGCGGGTCCGGGTGAAGAACGCCACAGGCATGCGCTGGACGTGGTCGAAGACGGCCGTCCGCAGCTGGACGATCAACCCCTCACCGATGCTGGCGGAGAGAAATCGCGTCACCAGACCCAGCCCGGCCTCGGCGAGCGCGATCGCGGCGATCAGTACCGCCAACCGGATCACCACGCCACTGTCGGCGCCGTCGACGATCGCGTCGACCACCCGACCGGCGAGAACGGGCGCCGCCACCGTGAGGACCGCCGTCACCACGCTCAGCAAGAGGAATCTGATGATCAAGGCGCGGTGTGGCTGGGCGAACCGCGCGATCCGCTTCAAGGTCGCACGGGACAGCGGTCGCTCGTCCTGCGCGTTCATCGCGTGGTGCAGAGACATCCACGCGGTAACTTCCATGCTCATTCCGTACCTCCGATACGGAGGCTAGGACCTCACCCGAGCTTGAGGTCAAGTCACCGCGCGGAATGCGCCAAGTCGACGCGGACTTCCGACCAGCACAGGAGCTCACGCCGTGCGGCCCGCGACAGTGGCCGGACCTGGGGGACGGAGTCCAGCTCATGTCGGCCAGCGGGTGGGTGACGAACGCGGTGCCGGTGCCCTTTGCCGGTTGAGGCGGGTGAGGGTGCTGTTTCTCTGCCGGCTGCTCCTATGTTCGTCGGTGGTAGTGGTTGCGGCGGGGGAGCTGTTCGGGGTCGAGCCAGGCGGGTGGAATGAACTCCGGATGCCCGTCGTCGCCGAGCCGGACGACCCAGTCACTCTGGTGGACGTGTCGGTGGTGGTGGCCGCAGAGGAGGACGGCGTTGGCCAGGCTGGTGGTGCCGCCGTCGGCCCAGTGGTGGATGTGGTGGGCGTGGCACCAGCGGGGTGGTCGGTCGCAGCCGGGGAAGGCGCACCCGCGGTCGCGGAGCACGAGGGCGCGGCGTAGCGGCCCGGTGATGAGGCGGCGTTGTCGGCCGACGTCGAGGACCTGGCCGGTGCCGCCGAGGACGGTGGGCAGGATGGTGGCGTCGCAGGCGAGTCGGCGCACCGTTTCCGGGGTGAGCTCCAGGCCGATGTCGAGCGCGCCGGTGGACAGTTGCCGGGTCAGCCCGTCGTAGCTGGTGGTGACAACGATCTGCGCCGGGTCGCCACCGCTGTCGGGTAGGTCGCCGGTCCGGAGGGCGAGGCGGCACACCTCGGCGAGGGCGTCGTGGCGGCGTTGCCCGGGGGAGCGGGTGTCGTCCGGTCCGGACGGGGCGGTCAGTGGGTCGATGGCGGCGCGGAGCAGGCCGGCGGTTTCGGTGTCGAGGGTGCCGGTGAGGCGGAGTCGGCCGTCGGTCTGTTCGGACAGGGTGAGGTGTCGGTCGCGGGTGGCGCGGCGTGCTTCGGCGTCGAGGGCGGCCTGGGCGGCGGCGTCGGCGATGTCGGGGGCGACGTGGTCGAGGATGCGGGTGCCGAGTTTGCGCAGTTGAGTGGGGTCGAACTGCCCGGCCCAGTCGGTGAGCAGGCTGACGGCCTTGTCGGCGGCCTCGGTGCCAGCGGTGGTCTGCACGGTGGTGACGGTGTCGGCGATGACCCGGGCCTGGTCGAGGGTGATGTGCCCGTCGGCTAACGCTTGTCGTATCCCGGGCTTGCCGGTGTCCAGGGCCGTGGCGTCGTCGACGAGGCGGCGGGCGGCGGGGATGGTGAGTCGTAGTCGTTCGCGCAGCCACACCGCGGTGCTGGAGGCGCCTTGCGTGCGGGCGGTGCCGCGGCCGTCGATCTCGCGGATCAGGGTGAGGGTGACGGCGGCGAGGCGTTGCTGAAGGCGGTGCGCGGCGTCGAGCGCGGCGATCAGGTCGTGCTCCGGGAGGGCCCAGGCGGGGGCGTCGACGCAGGCGGCGACCGTGTCGTCTGCCTGCGCCAACTCCTCGACCATGCCCCGACACTAGAACAGGTGTACGACACTTTCAGTCACCATGATCGATTCGACCGGCTGGTCGCCGGAGGGCTCGTCGGTGCTGGAATCCTCCCCGGTGGCGACCGGGGCTGGGCGTGCTACCCGGCAGTGCCGGGAGCTGGTGTCGAAGCGCTGTCTGGCGTGAGCGAGGACTGCGTGTCGGCGGCGCTGCCTGGTGCCCGCTATGAGCGAGAGCTGGACGCGTCGCTAGGGATAAGCGAGGTCCGGGCGCGTCATTAGGGATTAGCCAACGGGCGTCGAAGAGCCTTGGCCCAAGTCATGACGTGATCGATGGAGTGGCGGGTGAGGCCGATCGTCGGGTCGGCGGTGATCAGCAGTGTGGGGCTGCTGCGTGCTGCGGCCCAGCTGTGGGCTTGCGGCGTGTGGAGGTCGTCGATCCATGCTGCGGGCCGTCGCTGGGCGTAGGCGGCGATGACCGGAATCTTGTCGCTGGGGTGGAACGGCGCGGGCGGCATGGTGATCACGGGTAGGGGAGCGATGCGCAGAAGCGGGGCGAGGAGTCGGTTGGCGTCGTCGTTCCAGCTCGTGGCCCAGGCGATGTCCAGGACGGCGCTCGCCTCGGTGATCCAGGCGCCGTGGGCGGCATTGACACGGACGGGTTCTTCGCCGGGGAACAGGTGGTGCTCGGTGTAGCCGGCCGGTGGTTGAGGAGTCCCGTATGGGCTGAGGACACCGTCGACGTCGAGCAGGAGCAGGGGCCGGTTCACGCAGAGGATCCTGCCGTAAACGGTTCGCCGGTGGTGACCGCGAACCAGGTCACCGGCGAAGTCCGCCTGCCAGGACCGGCCGGACACGCACCAGGCGGCCGCGCAGCCACGGGCAGACAGCAGGCGGCCGGTCAGGAAACGGGCAGGCACCAGGCGGCCGGTCAGGAAACGGGCAGGCACCAGGCGGCCGGGGCGTAGGGGCAGGGGCCGGGCGGCGGGGCCGTCGGCGAACGGGAAATCCGTGCCGGCGACCCCGCCACACCAGGCGAACTAGCCGATGCGGAACTGGTCGCCGTAGACGGCGAACACCAGTGGTGTGTTCAGGTTGAAGTTGCCGTTGTTGAGGAAAACCCGCTGGGCGGTGTCGACGCGGGAGGTGTCCGAGTGGGCCTCCTCCTTCTTCATCTCGATGACCCGCTCGTCGAGGAAGGCGTTGAGCCAGGTCCGCTCGTCGCCACCCTGGGCTGGCGGCTTGGCCCGGTTGAGGGCGCGGCTGCGGATCTGGCGCATGCCCTCGTACCCGTGCATGACCGCCGCGTCGTAGTAGGCGAACTGACCGAGTGCCCGGACCTGGTCGTTCTTGCCGTCGCGTACCGACGGGTTGAAGTAGACCCGGTCCCGTTCGGCCTCCTGGGCGGCCTGGAACACCGAGTCGTTGGCCGCGGTGCGCCAGTCGCGGGGGAAGTTCGGGTCGAGGCCGGCGTGCGACGGGGTGCCGTTGACGTTGCGCAGCGCCGGCAGGTAGCCGGCCAGGACGTTGCCCGGCTTGGTGCGGGTGTACGCCTCGACCAGTTCGAGCATGTCGCCGGTGCCGGAGCAGAAGCCGATGATGCCGGCGGTGTAGCCGCGCCCGTCGCCGATGTCCTCGATGTAGGAGAACTGCGCGCGCCAGTCGAGCGAGGAGTTCTCGGCGGCCGAGACGAGTTGCATGGCGACGTTCTTCTTCGCCGCGTCGTCCAGGTTGGTGCCGGTCGGGGTGGTGGGGGTGGGGGTGGGGGTGCCGCCTCCCGGCAGGGTCCACAGCTGGTTCGTGGTGCCGCCGCAGGTCCAGATCTGCAACCGGGCGCCGTTCGCGGTGCTCCGGTCGGTGACGTCGAGGCACTTGCCGGAGCCGGGGTTGACGAGCGCGCCGTTGCTGGCGGTCCACTTCTGCGCGGCGGTGTTGTTGCAGTCGTACAGCTGCACCTTGGCGCCGTTGGCGGTCGACGCGGCGGTGACGTCGAGGCACTTGCCGAGTGCCCGGATGGAGGTGTCGGTGTTGCCGACGGTCCACGTCTGGGCCGCGCTGCCGTTGCAGTCGTAGAGCTGGACGGCCGTGCCGTTGGCCGAGCTGGCCCCGGCGACGTCGATGCACTTGCCGCCGAGGCCGGTGATCGGGCCGGCGGTCGCGGCGCTCGCCGACGGCAGGCCGTAGCCGACGGCGGCGACGCCGACCAGCAGGGTGCCCACGACGTAGGCGGCTGTTCTCTTGTGAACCATGGTGTTCCTCGGGGAAGGGGCGGCGTGCCGCCAGCCGGTCGGTGCCCGGCGCGGCGGTTCGGCCCCGGCGGGCACCACGAGCATCAGGAAACTGTATTAACAGATACCAGTACGTCGATTCCCCGTCAATCGACGACCGCGAGGCGTGACGGCGCCTGTTCATCCCGTCGTTGGCGGGGCGTAGGTGCCGGTGGCTATCGTCGGGCCGTAACTGATCAACGGGCCGGTCCATCGGAACCAGCACCGTCCGACGGACAGAAGATGGTCATGGAGTCGAGTCTGCGCGCCCGGGTGCGAGCCGGTGACCCCGGTGCGTTCGCCGAGCTGTTCGACGAGTACGCGCGCTCGGTGTACAACCACGCGTTCCGGCTCACCGCCGACTGGGCCACGGCCGAGGACGTCATGGCCGCCACGTACCTGCAAGCCTGGCGTTCCCGGGAGCGTGTCACCGAGGAGGGCGGGTCGCTGCGACCCTGGCTGCTCGGCATCGCCACCAACGAGGCGCGCAACCACATCCGCAGCAACCGCCGCTACCGCAGGGTGGCCGCCGCGCTGCTCGCCTCCGACTTCACAGTGCCCGACCACGCCGACGAGGTCGCCGGCCGACTCGATGACAGTCGACGCATCGCCGCCGCGATCGACGCCCTGGCCCGGCTGCGGCGCGCCGAGCGCGAGGTGCTGACCCTGTGCCTGTGGGAGGGCCTCGACTACGAGTCCGCGGCAGAGGCGCTGGGTGTTCCGGTCGGCACCGTGCGGTCCCGGCTGTCACGGGCGCGCGCCCGGCTCCGTACCCTCGTCGACGCCCCGCCGCGCGCCGCACGGCCGCCGGTCGTGGACGCCTCGCTCGTGCGGGAGGGCAGCCAGTGAGCGCACCCGATCCGGCCGAGTGGGCGCAGATCGCCCCCCACCCCGGTGATCACGACCTGCCGGCGGGCCGGCACGAGCTGCACCGCAGCCGCCTGCTGACGGCGATCGCGCAGGAGCCGCGTACCCGAGGAAGGGCTTTCGTGCCGCGGCGGCCCGCGCTCGCGGCGGCCGCGTTGGTACTGGTCGCGGCGGGGATCGGCGGTGGACTCGCGGCCCGGTCCGGCGACGCGCCCCCGGCGGCGCTCCCGTCGCCCGAGGTGAGCCGCCCGGCCGCTCGGCCGGCACCGCCGGGCACGGCCGCCAAGAACCGTGGGTACGGCACGGTGCGTCAACTCACCGACTCGGCCGACCTGGTGGTTCGCGGCGAGGTGACGTCCGTGGTCGACGGGTGGGCGGTCTACCGGGTGGCGGAGGTGCTCTACCGCGCCCCGGACGCCCCGGTGCCCAGCGAGATCACGGTGGCGGCGGAGGTAGCCGGGACGGCCGGCCGCCAGACCGTCCTCTACCTGGGCCTCGCGGACCCGGTGGCGCGCGTCTACCGCCCGCTCGGCGGCGAGTTCGGGATCTTCGACCTCGCGGGGGAGACGGCCACCAGCCGGTCACCGGCGATGTCGGTGACCGGTCTGCGCACCGAGGATGCCACCGGCGCGGGACGCCCGTTCGTCACCACGCTGGCCGAGCTTCGGCAGCTCGCCCGCGAGCGGCGCTGAGCCTCGAAAAGGGCTGAGCCCGAAAAGGCTGAGTCCGGAAAGGCTGAGCCCGAGAAGGCTGAGCCCGGAAAGGCTGAGCCCGGAAAGCAGCGGGCGAAAAAAGAATGGAACTCGGTGCCCGGGACGCACAGATAGAAGGCGTAAGCAGTGCCGCGTTCCGAGCGAGTCGACCCGGGACGGCACCGAGACGCGAGGAGCGTTCCATGGCAGTCGACAGTCGCCGTACCCGGCCTCTGTGGGCCACGGCCACCGCCGTGCTCGCCGCTGCGGCGTTGTCCGCCTGCGGCAGCGGCGGCGCAGACCCGGCGGCCGCGCCCGCCCCGAGCAGCACCGCCCCGAGCAGCGCAGCCCCGAGCAGCGCAGCCCCGAGCAGCACCGCCCCGAGCAGCGCAGCCCCGAGCAGCACGGCCACGCCGACCGACGTCGCGCCCCCGCCGGTCAAGGGCAAGCTGCGCGGGTACGCCACCGTGCGACAGCTCAGCGAAACCGCGGACCTGGTCGTACGCGGTGAGGTCGAGGCGGTCGGGTTCCGGGTCGACGAGGTGCTGCGTGCGGCGACCGGATCAACAGTGCGGGCCGGGGCGCGGATCACGCTCACCGCCTTGCCCGCCGGTGTGCCGGACATGGCGCACATGTCGAAGCTCGAGGCGGGCCAGGTCGTGGTGCTCTACCTCGCCCGGGACGCGGCGGCCCCGACGTTCCGGACCCTCAGCGGCGACTTCGGCGTGTTCGACCTGAGCGGTTCCGGCGCGGAGGCCGTCGCCACGACCCGCTCGCGGACCATGGCCGTCAGCGGCCTGAACGCCGAGGACCCGGCCGCGTCCGGTCACGGTTTCCGCACCACTCTCGGCCAGCTGCGCACCGTCGCCGCCCAGGTCAAGTAGGGCGAGTGGGAACGCGGACGGCACCCACCGACGTGCCGTCCGCGTGGTCACCGCTCCCGGTAGGTGGCCAGGTCGAAGTCGGCGTACACGCCGTCGCCGCCCAGGTCCTGCACCCACAGGCCGAGGAAGGCCCCGGTGAAGCCCCACGCCGCCGGCTCACCGTCGATGATCAGCGCGGCGTGTTCGTCGGACAGGATGGTCGCGTCCAGCTCGACCGGCAGTCGCTGCCAACCGCCGCCGAGGTCGTAGTCGAAGCACACCGCCGGCCCGTCGAAGACGGCCCGCAGGCCGACCCGGGTGACGCCGCCGACATCGACGGTCAGATCGGGGTACGCGGTGCGCCGCCCGTTGTCGGAGCTGAGCAGCTCCAGCACCGTCCGCCCGTCGTCGGCCCGGGTCAGGTAGAGGTGGTGCCAGTTGAGGGTGTTGTAGTACGCGGTGAGCCCGGCGAGCTGACGGTGGTCGGCCGGTTCGAACTCCACAACGGTTTCCAGCGAGCAATCCATCGCGCCGACGCGTCGCCCGACCAGGCTGGGCGCCTGTCGACCGACCGGCGACTGCCCACCGTGGACCCGCAGGTACGACGGGCGGGTGTGCAGGTCGACCCAGTCCGCGGTGGCCGGCCGACGTAGCGTCGACCAGCACCGGCCCAGCTCGGGTGCGTCGAAGTGGTCCGTCTCGGGCTCCGCCGGCCACGGGTGCGCGGGCAGGTCGGGTGCGACGACCTCGTCCGCGGGCACCCCTCCGGCGATGCGCGGCCAGCCGTCCGACGGCCACTCGACCCGCTGGATCGCGGTCTCCCGGCCCAGCACGCAGTTGCCCAGCGGAGAGTACGGGCGGCCAACCAGGTGGGCCAGGTACCACTCGCCGTTCTGGGTGCGGACCAGGCTGCCGTGACCCGCCTTCTGCAATCGCAGGTCGGGCCGCCCGAAGGAGGTGAGCAGCGGTCCGTCCGGCTCCACCTCGTACGGCCCGAACAGCTCCCGGGACCGCGCCACGGTGACCTGGTGCTCCCAGCTGGTGCCGCCCTCGGCGGTGATCAGCCAGTACCAGCCGTCGTGGCGATACAGGTGCGGACCCTCGGTGACCCCGGCCGGGGAGCCGGTGAACAGGATGCGGGGGCTGCCGACCAGACGCCGTGCGGCCCGGTCGTACTGCTGGATCTCGATGCCGCCGAAGCGGTCGCGGCCGGGTCGCCAGTCCGCGCTCATGCCCAGCAGCCAGGTGGTGCCGTCGTCGTCGTGGAACAGCGACGCGTCGAACCCGCGCCCGTGCAGTTTCACCGGATCGGACCAGGGGCCGGTGATGTCCTCGGCGGTGACCAGGAAGTTCTGCGGATCCCAGTAGCCGCTGGCGAAGCTGGCCACGTCGCTGTAGACGAGGTGGAACTGACCGTCGTGGTACGTCAGGTCGGGCGCCCACACCCCGTTGGAGTCACCGCATCCGCGCAGATCGAGCAACCGCCGGTCGGTAATGATCCCACCCAGGCTGCGCCAGTTCACGAGATCACGTGAGTGGTGGACGAGCACGCCCGGATACCACTCGAAGGTCGAGGTGGCCAGGTAGTAGTCGTCGCCGACGCGCAGGATCGACGGATCCGGGTGGAAGCCGGCGAGGACGGGATTGCGGATCGACCGGGTAGCGGTCGCCACGTTAGCGATGTCGGTCGACACGAGGGCTCCTCTGGACGGACTGTCTGGAACTTCCGGAAAATCGTGCTCCCGGATCACTGGAGTCCTGCCTACGCTATCCGGTCTTTTCGCAATAGGACAGAGGTCTTGACCGCTGAGGCGACAGCTCGTAGCGTGCCGGCCATCGATCGGTATTACCGGCGAAGCATTGAAAGTTTCGGAGATCCATAGCTCCGCAGGGGGGACCGTGGGCACGGAGAACGGCCGAAACGTCACCATCGCCATGATCGCGCGGTTGGCCGGAGTCTCCGTGCCCACCGTCTCCCGCGTCATCAACGGCCGCTCCGACGTCGCCCCCGACACCCGGGAACGCGTCGAGGCGCTACTCAACCGGCACGGCTACCGCCGCCGGTCACCGACCCGGCGCACCGACGCGGCCCTCATCGACCTGGTCTTCAACGACCTGGACAGCCCCTGGGCCGTGGAGATCATCCGTGGGGTGGAGGACGTCGGCCAGACCAGCGGCGTCGGCACCGTCGTCTCGGCCATCCACTGGCGCATCTCCTCGGCCAAGCAGTGGCTCGACAACATGCGTACGCGCTCCACCGAGGGGATCATCTTCGTGACCTCGATGGTGAACCCACCGTTGCAGGCCGAGCTTCGCCGGCTCCACCTGCCAGTCGTCATCATCGACCCGGCCGGGGTCGACCCGCAGGAGTCACCCACCATCGGCGCCACCAACTGGGCGGGCAGCCTCAGCGCCAACCAGTACCTGATCAGCCTCGGCCACCGCCGTATCGGCTTCATCGCCGGCCCGCCGCACCTGATGTGCAGCCGGGCTCGGATGGACGGCTACCGGGCCGCCCTCGGCGCCGCCGGCATACCCATCGACGACGCACTGATCCGCCCCGGCAACTTCTACCACGAGTCCGGCTTCACCGCCGGCACGCAGCTACTGGCCCTGCCCGACCCGCCCACCGCCATCTTCGCCTCCAGCGATCAGATGGCCCTCGGCGTCTACGAGGCGGTCCGTAAGCGGGGTCTGCGGGTGCCCGACGACGTCAGCGTGGTCGGCTTCGACGACCTGCCGGAGGTGCGGTGGTGCTCCCCGCCGCTGACCACCGTCCGTCAACCCCTGGCCGAGATGGGCATGCTGGCCGCGCGTACCGTGCTGCGCCTCGCCAGCGGTGAGAGGACCGAGAGCCCTCGGGTCGAACTCGCCACCGAGCTGATCGTCCGCGACAGCGCCGCGCCGCCACGGTCGTGACCCTCCTCAGTCGACACGCAACGCGTCGTCGACGCCCGTCTCCCGGCGGCCGAGGTGCGCCGGGTCTCGACCGGAGAGCAGTTCCAGCGCGGCCTTCAGGCAGGCGCCGTGCTCCCGCGACGAACTGAACCACCACGTCTGGGCGTACCGCTTCGCGCTGTCGTCGCCCACGCCGTTGGCGTCGATGCCGAGGCGCCGGCACAGCGCCACGGCGCGCGGAAGGTGGAAGGACTGGGTCACCACAGTGGCTTGTCGCACCCCGAAGATGCGCTCGGCGCGCGCACACGAGTCGTAGGTGTCGAAGCCGGCGTAGTCCGGTACCACCTTGTGCGCTGGTACGCCCCGCTCCACGAGCCAGTTCCGCATCGCGGCGGGCTCGTTGTAATCGGCGTTCATGTTGTCGCCCGACACGAGGATTGCCCGCACCTTGCCGGCGTCGAACAGCCGCCGCGCGATCTCCAACCGGGCCGCGAGGACGGGTGAGGGCGTGCCGTCGGCGTCCACCTTGGTGCCCAGGACCAGCGCGACAGGCGCGTCCGGCACCTCGGCCTCGCCGTAGAGGTGGCCCTGCGCGGTGTCGCGGATCCACGTCACGCTGGCCACCGTGCCTCCGGTCAGCGCCACAGCCCCCACCGTGAGCGCGAGGACCGTCCAGCGGACGAACCGCCGATGCTCCCCGTACCAGCGCCTGGCCGCACCGAATCGTCCCCGCATGCCGCAAAGGCTATTCCGCCCGCTCCCACGACTGTCATCGGCGTACTTGTCGACCCGATGCCGCCAGACGCATCAACGGTCTAGCACCGAGACTGGCGCCGCCCGGCTTGTTCCGGTGATTGACCCGTCGAGCTCTGCGCCACTCAGTAGTCGCCTTGCTGACTAATCTGCGGCTCAGCGCCGTGCATCTGCTTCGGTAACCGGGTTACGTCCAGGGCCCGACGGGAGCGCAGATGGTTGCGGCACACGAGACGACGACGCCGCAGGAGACGCTGGACGGTGTAAAGCAGCACCGAGTGCCGCTACGCCAGCGGACAAGTTCAGGGACCGGACGTCAGCTTGGCCGGCGCTGGGAAGACATCCGCAAGCTGGCCGAGAAGCGCGTCTCATGAGGTCACGCACGCCCGTCGGGTCCGCCTGTGTGAACTGTGGTGACGCCGTCCACGGCAGGGCCAATACGCTTCACCGCGGCCCGGACATCGCCTGGTTCGCGCACTGTCCTCCGTGCGCGGCACTGGTCGCGGACCAGATGGAGCCTCTCGGCGTCCTTCCGGCGGCCAGTGGCGTCGACATTCACCGGTGCCGGAGCTGTGGCAACCACCGGATCTGCCGGAGGGGATGGCGGACCCGCTGCCACATCTGCCTCGACGAGCGCTCCTCGGGAACCGCGCTGGACACCAGCCGGGAGATGCTCTCCCGGCTGCCAGTGGAGCCGGTACTGGCTCACCAGGTACGCCAGTTCGCCGATGTGGCCACCGACGACGCGGTCTCACCGCGCGCCGCCGCCGAGTTCCGCTCCGCAGTAGCGCTCGGGCATGATCTCGACCGTCGCCGCGGCGACGGCTGGACTGATCTGGCCGGTGACGTCCACGGACTCCCCTGGTATGGGCAACGACGGCAATCCTCGTCCCACGGGACCTGGGGCGTGCACGTCCGCTGCGGGTCCTGGCAGCGGCTGACAGGCCCGGGTAAGGGTTGCGTTGCGTGTCCGCCGGAGGCCGGTGACCGGTCATTCACCGCGTTGCGGGACACGCCCTACCTGCTCTACCTGGTCAAGCATCGCGGGCTGGTGAAGTTCGGTGTAGGCGGGACGCTGAGGGTGCGGGAGCATCTCCGGACGGGTGCCGAACTGTTGGAAGTCGTCGAGGGTCGACACGCCGATGTCATCGCCGCGGAGGCGATTCTCAAGCGCCGCAAGCGGGAGGCTGGGCAGCCGCTGCGGGCGTGGCGAACCCGGCGGATGCCGAACAGCTTTGGCAGGGGCACCGAGGTGGTTCGCTCCCGCGTGCGGATCCGATTGACGGACGTCCTGCTGGACGGCCTGGATGTCACCGACCGTTTCGTTCGATAGCTGCCTCCCCGGTCCGTAGGTGGCCGAGCTGTCGTCGCGGAGATCTTCGTCGAATCAGTGCCGGTGAGCGGAAACCGCTCCGGAGCGGCGGCGAAGACGATTGTCTATGGACAATCGCTTACTGTTAACGCTAACGTGACGGACAGTCGTCGATACTCGAACGACCTCGGGCCGTGGTGACGGAGCTGTCACCACTGACCGGAGGCGTGATGGACGACGATCGTGGCGTGGGGCGGGTGGCACGTGGCCGGCGCGAGACGGCCCGAGACCACCACCGGGCGACCTGCGCGCCGCGCCGCCGAGGCATGAACGGCCACCGGGATTCCAGGGCACCGCAGCAGCCGGGACAGTCGTGCGACGACAACCGGTCCGCTCACCTGCCCGGCGCACGCCGCTGAGCGGGGGACCGCACCGACTGGGCCGCCCTGCTGAAGACCGCCGGTCCAGCCCTGGCCGCCGGGTCGCGTCCCGCTGTTCGGAGTCCGGGCCCGAGCAGCGGGACGCGACCCGGTCCAAGCCGGGGCGCCTGTCATCCTCGGCGGCGACATCACCGCCGTGGGTCAGCGGGTCAGCTTCGGGTCCACCGCTGGCTGTTCGTGCCGTTGCAGCTCGCCAGGACCGCGGGGGTGCCGTTGGCGGTTCCGGCGGCGTTGGGCGTGAGGCACAGGCCGGACTGCACGCCGGTGACCGTGCCATCGCTGTTGACGTTCCACTGCTGATTGGTGCCGCCGTTGCAGTCCCAGATGATCACCCGGGTGCCCGGCGAAGCCCCGGCACCCTCGGCGTCCAGGCACTTCGTGCCGTACACCTGGAGTTGTTTCGTGGCGGTCGACGTCCACTGCTGGTTGGTGCCGCCGTTGCAGTCCCACAACGTCAGCTGCGTGCCGTTGGTCTGCGACCGGGACGGGACGTCCAGGCAGCGGTTCGCGCCGGTGTTGCGCAGCGGCGCCGCCGAGCCGCCGGGTGGCGGGGTGGTGGGGCTCGTGATGTCGAAGCCGAGGAACCGGACGGCCTGGGCGGCGTCGAACGGGATGGAGTGGCCGTAGCCCTGGAAGCTGATCGCTTCGACGGGCGCCGTGCCGCCGGTGCCCCCGTACCGGGTGCGGGTGGCGCTGGTCTGCGGGGAGTCGGTGAAGCTGGGGGTCTGCGAGACGCCCTGCACGTTGGTCCACTGCTTGATCTGCTCGCCGAAGTTGACGTAGCTCAACGTGGTGTCCGTGGTGCCGTGCCAGATCTGGAACCGGGGACGCTTGCCGGAGTAGCCGGGGTAGGCGTTGCGGACCAGGTCACCCCACTGCTGCCCGGTCCTGACGATTCGTCCGCCGGAGCACTCGCTGTTCCACTCCGCGCCGTTGCTGGTGGCGAAGCACCCGAACGGAACCCCGGAGGAGCTGAACCCGGCGTGGAACAGGTCCGGGTAGAGGCCGACCATCACGTTGGTCATCATGGCGCCGGAGGAGAACCCGCCCACGCCGATCCGGTTGGCATCGACCGGGTAGCGGCTCCGCACGTAGTCGACCATGGACTTGAGGCCGATCGGATCACTGCCGCCGTCACGCCGAAGGGCCTGCGGTGACGACACGTCCCAACACTTGCTGCTCCGGGTCACCGACGGGTAGATCACGATGAAGCCGTAACGGTCGGCGAGGGTGCTGAGCCCGAAGCCGCTGTGCACCGCCGGACCACTGCCGGTGCAGTAGTGCAGGGCGAGGAGCAGGGCCGGCTGGGCCGCGACCCGGTCCGGCACGTACAGGTGCATCTGGAGGTTCGTCGGGTTCGTGCCGAAGTTGGTCACCTGGGTGAGCGACGCGGCCGACGCCGGGGTGGCGACCGTGACCACTGCCGTCATCGTCGCCAGGGCCGTCGCCAGGGCCGTCGCCAGCGCGGCGGCCAGCAGTGCGATCCTTGATCTCATCGGCGGTTCCTCTTGTCGTGAGTCGGGGACCCGGCGGCAGCACGGCGGCCCTGCGGAGGCGGTCGACGACGGCGCCCGGTCGGTCCCGAGGCGCGTGACACCCGGATCGCCTCGCATCGACTGTGAGCGATAACATGCCGTTCGTCAAGCCGTAACGTATGACGTCTGTCGATCCCGCGCCACACACCTTGAGATTGTCGAACCGGCAGTGCCATTGTGGTACGTCGATGAAGAGCCGCGCGCGGGGCTGACGTCCGTCCACTGGGCAGCCGGGATCCAGATGTGATCTCCGGCGGACGGTGACACAAGCGATGGACCAACGAGCCAGTCGTCCACGAGTTCGCCCGTCACCGCGTCGCACCCTGACCGGGCGGGCGGCTCATCTGCGCGAAGGAAACCCCGCCCATGCGTAAACCGAAGACCCGCGCGGCACTTCTGGCGGGCCTGCTGCTCGCCACGAGCGCGCTCGCCGGCGTCAACCCACCGACCGCCAGCGCGGCTGCCGACCCGGTCACCGTGACCGTCAACACCCGCGCGGGTCTGGCGACAGTGCCGGACACCGCTCTCGGCGTCAACCACGCCATCTGGGACTCGAACCTCGGCACCGCCGAGACGTCCGACCTGCTGCGCGATGCCGGCGTGCAGATGATGCGCTACCCCGGCGGCTCGTACGCCGACATCTACCACTGGAAGGACCACACCGCGCCCGGCGGCTACGTCGCGCCGGGAACCGACTTCGACACCTTCATGGCGGCGGTGCGGCGCGCCGGCGCGCAGCCGATGATCATCGCGAACTACGGCACCGGCACGCCCGCCGAAGCCGCCGACTGGGTGCGGTACGCCAACGTGACAAAGGGCTACGACGCGCGCTACTGGACCGTCGGCAACGAGAACTACGGCAACGGCCACTACGGGTCCGCGTGGGAGGCGGACGACCACCCGGACAAGAGCGCGACACAGTACGCGAGGCTTGTCGTCGAGTACGCCGACGCGATGAAGGCGGTCGATCCGAGCATCAAGGTCGGGGCGGTGCTGACGATGCCGGGTAACTGGCCGGACGGAATCACCGCCGGCAGCGACCCGGGTCCATGGAACCAGACAGTGCTCTCCATCGCCGGCCCGAAGATCGACTTCGTGGACGTGCACTGGTACCCGGGCGGCACCGCCGCCGAGTCGCTGGCCCGCGTCAACCATCTGCCCGACGCCACCTACCTGCTGCGGCAGCAACTCGCCAGGTACGCCGGCGCGAACGCCGACCGCATCGGCATCAGCTTCACCGAGCTGAACGTCGACGCCGGCCGGAACACCCAGCCGGCCGCGCTCTTCCTGGCCGACGTCTACAGCGGACTGCTGGAGAACGGCGTCTTCACCGCGCACTGGTGGAACGTGCACAACGGCATGGGCACCGTGACGCAGGTGGCCGGCCAGACCGACTACGGCGACTTCGGGATGCTGTCCAGCGGCGCCTGCACCGAGGACGGCTCGGTCTGCCAGCCGCCGCTGAACACACCGTTCGCGCCGTACCACGGGCTCAGCATGATGAAGCTCTTCGCGCAGGCCGGCGACCAGTTCGTTCGCGCCGGCACCGACGAGCCCCTGGTCACCGCGCACGCCGTCCGCCGGAGCAACGGTGACCTCGCGGTGCTGCTGGTGAACAAGGACCCGGACAACGACCACCCGGTCAGCGTCGACTACGCCGGGTTCACGCCGTCGGCCGTCGCGCCGACGGTCTCCACCCTCACCAACGGCGCCACCGGCATCGCCACCAGCCAGTCCGGCTCGGCGACCAGCCGGACGCTGCCGGCGTACTCGTTGACCACGCTGGTGCTGCGCTCGGCCGACGCGACCGCCGGACGGCCGGCGGCACCGGGCCAACCGACCGCGAGCGGCGTCACCGACCGCGCCGCGACAATCACCTGGCCGGCGGCCAAGCCGGGCGGCAGCCCGATCGCCAAGTACGAGGTGCACCGGCAGAACGGCGCGGTCAGCGAGCAGTTCGGCGAGACGACGACCACCTCGTTCACCGTCGACAACCTCGTGCCGGGCAGCAGGTACACAGTCAACGTGCTGGCCCGCGACACCGCCGGACGCGTCTCCTGGGCCTCACCGCCGCTGACCTTCGCCACCGGCAGCCCCGCCGTCAGCACGTGCACCGTCCGCTTCACCGCCAACAACGACTGGGGCAACGGCTACATCGGCGGCGTCGACATCATCAACAATGGGACCAGCCCGATCGACGGCTGGACGCTCACCTGGACGTGGCCCACCGGCTGGCAGCAGGTGAGCAGCGGGTGGAGCGCCACCTGGGAGCAGGTCGGCACCACGGTGCGGGTCACGCCCACCGCCGACAACCGGCAGATCGCCGCCGGGGGCACCGTGAGCGGCGGCTTCGTCGGTGCGTACAGCGGGCCGAACGTGCTGCCCACGGCGTTCACGCTCAACGGCACCGTCTGCGCCACCGGCTGACCGATCGGCCAGGGGGCGTCGATGGTCAGGGCGGCTCGGGTTGACCCCTGACACACTCCTCGAAGTGTGTGATGCCTGTGAGTCATCAAGATGACTCACAGGCATCGCGCTCGTCCGGGAAGGGCCGGCCCCCCACAACAGCAGCCGCAGTCAGCGCCCCTGGCGGACGCTGATCGTGGCCGAGCCGATGTCGTTCGCCCACGGGTCCAGCACCAGGGTGTACGTGCCGCCCTTCGGCAGCGGACCCGTCTCGAACCGCCCCGTGCCGCCGATGACGCAGCCACTTCCCACCGTGTCGCCGGCCGGGCCATTCAGGAGCAGGATCCCGCACCGGTCGGGCAGGCTGGCGGCGGTCACCTCGACGGTGACGCGACGACCGGCGTCGGCGGCGAACCTCAGCCGGCTCACCGCACCCGGTCGGCTGACCGTCAGGGTGGCGGTCCGGCCGTCCGCAACGGTATCGGCCTCTTCGTCGTGCGCGTCGCGCAGTCGCACGTCCGCCGAGCCGGTGTCGGTGGAGGTCCCGTCCACCTCCAGCACGTACCGGCCGGTGGCCGGCAGGACGAACCCGTCGACATGCCCCTGGCCGCCGATCACGCAGCCGCTGGTCACCTGTTCACCGGCCGGGTCGCGCAGGCGCAGCAGGTTGCACCGGTCCGGCAGAGTGGCGTCGCTGACCTGGAGGAAGACCTTCTGACCGGCCCGCCCGTCGAACGCCAGGCGGCTGACCGCGCCCGGTTGGGCGAGCGTCGCCCGGACCGCGGGCCCGTCCAGCGTGAGCGCCTTCTCCTCGTCGGTCACCGTAACGACCCGCACCGTCGCCCGGCCGAGGTCGGCATCCCACGGGTCGAGCACCACCTGATGGTCCCCGGTGGCGGTCAACGTGGTCGTGTCGATGAAGCCGACGCCGGAGATGACACAGCCGGTGGCCAGCTGACGGCCCTGCGGGTCGAGCAGCAGCAACACGCCGCAGCGATCCGGCACGGTGGCGGCGGGCACCTCCACGAAGATCTTCTGACCGGTCCGACCCGGCACCTTCGTCGCGGCCGTGGCACCGGCCCGGGTCACCTCCAGGTCGACATCACCGGCAGCGGGCACGTCGCGCTGCGCGCGGGCGGCGTCCTCGGCGAACGCCACCTGCCCGGTGAGGCCGACGTCGAGCACACAGTCGGCGAGGATCCGCGGATCGGTGACGCCGGCCCGCCGGCAGACAAGCTCGGCGGTGGCCCGGTTGGGCAGGTCCCCGACGGTGAGCAGCCGGTCCGGGAAGCGCCGGTCGGTGAACGTGGCGGTGTTCTGCCCCGGCTCGTAGTCGAACAGCGACCGTGGCGCCTCGACGCGCCAACTGTCGGCGAAGCCGGGGTACAGCGCCTCGAACGTGGGCGGCTGCGGCAGCCTCTTCCCGCCGCGCACGGTCAGGTCGTCGCCGGGGTCACCGTCATGGTCGCCGAGCAGTCCCTCCAACGTCCCGGCCCGCCCGGTGGGCGCGCTGACGCTCACGCTCAACCCCCACACCCCGATCGGCTGAGCGGTCAGTCGGGCGCCGTCCGGCCACTCCACTGTCACCGTGCCATCTCCCCAGGAGGTGACGGTGCCGCCGCGCGGCAGCCGCACCCCGTCGGGCGCGGACACCGGGGCAGCGCCGTTCACGCGGACCGCCGGACCGTCGGGTGTGACGTACACGCCGACCCGGTCACCGGCCACCCGAACCGCGACGGCCGAGTTGACGGCCACCACCGAACTGGCCGGGAACATCGTCTGTCGTACCTGGACCTCGAAGTCGTCTCTCGTCGAGCGGGCCAGCACGAACTCCCCGGCGGCCTGGAAGTCGTACCGCAGACCGTCGTAGGTCAGCAGGTGCGGGTCACCGTTGCTGTTCGCGCACCGGTAACCCTTGCCGATCACCGAGATCGAACAACCACCACCACCGGGTGGTCGGGGCTTGGGCAGGTCGCAGTCCTTGCCGTTCGACGGCAGCTTCATACCGCTGTACGTCGTGCGCGGCGGCACCCCCACGGCCTTGCGGTACGCGTTCTCCGCCAGCACCGCGTGCACCTCGGCGGGGTCCACGGTGCTCGCCTGTTGACCGCCCTGCGTGCAGAACTGGCCCCGGTCGGTGTCGTTCACCTCATCGAGGGCGTGGTTCATCTCGTGGATCAAGGTGGCGCACTGGTCCTCGGTAAAGCCCGCTCCCTCCTCCGGCAGCGCCCGCCCGTCGTTCTCCGGCACCCAGTTGATCTGCACGTCACTGCCGGGGACGTACGTCGTGGTGCTGCTCTCCGAGCCGAGGATGGGTCTGCGTACCTTGATCTTCTTGCCGGAGCGCTCCAGCTCGTCGAGCACGGCACCGTTGCCGGAGCCGCGGATCTGTCCGACGCAGCCCGCGTACTCCGCTTGCAGGTCGCTGTTGACGCTGACCACGGCGGACGCCGCCGGTGGGGCGAGCAGCACCAGTGCTCCGGCAAGAACCAGACCCGTCCGGATCGCCCGCATCCCGCTCATCCGCCCCTCACCTCGAACGCGACAGTTCCCTGCTCGGCCGTCGCGGCGCAGGCATCCGCCGGCACACCGCGCAGCGGCGCTCGCAGGTAGCCCAGCACCAGCCGGTACGCCCCCGGTTGGTCGACCGGCCACCAGGTGACGGCGGCGCCGCCGCGCCCGTCCGGCGCGGAGGTGGTCAGCGCCGCGCCGACCGGGCTCTGCGGGTCGCTGCCCAGCGTCAGCTCCACCGACCCGCGCGGCGGCACCCGCACCAGGTTCTCGACGAGGTACGCGGTGAAGTCCCGGTAGTAGGCGGCGCCGCCGACAGTGGGTGCCACCGCCGTGCCGTCGCGGGTCAACGACATGACCGTCACCGCCCCGTCCGGCACCCGACTGAGTTGGCACTCGGCGTCGCGGTTGTTGACCAGCTTCAGCCGCAGGCTGACCTGCTCACCCACCCGGTACGACGGTTGCGCCGCGCTGACGGTCAGGCCGACGGTCGCCGTGCCGGCGGTCGGGGCCGGTGACGGACGCGACCGTCTGCACCCGACCGTCGTTCCCATCAACAGCAGGGCGAGACCGCCGGCCAGCGCCGCTCGACCCGCCGTCCCTACGCGGGGTACGCCCATGGGCCGCGAGCCTCCTCCGGGTGCCGACCGTCGTCGTCACCGAACCCGGCCAGCCTGCGCCGCAGGTGGTGGGAACGCTGTCGTGATCCGGCCCGGTGGATGTCCGCTAACCGACCCGCGCGGCCTGGAGAAGGCGACGACGCCGTGCTGTTACCGGCGCTCGTGTCTGCCCGGGGTGTGCCCGAAGGCGCGCCGGAAGACGTCGATGAACGCGCTGGCGGAGGACCATCCACACTGATACGCCACGGCGGTGACCGGTACACCCTCGGCCAGCATCACCAGGGCACGGTGCAGCCGCAGTTGGGTACGCCACTGCGGGAAGGTCATGCCGAGGTCGGAACGGAACAGGCGCGACAGCGTACGGTCACTTCCGCCCACCTGTCTGCCGAGCGCGGCCAGGGTGCGGTTGTCGGCCGGGTCGGCGTACAGGATCGCGCAGAGTGCCTTCAATCGGGGCTCGGTGGGCGTGGGCAGGTGCACGGGCTGCGTGGCCGAGGTCCGCAACTGGTCGAGCAGGACGGCCCGCAGCCGCGCACGCGCGGGGCTGTCATCCTGGGGGGCGCGGGTGTAGGCGAGGATCAGCTCGCGCAGCAGCGGCCCGACGGCCAGCACTGTCGGCTCCGTCAGATTCAGCGGGTCCTCAGTCGCGGGCAGGCCGATCAGGTGCAGTTCGAGTGCGCCGTGGGCCTGGTGCTCGTGCGCGGTTCCGGTCGGCACCCAGATGGCGCGGCTGGCGGGGACGACCCAGGCACCCGCGTCGGTGGTGATGGCCAGCACGCCTCGGGCGGCGTAGACGATCTGATGGTCGTCGTGGCGGTGCACGTCGATCACGGACCCGGACGCCAACTGCTGGGCGCGAGTCGGCGCCACCGGCCGGTGGCGGATTCTCGTCATTGGTTGGCAGGTTATCGGAAGCCCGACAGGTCGGGAAGCGGCGAGCATGGCGGCGTGCGGAGAAACAGAACGATCATCTTGCTGTCCGTCGGGCATGGTTGCGTGGACGTCTACCAGGGCGCTGTGGCCGCGCTCGTACCGTTCTTCATCGCCGAGCGTGCCTACACCTACGCGGCGGCCTCCGGCGTGGTGCTCGCCGCCTCACTGCTCTCCTCGGTGGCGCAACCGCTGTTCGGTGCGCTGACGGACCGGTGGGCAACACCCTGGCTGTTGCCACTGAGCACGATCCTGGGCGGACTGGGAATCGCGTGCAGCGGGCTCACCGGTTCGTACCCGTTGACGCTGGCGTTCGTGGCCGTCTCCGGGATCGGAGTCGCGGCGTACCATCCCGAGTCCGCCCGGGTCGCGCGGATCGCCAGCGGCGGAAGCCACGCCGGCATGGGTTGGTTCTCCCTCGGCGGCAACCTCGGCTTCGCTGTCGCGCCCATCCTGGTCGCCGCCGTCGTCGCCAACGGCGGTCTGCGACTCACTCCACTGCTCGTGGTGCCGGCCCTCGCAGGCAGCGTGCTGTGCCTGCCCGTCCTTCGCGCGCTGCGCCCGACGACGGGGGCCGGTTCCGATACCCCGCGATGGGTCGGGACCGACGACAGGGCCTCGTTCGGCCGGCTGTCGCTGGCCGTGGTCTGCCGCTCCATCGCCTTCGCCGGTCTGAGCACGTTCCTGGCGCTCTACGCGCCGCAGCGCACCGGCGGGGGAACGTTTGCGGGAACGGCGGCGCTGGTGGTGCTCTACCTCGGTGGAGCGGTGGGTACGGTGCTGGGGGGCAACCTGGCCGGCCGCTGGGACCGGGTCACCGTGGTGCGCTGGTCGTACCTGCTGAGCGTTGCCGCCGTCGCGGGGGTCGTGTTCGTCCCCGGGCCGGCGTTCTATCTGTTCGTGGCGCTCACCTCGGCCGGGCTCTACATCCCGTTCTCGCTCCAGATCACCCTTGGCCAGGACTACCTTCCGACCCGTGTGGGCACCGCGAGTGGTATCACCCTGGGCCTGACCGTCAGCGTCGGTGGCCTGGTCAGTCCGTTCATCGGCGGTGTCGCCGACGCGACCACCCTCCAGGTGGCCCTGGCCCCGCTGATCGTGATGCCCGCGTTGGGTTGGCTGCTGTTCCGCACCCTCCCCGAGCCGCCCACGCCGAGGCGTTGAAGCACGCGGTGGGGGGGTGGCAGACCGTGCCGCACGGTCTGCCACCCCGCCTCGACGAGTCCCGGTCAGACCGCGGTTCTTGTCCAGCGCTGGTTGTTGGCGCTTCCGCAGGTCCACTGCTGGATGTCCGCGCCGTCTCCGGTTCCCGACTGGTACACGTCCAGACACTTGCCGCTGTGCCGGGCCACGAGCCGGAAGTTGCTACCCTGGGACTGCCATTGCCACTGCTGGTTTTGGCCGCTGCCGCACGTCCACTGGACGATGTTCGCGCCGTCTGCGGTGGAGGCGGAGGCGACGTCGAGGCACTTGCCGCTGTTCTGGTTGACAATGCGGAAGTAGCCGCTACCGGCGTCCTCGAAGCGCCATTTCTGGTTGCTGCCGCCCACGTAGCTCCACTGCTTGATCTCAGCGCTGTCGGCCGTGGACTGCCCGATCACGTCCATCGCCTTGCCGCTGTTGACGTTGTTGATCCGGTAATGGGTCCCCGAGGGCGGGGGCGTCGTCGGGCCGCCGCCGCCGATGGTGTCGCCATAGGCATAGCGGATCCGGTCGGCGCCAGAAGTGTTGCGGATGGTCAAGTTGAGATTGGTGCCGCTGCCACTGAGGGCGAACATCGAATACCAGTCGTGACCGGAGCCGGAGTTCTTGCCGCCGAGGGCGGGCCAGTAGGTGCCGCCCATCTGGTTGTCACGCATGACCTGAGCCATGGCACGGATGTGGCGCACGAAGTTGTCGGTGCTGTTCGCGTCGGCGTAGTTGAGGCCGTTGTCCATGGGCCCGCCGAACTCGGTCGCGACCGCGCGGGAGGCACAGTTGCCCAGGCGCGTCTGCATGTGACTTCGCCAGGCGTCGTAGGTCATCGCGCCGTAGAAGAAAGCGTAGTGGTGGAAGGACAGCAGCGTGCCGTTGAACCGGCTGTCGTTGCAGACGTCGCGCAGGTCCTGGCTTGCGCCGGTGCCGCCGATGAGCACCCGGCTGGGCACGGCCGAGTAGTGGGTGCTGAGCCAGGTGGCTGCGATGTCGCGCCACTGTGCCGAGCTGTAACCGCCCGGCTCGTTCATTGGCTCGAAGTACACGTTGGTGTTGGAGCCGTAGGCGCTGGTCACGCTGGACCACATCGTGTTCCACGCGGCGAGGTTCGCGATCCTCGCGCCGGAGTTATGGTCCGTCCAGAAGGCGAGGATGACCTTGAATCCACGGGCAGTGGCGGCGTCAATGGCGCCCCGGTAGGCGTTCCACCAGGTGGTGTTGGCCACTGTCTGAGTGTTGATGGGCAGCCGGACGGTGTTGATCCCCATGGTGGAGGCCATGTCGTCGTAGAGGGCGTTGGCCTTGGCCTGCACTGTCGCGTAGCTGTCGGACTGGCTCAGGCCCTGCACGACGAGCGGGCTGGTGCTGAAGTTGTCACCCAGTTGAGCCCAGTTCATGCCTCTGAACTGGCTGGTGGCGGCAGCAGCTGGGCCGGCGGTAGCGGTGATGGCGATTGCCGCCGCGGCAGCCGTGGTCGCCATCACCGCACTGGTGGCCACGAGCCTGGCCGTTCGCGACAGGGGGCGGCTGAACATGGCACGTCGCATATGCGTCGTCCTTTCTGTTGGGACTCGCCGGCCTGCGGTGTCCAGAGGTGGCACGTCATCGTCCGATCACATCGAAGCATATTTATACCATCCGGAGCTAGAGATGCCAGGAACGGACCGAGACGTTCAAGAACGCTCAGACTCGACCATCCGGCCGTCAGGCTTGGAGTACTGGACCGTCGACAACTCATGGCCTCGTCGTCCTCCCACCAGCCGCGTCGCTGCTGACGCTCCGCTGTGGAGACAACTACGCTAAGGCGAAGCTCACCGGATCGGATCGAGCTGGCGAAGCGTTCCACGCCGGGGTAGCGGCGTGAGTAGTTGTGGGGAGTACCGAATGGCCGACTTGCCGCACCCGCTCGCCGCGTTCATCGTCACCGAGATTCGCCGCGCCCGAGGGGCCTCCGGGATGACCCAGGATGCCTTCGGCCGGGGCGCGGGCTTCAGCGCCTCCCATGTCAGCGCGGTGGAGAGCGAGACGCGGGCGCTGACGTTGGACTTCATCAAGGGCGCCGACCGGGCGTTCAAGAACGGCGGGCTGTTCGAGCGCATGGTCGCGAAGCTGGGAGCGCCATCCTGGTTCCTGCCGTGGCTGGACGCCGAACGTGTCGCGACTCAGCTCCGGTCCTGGCAACCATCCCTGATTCCCGGCCTGCTCCAGACCGAGTACTACGCCCGAGCGGTCATTCGCTGCGACGACACGCTCAGCGATGAGGAAGTCGACAAGCGGCTTGCGGCTCGCCTCGACCGGCAGTCGATCCTCACTCAGCCGAAGGCCCCGCAATTCGTTGCGGTCATCGGGGAGGAGGTGTTGCGGCGGGCGGGCGAGGATTTTCGGGTGGTCATGGTCGGACAGATCACCCATCTATTGACCTTGGCCGAGCGCCCGAACATCAGTGTCCACATCGTGCCGTGTGACGTGAGCATGCACGCCGGGCTGACCGGTCCGTTCATCCTGGCCCGGGCCGCCGACGGCAATTGGGTCGGCCAGTTGGAGAACCAGCTTGGCGGGGCGGTCATCGACAACGACGATGACGTGGCTACGCTTCTGTCGAAGTGGGAGACCGTACGGAACGAGGCCCTACCTCGACGGCAGTCAACTGACCTGATGAAGGAAGTGGTGACGTCATGGACCTGATCGACGCTACGTGGCGCAAGTCCACTCGCAGCGGCTCCAGCGGTGGCGACTGCGTCGAGGTCGCTGACAACCTGCCCGGCATCGTGGGCGTGCGGGACTCGAAGGACCCCGAAGGGCCGGCGCTGGTCTTCGGGCCGGTGGCCTGGCGGGCCTTCGTCACCGAGGTCGCCCGGAAGCCCTAGCCTTTAGCACGAACGGAAGCGCCCGCCCCCAGCCGAGGGGACGGGCGCTTCGCTGTGCGGGGCTGCGTCAGCCGACAACCGACCGCAACGGCACCTTGGCGGCGTTCAGCGCGCGTACCAGATCTCTTGCGAACGGGTGTTCGTCGACCTGGAGTCCCTGGGGGTTCGGGATCACGACGTACGCCGAGCCGTTCTTCGCGGACGCCCGCGCGTCGGTGGTGAAGCGTTCGACGATCGCCCGGGTGCGGGGTAGGTCGCCGGCCGCCACCTGGATGGTGATCGGCCGCCAGCCGCCGCCCAGGTCCGGCGTCACCGGCGCGGCGGCGGCGCTGGCGCGCGCCGCGTCGGTGCCCGGCGTGCGTCGGGCGCTCGGCGGGTTCGGAGGGTAGAGCAACGCGTTGGCGACCAGGTGCAGACCATTTTCGTTGTACGCGCGGAAGAGCGGATTGAACGCGAACAGCACCGCCCGACCGGCGCCGGTCGGCTCGTCGACGACGGCCGCGGTGCCCTTCAGCGTCTCCGCCCCGACTGTGTAACCGTTGGCCCAGAAGCTGTCATCCGTCGGGTAGGTGAGCACGTTCGTCCCGGTGGTGCTCGGGGTGAGGATCGGGTCGCTGTTGTTGAATTCGAAGTCCTCCGCCGGTCGACCCAACGCCACCGGGCTGTCCTTGTCGACATCGACGCGCAGGTGCGAGCCGATCACCAGATAGTCCGCCGGCTTGGTCTTCTCCGTGGTGGAGGTGAGCCCGGCGGCACGTGCCACGCGGGTGCCCTCGTTGCGCAGCCCGAGGTAGGTGTGGCCCTGGCCGATCCAGTCGCGCAGGTTGGCCTGCCCGGCGGCGGTCAGACCGCCGGTGGCGCTGCTGCCGTCCGGCACCAGCAGCACGGTACGCCCGGTGAACGCCTCGGTGTTGTCGTTGATGTCGGCAGTGGTGACCGGTTTCAGGTCGAGCCCCCACCGCTTGCCGAGCACGTAGCGGGCCTCGCCGTGCGAGCCGGAGGTGGTGGAGATGCCGGTGCCCTGGAACAACCCCACGTCCGGCAGGTCGAGGCGGGTGCCGGCGGGCTTACCGCCCGGGGTGAGGGTGACCCCCAGGGATTGGGCCAGCCCGTCCACGGTCCGGCTCACAGTGCCTGCCGGGATGGCGACAGTGCTGGTCGTGAGGTCGCGGACCAGGGGCACGCCACGGCCGAGCAGAGTGAAGGTGAACTCCGCGGCGGCGGCCGAGTCGAGCGGGTACGTGTACGAGCCCCAGGGCCACGCCGCGCCGGTGCGACCGCCGGAGACCTTGCGGACCAGTTCGGCTCTCGGCCGGACGGTGTCTCCGGTGTAGATGGTGTTGATGCCCATGAGCAGTGGGTTGCTCCAGGACGACACGTCGTAGAAGTACGGGAACGGGACGTACGGGTCCTCGCCCATGATCGCCTGGATCCAGTGCTTCTGCGGCTGGTCCATCGGGATCCAGTACGCGCCCTTGGGCACCGTCACGTTGGTGGCGCTGCGCCCGCCGAAGACCCGGGCGGTGGGCACCCGGGTGGCCTTCTGCACCTCGTACACCTCGACGTCCATCCGGCGCAGCCGCTCGACGAGTTGGCGGACGTCGGCGAGTTGCCGGTCGGGCAGCAGGAAGTACGAGCGGATGGTGAGGTCCGGCACCGGGAACTGGACCTCGTTGGTGGGCTGCACCACCTCGTTCGGTTCGAGGGTGCCAGCCCTGCCCTGGGCGAGCGCGTCGGTCCAGATGTCGAAGTAGCCGTCCAGCACCTCGCGCTTGTTCGCGGCGGCCCAGCCGAGCGTCGACCACTGGGTGTGGAACTGCTGCTGGACCCGGTCGGCCACGGCCGACGCGCTGCCCTTCTCGTACGTCATGCCGGCCGCGCCGAAGCCGGTGGTCGGCACGGTGTCGCCGTAGCCCATGAAGAACATGTCGTACGTGTCGTAGTTGAAGTAGCACTCGGTGAAGGCGGTCTCGTCGCAGGCCCCGTTGAAGCCGAAGCCGGCCTTGTTTGCCTCGCCGATCCGGTTGATCCAGTCCACCGCCTCACCGGCGATCTCGTGGTGGATCGGGTCGGCGTTGGGCGGGAAGAAGTACTGCCGGCCGCCCATCTCGTGTGCGTCGACGAAGACCTGCGGCGGGTAGCGGCGCAGCAGTTCGAGCTTGCCGTCGGTCTCCTGCTGGGTGCGGGCGAACCAGTCCCGGTTCAGGTCGAAGCCGAACTCGTTCTGCCGACGGGTCGCGTCGCGGCCGTCCGGGTTCTGGGTGGGGACGATGATGGTGACCAGGTTGTCGTTGCGCTGGGCGACCGCGCAGGACAGGCCCGCCGCCAACTCGTACAACGTCTTGAGGGCCGCGTCGGCGCCGCTCTTCTCGCCGCCGTGCACGTTCGCGGTGACCCAGACGATGGCCGGGCTGTCCTTCGCCGTCCGGGCGGCCGTCCGCGCGCTGGTCCGCCGTGGGTCGCGTAGGTCCCGGACGTCGTCGGCGATCTCGCGTAGCGCGGCGGGCCGCACATGGCGTTCGTTGGACACCACCGCGTACGGCAACGGCTGGCCGAGCACGCTCGTGGTCATCACGCCGGTGACGACCCGGTTGGAGGCACGATCGACGGCTCCGAGGTAGGTCCGGACCTCGTCGTTGGTGACGACCCGCTCCTGTCCCGCGCCGAGCGGGAAGCCGAGCACATTCTCCGGAGTGGGCACCGTGCTCAACCGGGCGGTCGGGTCGTCGCTGCACCGGGAGGGCTGGGCGGCGCTCGCGGCCGGTGTGCCGCCGAGCAGGGGAGTCATGCCGAGCAGGAGCGTGATCGTGGCGGCACTCGCCAGCCGCCTGGCGGGGGCCATCCGGAACGGACGCATCGATGGGGCCATGAGTCGTGTTTCCCCTCTCGGGAACAACCTCGCAGTGGCCGGAGCCTATGAACCGCCGATACGGCGGTCAAGGGTTGATCGATATTGTTGACTACGCGGCGTGCCGGTCCCGACGCGGACTGGCAGGATGGTGGCGTGGGCTTGTCGTCGTCTGGGAGGAGGAGACGTGCCGGAGATGATCACGCTCTCGGTCGATCCGGATCTTCCGTCCGCCGATGCTCGGCGGTCGCTGGCGTCCTGGCTGCGCGCCGAGGAGCGGCTGCGGGAGGGGGTGACCACGACGGCCCCCGAGGGAATGTCGGCGGACCGCCCGGACGTGCTGCGGGTGGCGGCCGGCGACGCGGGCACCGCCATGGTGCTGGTGCAGTCGATCGCCGGTTGGCTGACCCACCGCCGCGATGATGTGACGGTGAAGCTCACCCGGCCCGACGGATGGTCGGCCGAGGTGGACGTACACCGGGCTCGGGACATGGACCAGGTGACCGCGCTCATCGAGGCCGCGGTGCGCGCGGTTACACCTTCGAAGAAGTAGACGGCCCGCCGCCGGCCGAGAGGTCGGCCGGCGACGGGCCGGGTGGCACACGTACGGCTACCAGGTGGTCAGGCCGAGGCCGATCGTCTTGGTCAGCGTGGCGTTGTCGTCGTCGCCGTCGAGCGACCAGATCATGGCGCCGGCCAGGCCGGCCCGTCGGATGTAGAGCGTCTTCTGCAACACGACAGCCGGATCGTCGTACGTCCAGAGCGTCGTACCGTCGAACAACCAGGCGTGCCCGGCGCGCAGGTCGCGGTGCACTGTGTAGCCGTTACCGGCCAGGGTCTTCAGCAACTTGTAGTCCTCGTACCCGGCCTCGAAGGTGGCCGGAGCGGGCCCGGTGGCCGGCTGGAACAGGCCGTTGCCGCCGCCGGTGATGCCGGTCCAGCCGCGACCGTAGTAGGGGATGCCGAGGACGAGCTTGTCCCTCGGCGCGCCACGGGCGATCCACCCGTCGATGGCCACCTCGACGGAGAAGTCCGGGTTGTCCGGGGCGCCCGTCGGGACGCGAAGCGCCGACTGCTGGTTGGCCCGCGCGTCCCAGCCGCCGTGGAAGTCGTACCCCTGCACGGTGGCGAAGTCCAGGTACTTGAAGATCTTGCGACCCTCGTAGCCGGCGTCCATGGTGGCCGGGCTGGCCGGCAGGAACGCGGTCAGCGGGTGGTGCGCGCGGGTCGTGCGCCCGTACCCGTCGAGCTGCCGGCGGAACTCGGCGAGCAGCTTGGTGAAGTTCTGCCGGTCCTCCGGGCGGATGACGTTGCCGGGCTCACCCTCCCAGTTGGGCCACTCCCAGTCGAGGTCGATGCCGTCGAAGACGCCGGCTGCGGCGCCCGGGCCGCCGGCGGCGCCGTCGCCGCCGGGCAGGTTCCCCTTGAGGTAGAGGTCGATGCAGGACGTGACGAACGCCTTGCGGGAGGCGTCGGTGCGGGCGGCGTTCGAGAAGTACGTCGACCAGCTCCAACCGCCCAGTGAGATCAGCACCTTCAGCTTGGGGTGCTTGGCCTTGAGCTTGGCGAGCTGGCCGAAGTTGCCGTTGAGCGCCTGACCCGGGGCGTCCGCGACACCGTCGACGCTCTCCTCGGCCGGGACGGGGCGCTGGTAGTCGGCCCAGGCGTCGCCCTCACCCGGCCCGCCGTCCACGTAGCACCGGCCGTCCTCGCTGACGTTGCCGAAGGCGTAGTTGAGGTGGGTGAGGCGGCTCGCCGCTCCGGACGTTTCGAGTTTCTTGACCGGGAAGGCCCGGCCGTAGATGCCCCACTGGGTGAAGTAGCCGACCCGGTGGTAACCGGTGCGGTGCTGGTGGTTGTCACCGGCGCTGGCGGCGGTGGGTGGAGCGGCGGTGACCAGCACTGTCGCCAGGGCGGCGACGGCGGTGAGACGGCGGTGGCGGAATGGTCGCATCGGCACACTCCCACGAGACAGCAAGCAGAATTAGTAAAGAGACTTATCTGATTGATGAAGTTAAGCCGATCACCGTCCGGGGTCAAGAGCCGCCCAGCCAGATGGGGGATTGTGACGGCGTTACCGGGTGGTAACGATGTTGTGCCATGGACTCCGCCGTGACTCTGATCGGACTACCCGTCGCCCTCGGCATCATCATGCTCGGTCTCGGTCTCGGACTGACCATGGCGGACTTTCGCCGGGTGGCCGACCATCCACGAGCCGCCGTCATCGCACTGGTGTGCCAGGTGCTGGTGCTGCCGGCGCTCTGCTTCTGCCTCGTCCTCGCGTTCGACCTGGCGCCCGAGCTGGCCGTCGGCATGATGCTGCTGGCCGCATCACCCGGCGGCACCACTGCCAACCTCTACAGCCACCTGTTCGGCGGGCACGTGGCCCTGAACATCACCCTGACCGCCATCAACTCGGTGCTCGCCGTGTTCACCCTGCCGATCCTGGTCAACCTGTCGGCGGCGTACTTCCTGCCCGACGGGAGGAGCATCGGCCTGCAGTTCGACAAGGTGCTCCAGGTCTTCGCCATCGTGCTCGTCCCGGTCGCGATCGGCATGCTCATCCGGGCGCGGATGCCGCACCTGGCCGAGCGGCTGAACCGCCCGGTCCGGATCCTCTCCGTCGTCGTGCTCGTCGCGGTGATCGCCGGCGCGGTGCTCGGCGAGCGGGAGAACATCGCCGACTACTTCGTCTCGGTCGGCCTGGCCGTGCTCGCCTTCAACCTGCTCAGCCTCGCCATCGGGTACGGGGTGCCGCGCCTCGCCGGTGTCGACCGGAACGCCGCGACGGCCGCCGGGTTCGAGATCGGCATCCACAACAGCACCCTGGCCATCACGATCGCGCTCAGCCCGGCGCTGCTCAACAGCACCCAGATGGCGATCCCGGGCGCCGTCTACGGCATCGTCATGTTCTTCACCGCGGCGGCCTTCGGCTACCTGGTGACCCGCGTCGGCGCCCGGTCCGCCACCGCCCTGACGCCCTGACGGCCCCGCTCTGTCGCCCTGACGGCTGCCGTCAGGGCGACAGGGCAGGCGGCACCGGTCAGCCGACCTGGTTGTTGTCCTTCTGCGCGCCCCAACCGTGCCAGCGGTCGATCTCGATCAGGGCGCTGACCCGGGCACGTTCCCGCCGTGGGTACGCGTTGCCCGTGTAGTGCTTCGACAACCTGTCGATGTCCGCCAGGCCCTCGTCGGGGCGCAGCTCGGCGACGTGCCCGATGATGCTGACGTGGGTGTACCAGCCGGCCTCGTCGAGCACTGTGAGGGACACCCGCGGGTCGTTGCGGACGTGCTCCAGGCGGCGGCGGCTCTCGTCCATGTTCACCAGGATCCGGCCGTCCTCCCACAGGTACCAGGTGGCGGCGGACACCGGCTGGCCACCATTGCGAAGGGTGGTCATGACGGCGGGGTTCGGCTTCTGGAGCATGGCGACCGCGGCCTCGGGAAGCGGTGGCTTGGACATGAAGTCTCCTCGTCGCGACAACGTTTACCCCTGCACGTTACGCACCCGCCGGCCCGCTCCGCTCCGAATGGGGCGCATGGCGGGCCGAGGTCGGCGGTGGTCGTTGATGTACGTCACGGTCGCCGTGGTGGGGCTGCGATTCGCCCGATGGGGATGAGGCACTGTCACCCCCCGTCCCAGGAGGCTGTCGAGGTACCACTTCACTCGGCGCTCGGGCCGGAGAGGGGAATCAGGTGGAGTACGAGGATTTCGTCAACGCCGTGGCCACGCGGGCAAAGGTGTCGACCGACCAGGCGGCGACACTCACCCGCGCCACGCTGGAGACATTGGGAGATCGGATCAGCGCCGGCCAGGCTGAGAGCATCGCCTATCAGCTTCCCGGAGGGCTTGACGATCACTTGCGTAAACCGCCACCGCTCAGAAGGGAGGAACATGCCAGATCGTTCGGGCTCGACGAGTTCGTGCGGCGGGTGGCGGACCATCCCGCCATCGATCGTGCGCTCGCCGGTGCCGGGGTCAGCGCGGTGCTCACCACGCTACGTGAGGCTGTTTCCCGTGACGAGTTCGAGGACGCTGTGGCCCAGCTTCCGAAGGAGTTCCGGCAGGTGATCGAACCGGTGGGTGCCGGTGACAGGCAGCGCCGCGGCTCGTAGCTTGAGGAGTTCCTCGCCGTTTCTGTCAGCTCACCTTCGGGGTGGCGCGGGAGGTCCCGAGGGTCTGACGCCCATTCGTCGGTCGCGGGTCGGTCCGCACCCACGTCCGGGGCGTCGCGCCTCGCCGGAGAAGATGTCAGCATGAGCGAATCCGCACTCCCCAGGCGTGTCGTCGTCACCGGCGCCACCGGCAAGCTCGGCCGTGCCGTGGTCGCCCACCTGCGCGCCGTGGGCGTCGACGTGCTGGCGGTGGACCGCGCCGGCGGTCGTGACCCGCGCGACGTGAACGGCGAGTTCCTGCTTGTCGACCTGACCGACTACGGGCAGGTGGTGGAGGCGTTCACCGGGGGCGCCGACGAGCACGCGGGCGGCGTCGACGCGGTCGTGCACCTGGCGGCGGTCCCGGCCCCCGGGCTGATGTCGAACGCGACCACCTTCGCGAACAACTCCGCCGCGACGTACAACGTGTTCGCCGCCGCCCGGGCCGCCGGAATCAAGCGGGTCGTGTGGGCGTCGAGCGAGACGGTGCTCGGGCTGCCGTTCGACACCCCGCCGCCGTACGCGCCGGTCGACGAGGAGTACGCGCCACGGCCCGAGTCGACGTACTCGCTGAACAAGGCCCTGGAGGAGGAGATGGCCCGGCACTTCTGCCGGTGGGACCCGGAGTTGGTCATGGTGGGTCTGCGCTTCTCCAACGTCATGGACGTCGAGGACTACGCGCCGTTCCCCTCGTTCGACGCCGACCCGCAGCTGCGCCGGTGGAACCTGTGGGGCTACATCGACGCCCGCGACGGTGCCCAGGCGGTCGAGCGCGCGCTCGCGCACGACCAGCCCGGTGCCGACGTCTTCGTCATCGCCAACGCCGACACCGTCATGACCCGGTCCAGCGCCAGCCTGATGGCCGAGGTCTACCCGGGCGTCGAGATCCGTAAGGAGCTGGGTGAGCACGAGACGTTGCTCAGCATCGACAAGGCCCGCCGGGTGCTGGGGTACGAACCGCAGCACTCCTGGCGGGACCACGTCGACGTGCTGTAGGTCAGCGCGCCGCCTGGTAGGCGCGGCCCACGGCGGTCGCGGTGCTGCCGGTACGGAACAGGCCGGTCTGATCCTTGTCGGTGGCGGGCAGGCCGAACCACGCGTACCGCTGTAGCCAGGACAGGCCACCCAGCATCCGGGTGGCCGCGGTGAGGAAGGCGGCCTGCTGTGCCTGGGTGGGGAAGCGAACGCCGTTGGAGAAGTCGATCAGGGCGAACTCGGTGAGCCAGATCGGCAGCTTGTACCGGTCGTGCACGCCCTGGAGGTACGACTTGAGCTGGTTGACCGCGTTGGCGGTGGTGAAGTCGCCGCCGTACCAGTGCAGGGCGATGAAGTCGACACGGTAGCCGCGCTGCTTCGCCCCGGCCATGAACCGGTCGAGCCATTCGCCCGGCCGGTCGCCGCCCCAGGCCACCGCCGGGCTGCCCAGCGGAAGGCCGGTGGCCTGCAACTGCGGCCACAGCTCCAACGCCTGCTCGACTGTCATCTCCGCCTGACCCTTCAGGTCCGGCTCGTTGAACCCGAGCAGGTGGCGGCCGTTCTTCTTGGCCTGTTGCAGATTGGCGGCGGTGACGCTCTTCGCCCCCCAGATCATCGGGACGAACTCGGTGCCCGTCGGGCTGGTGACGCCCGAGTGGGCCACGTCCCAGGTGTAGTACCAACTCGCCCCGGAGTTGGCCAGCGCCTGGCTGACACCGTCGAAGGTCCACACCCCGACGCCCTTGCGCTTCGAGGTCACCGCCGGGGCGGCCGGAGCGACCGGACGCCCGGTTGTCGGCTTCGCCGTCGGCGTCGGCGTCGGGGTCGCCCCCGCCGGGCTCGTCGTGGCGGCGGGCGTGGTCGGGCTGGGTGCGCCGGGTTGCGGGCTCGCGGGCGGCGGCGTGTCGAGCGCCTGCGTCGCCGCCGGGGCGGGCGTCGGCCCGGTCGGTTGCACCACCACGATCACACCCGTCACCAGTACGGCGACCACTGCCGCCACGACGAGTGGCCACAGCAGCCGCCGTGCACCGATGGGAAGGCGGCCGAGCAACCCGCGTCGGGGGTCCGCGTGAGCGCCTCGGTTTCCCCTCGCGGCGTCCGCTTCACCCTGGCCGGTTGCGCGCATCGTCTCGACTCCTCGTGTGTGGTCGCAGCACTACTCAATGCTGCGGTGGCGGGGAAACCCGCCAACGCCTCACCTCAGGAGACTCGCCGGCCGTACCCGGATAACAGTTTCGTCGCTCGGAGCGACACCCGATGGATCATCCTTTCAGGCCGGTGTGGGCGAGGCCCTCGATGAACTGCCGTTGCGCGATGACGAACACCACAAGGACGGGCAGCGCCGTCATCGAGGCCGCCGAGAGTTGTACGTCCCACATCGGGCCGCCGTACGCGTCGACGAACTGGGTAAGCGCCTGCGGCAGGGTGAACTTCTCCGGGGTGGACAGGAAGACGATCGGCTCCAGGTACAGGTTCCAGCTGTGCAGGAAGGTGAAGATCGCCACCGCGCCGAGGGCCGGGCGGGCCAGCGGCAACGCGATCCGCCAGAAGGTCGCCAGCCGGCCCAGCCCGTCCACCCGGGCGGCCTCCTCCAACTCGCTGGGCAGGGTGATGAAGAACTGCCGCATGATGAAGGTGGCCAGCACACTGGGCGCGCCGAGCGTCGGCACCAGGATCAGCGGCCAGTGGGTGTCGATCAGGCCGACCGAGTTGAACATCTGAAACAGCGGCACGATGGTCACCTCGCTCGGGATCAGCAGGCCCACCAGCACCACCAGGAAGAGCGCGTGCTGACCGCGGAACCGGATGCGGGCGAACGCGTAGCCGGCCAGCGACGACACCGCGAGGGTGCCGACGGTGACCACCGCGGCGATGTACGCGCTGTTGAGGTACTGCTGGGCGAACGGTTGCAGCTCGAACACCCGCCGGTACGCCGAGAAGCTCAGCTCGGTGGGGATCAGCGACGGGGGGAACGCGAAGATGTCGCTGACCGGCTTGAACGACGAGGTGACCATCCACCAGGTCGGGAAGACGAACGGGATCGCCAGCAGGCAGATCAGCCCATAGATCGCCACCCGGGCCCGCAACGACCGCCTATTGTTCATGGAAGACCCACTTCCTGCGCATCCGCCACTGCACGACGGTAAGCGTCAGCACGATCAGGAACAGCAGCACCGACAGCGTCGACCCGTACCCGAACTGGTGGAACTGGAAGGCCTGCTGGTAGAGGTAGTAGACGAGCACTGTGGTCGAGGTGCCCGGTCCGCCCTGGGTGAGCACGGCGATCTGGGCGAAGACCTGTAGTGCGCCGACCACTGTGATGATCGAGGTCAGCAGGATGGTCGGGCTGATCAGGGGCACGGTGATCCGACGGAACTGGGTCCACCGGCTCGCGCCCTCGACCCGGGCCGCCTCGTAGAGTTCGGCGGGGACGCCCTGCAACGCGGCGAGGAACAGCACCATGTTGAGGCCGACGTTCTTGACCACCTGGACGACGATCACCGACAGCAGCGCGGTCCACTCGCCGCGTAGCCAGTTGGGGCCGTCCAGGCCGACCGCGCCGGCCACCCCGTTGACGCCACCGTTGTCCTGGAGCAGGAAACCCCAGACGATCGTCCAGGCGACAAGCGAGACCACCACAGGTGAGAAGAACAGCGTCCGGAACACCACAGTGCCGCGCAGCCGCTGGTTGAGCAGGACCGCGAGCAGCAGGGCCAGGGCGAGGTTGAACACGACAAGGCCCACGGAGAAGAACAGCGTGCTCCGGAGCACGCCCGGCAGCTTCGGGTCGTCGATCAGCTCGCGGTAGTTCTCCGTGCCCACGAAGTCGAAGGTGTCCGCGAGCACGTTCCACTCGTGCAGGCTGTACCAGACCACCAGGCCCAGCGGCAGCAGCACGAAGAGGGCCGTGCCCACCAGCTGTGGGGTCACGAAGAGCAGGCCAGCCAACTGGTCACGCCGACGACTGGTCCACCACCCGCGTCGCGGCGACCCCGTCGCGCCGCCCGGGGCGGGCCGGGGCTCAGCCCGACCCGCCACGTCGTCCATCAGGACCGGCATCGCTGATCCCCTACTTCGCCAACAGCGGGTTGATCGCCGAGCAGACCCCGTCGAGCACGGCCCGCACGTCCGCGTCGGCCTTCCACATCGGGTCCAGCGCCGACCGCACGGCCTGGCTCAGCTCGGCCTGCCCGGTGTGGTTGGGCTTCACCACCCCGTTGGCGATCCCGTCGATCACCACGCTCTGCAACTGCGCCGGCTTGAGCAGGGGATTGGTCTTGGCCAGCGTCGCGGCGGTGAGCAGCGGGGTACGCGGCGGCGGGAAGAACTGCGCCAGCTTGGCGGAGTTGGCGGGATTGGTGAGGAAGGCCAGGAAGTCCGCGGCGGCGTCGGCGTGCTTGCCCTTCTTCAACACACCCATGCCACCCTGACCGATCACCGAGTAGGCACCCTTCGGGCCGGCCGGCAGCGGCACCAGGTCCCAACCGAACTTCTGCTTCTCCAGCAGCGAGGCCCGCGAGATCTGGGTGATCGTCATGCCGGCCTCGCCGGCGAAGAAGTCGGCGGCGGTACCCGGGCCGGGCAGCGCCTTCGCGGTGAAGATCGCCCGGTGCAGGAAGGTCATCGCGTCGACCATCTCGGTGGCGTTGAAGCCGCAGGTCTTCCCGTCCGCGCTCCACGCCTGGGCGCCCCAGCCGGTCCAGATCGTGGAGAGGTTGTCCCAGCCCTTGTAGTCGAAGTCCCGTACCACCAGGCCCGCCTTGCCCGTTCCGGCGGCCACCGCCGAGGCGGTGGTCACCGCGTTCTCCCAGGTCCAGGCGTTGGTGGCGATCAGCTCGGCGGGGCTCTTCGCGCCGGCGGCCTTGACCAGGTCGGTGTTGACGAAAATGCCGAACGGTGAGGTGGAGAAGGGGTAGCCGTAGAGCTTGCCGTCGGCCTGCCACAGCTTGGTCGCGGCCGGCGCCAGCTCGTCGAAGGCGTACCCGTCGGTCTTGCGCAGGGTCTCGTCCAACGGCAGCAGCGCGCCGGAGGAGACGAAGTCGGGAGCCGCGTTCTCCAGGACCCAGGCCAGGTCGGGCGGGTTTCCGCCGGCGATCTGGGTGGTCAACGTGGTGGTGTAGCTCTCGAACGGGATCGGGTCGAACGTGATCTTCGCGATGTTGGGGTGGCTGCTCTGGTACTCCGCCGCGATCTCGTTGAACAGCTTCAGGTGTGCCTCGTTCGCCGACCAGGTGGTCATCCGCAGCGAGACCGGGCCGTCGGAGTCGGCGCTGTCGCCGCCGCCGCACGCGCTCAGGCCGAGCATCGCGGCGAGCGCGACGACGGCCGTCAACCGTTTCCTCATCAGGGTTCTCCCTCAGTAGCCGGCGATGTCGGGCCAGCGCAGCTCGACGCCCTCGTCGGCGAGGCGGTTCTGGAATTCGGCCAGTAGGCCGGGGGTGTAACGCACCGCGCGGGGAGTGACCCGGCGGGCCAGGCAGAAGTCCGCGAGCAGACCGGCGACCTCGCCGATGTTCCACTCCACGGGGTGCAGGCGGTACGAACCGTTGGTGATGTGGGTGGTGCCGATGTTCTTCCCGGCGGGCAGCAGGTTCTCCACCCGTCGGGGGATCAGTGCGCCGAGTGGGATCTCGAAGGGGCACGAGGCCACGTCGACGTAGTTGTCCCCGCCCGTGGACGGGTGCAGGTCGATCCGGTACATGCCGACGCCGACCGCGTCCGGGTAGCTGGCCGCGCCCTTGTCTCCGCGTACCGCCAGGGAGAGGTCCTGCTCGACGACCGTGTACTCGGCGCGGATGCGCCGCGCCTCACGGATGTACGGGGCCTGGGCCAGACCGCTGTGCGCGACGTCGCCGCCGGTGCTGATGCCGCCGGTGCCGGTGACGTCACCGCGCAGTCGCAGCCCGGGGAAGCCGGTCCCGCCGTCGGCGCGGGGCGCCTCGGTCTGCAGCCAGTAGAGCACCGACAGGGAGAGTTCCCGGGCCGCGGCGATCTGGTGGGCGGGGTCCGGCACGTCGATCAGCGGCTGTTCGAAGTAGTCGATCATCGGCCAGTTGACCAGGCAGATGTCGCTGTCGTAGCTGCCCGGGACGAAGCTGCGCCGAGCGGCGATCCGGCGGAACGTCCACAGGTTGCCGTCGCCCGGACTCAGCCGTTGGTCGGCCATCACCAACCACGGGTCGTCGTCCGGGTTGGGGGTGAAGCTGCGCTCGGAGATCTCCAACGTGCGCGGGTTGGGTGAGCGGAAGGAGAGCATCCGGTCGCCCCAGAACGGCGGTTGGTACGCCCGCCAGAAGTCGTACCGGGCCGGCCGGTCGATGGTGTGGTCACCGTCGACGTGGTCGACCGCGAAGCAGACCGAGAACGCCTGCATGTTCTCCGGCTGCGCCTCGTCCGGCGCGCTCGGCTCACCGGTCTCGCCCCGCGACTCGAAGCCGGTGACGTACTCGGTGCCGGTCAACGGCAGCAGTTCGCCGGTCTCGGTGGCGTCCAGCACGTACGGTGCGACGACATGCACCTGTTCGCCGCTGTCCCGGTGCGCCAGGGTCACCCCGGTCACCCGGTCGCCGTCGGTGTCGGCCCCGACCGGCAGGTACGGCTGGAGCAGCCGCAGCCGGCCGGCTCCCCGGTACGGCGCGAGCATCGCCTCCAGCACCGCCACCGCGACCCGTGGCTCGTGGCAGAGCCGGCTCACGTGCCCGGCCCCCGGGTTGAGCGCGGTGGCCTGGCGGGCCCGGTCGGTGAGCGGGTAGTAGGCGCGGTAGTAGTCCCGGATGCCGTCGCGCAGCCTGCGGTAGCTGGCGGTGACACCGAACTGCTCGACCCAGGAGTGCTCGTCGGGCGGTACGGCCTGGCTGGTGAGCTGACCGCCGAGCCAGTCGTACTCCTCGCTGAGCACCACCGAACGGCCGGCGCGTAGCGCGGCGAGGGCCGCGGCGACGCCACCGAGTCCGCCGCCGACGATCAGAACTTCGGCCTGCATCTCTGGCAAGAGCTGTCCTTTCACGGGGTCGCCTTCGGCGGCGCGAGGGTGGCGCCGTCGACGGGCTGGCAGGGCACCAGCCGCTGCGGCACGGTTTCCGGGTCCGCCTCCAGCAGCCCGGTCAACACCTCGACGGACTGCCACCCCATTTCCCGGCGGGGGATGCGGAAGCCGGTGAAGTCGATGTCGGTGCTGGCCGGTCGGGTCGGGTCGCCGAGCGCCAGGATGGACAGATCACCGGGGATGTCCAGCCCCCGTTCGCGGGCGAGTTGGGCGATGGCCACACCGTCGGCGTACTCCTCGACCACCGCCGCCGTGACGCCCGCCGCGAGCAGGGCGTCGAGTAGTTCGGCGGGGGAGCGGTCGGTGGTCGGCAGGTGCCGCAGCGTGTGTCCGGCCTCGTCGAGCGCGGCCCGGAAGCCGCGCATCCGGTCGGCGTGCGACTCGGGGCCGGCGCCCTGACCCAGATAGGCGAGCGCGGTGTGACCCGCGGCCAGCGCGCGGCGTACCACGGTGGCGGTGGCGGTCGGGTAGTCGGCGCCGACGTACGGCACCGGCCCGCCCGCGTCGTCGCGGCGGCCGACCGACACGAACGGCTGGCCCTCGGTGACCAGCCGGGTCAGCTCGTCACGGTCCAGCGACCGACCGAGCAGGACGCAACCGTCGGCCAGGCGGAGCCGGTTGTCGTCGTGGAAGATCCGCCGCCGGCCGCCCGCCACCACCGGGGCGCTGGTGAGCAGCAGCAGGTCACAGCCGAGCCGCTCGGCACACTCCTCGATGCCGACCAGGAACGGGTGGTAGAAGTCGCCGGTGCCGGTCGGAAAGACCGGCTCGTAGGTGAACACACCGAGGATGCGGTTGTGCCGTGCGGCGAGCCGGCGGGCGACCGGGTCGGCGACGTAACCGGTGGTGCGGATGGCGTGCAGGACCCGCTCCCGGGTTTCCGGGGCGATCCTGACGTTGCCGTCGTCGCGGCCGTTGAGCACCAGCGAGACGGTCGCCTGGCTGACGCCGGTCATCCGGGCGATGTCGTGCTGGGTGACTCGCCTGCGCGAACCAGTCACGTTCCGTGTCCAATCGTTACCGGGGTAATACGCATTAGCGTCGGTGAGGTGAAATGGTGCGGCGCACCCGGCGCCGCCGTCAAGACCTTCGGGCAGAGAAGTTCTGTCGACGAAAGCCGCTCGATAATTCGTATTAGCACCTTGACGGTCGACTGCGGACCCGGCCAGACTCGTCGATGACGACCCCGGGTCACCGGCCAGGCAGTCAGATCACCCACAGTGACGCTGGCTGCGTCCTCGTCCGTGCCTCCCGGCCGCCGCCGCGCCACCACCCACGCTCCGCGATCGACGAGCGTCCCCTCACGATCGGAGACACCAGATGGCACACGCGTACCCGAATCCGCCCGCCGGCCGACCCGGCGAGCTGAGCCGACGAGGGCTGTTGCGCGGTGCGGCGCTGCTCGGCGCCGCCTCCGCCGCCGGCGGCGCCGGCACCCTGCTCCAGGGCACACCGGCACTGGCCGGGCCGGCCGGTTTCCCCAGCTACCGGTACGTCCGCGACGCGTTCGACAGCCCACTGGCGTACAACCCCACCGGCGAAACGATCTTTCCCTGCGTACGCGGGGTCTACGACAAGATCACCGGCGCGAAGGGGCGCTACTACCTCTACTACGCCCCGCACGACGCCCCCGGCGGGATCTGCCTCGCCTACGCCGACCGGCTGGAAGGCCCCTACACCGAGCACCCCGGCAACCCCATCGTCGACCGGGTGCTCCCGAGCGCGACGGTCAGCCACGTCTCGTCGCCGCACGTCGTCTGGAACGCCTCCAGCAGGGAGTTCTTCCTCTACTTCCACGGGGAGAACACCACCACCCGGGTGGCCCGGTCCCGAGACGGCATCACCTTCAGCGACGAGACGCCGATCCTGAGCACCAGGCTCGTACCGAACACCACCGAGACGTCGTACGCCCGGGTCTTCGAGCACCGGGTGACCGGGCTGGCCAACAAGTACGTGATGCTCTACATGGGAGCGCACACCGTGCGGCCCGGCACCCGGAAGATCTTCTGGGGTTGGTCGCCGAACGGCTGGGACCAGTGGCAGTTCGCGCCGCAGCCGCTGATCTCGCCGGCCGGCGACGGCCTGAGCGACATCTCCGCACCGCACCTGCTCACCCGCAACGGCACCGCGTACGTCGTCTACCACGGTGGTGACGGGCGGATGCACCTCACCGAGGTCGGCAACGGCTTCGACCGGGAGGTGCATCTCGGGGTGTTCCACAGCCCGATCGCCTCCGACAACGGTCGGGTTGCGTCGCCGAGCTTCGGCACCGACGGCGGCGTGGGCTACATGATCTACGAGGCTGGTCCACGCCTGGACGCCAGGATCTGCGTGGCCCGGGCGGTCTGACCGGCCCGGTATCCGCCATCAGCGACGAGGGCCCGATAAAGATGGATAAAGTACGCGGATAGGGGTTCAGGCGGGCCCGGTCGGTGAAGGAGGCTCGGGGGACGATGGCAGCGGAACAGCGTCACCACAGTGGCGTGCCCGTGCCGGCGGCCCTGGCCGGCTGAGCTGTCTCGCCGTCCGTGCTGAGGCGCACCGAGTTCTTTCGTGGGCTCGGGGACAGCAGGAGCCCTCGCTCGGCGACCGTCCTGGAACTGCTGTTCGACATCGTCTACGTCTTCGCGCTCGCCCGCCTCGCCGGGCGGGTCGCGGACGACCTCACCATCGTCCGGCACACGCTGCTGTCCGAGGCGGGCCAGACCGTCCTCTTCTTCACGGCGATGTGGATGATCTGGTCGCTCAACGCCCTGCTGGCGAGCACCTACGACCCCCGACGCTCCGATCTGCAGGCCGTCCTGCTGGCCACGATGTTCGGCACACTGGTGCTGGCTGTGACGTTGCCGCAGGCCTTCGGCCAACGCGGCGTCGTCTTCGCCTGCACCTACGTGATCATCCAGGTCGGCCGACCACTCTTCCTGGCGTTCGCCCTGCGGGGCCACCCGGTGCACACGTTCTCGCTCCGGGTGCTGACCTGGCACCTGGCGTCCAGCGTGCTCTGGATCAGCGGCGCCATCAGTGGTGGTCTCGGTCGAGGCATCTTCTGGACCATCGCCCTCGCCATCGAGATGATCGGCGCCGCCACCACCTACCCCCTTCCCCGCATGGGCGGGAGACCGCTCAACAGCCTGGGGGTCACCGTCTCGCAGGAGCATCTCGCCGAGCGGTACAACCAGTTCTTCATGATCGCTCTCGCCGAGGTGGTGCTCGAAGCCGGCGCCGCAGTCAGCTTCCCGGGCTTCTCGACCGCGGGAACCATCACCCTCGTCGCCTCGTTCGTGGCGGTCGTCTCGTTCTGGCGGATCTACTTCTACCACGTCAGGTCCGGCCGTGCGTCGACCCCGAGCGGCGAGGGGGTCCAGCTGTCCCGGTGGGCGAGCTACAGCCTGCTGTTGATCGTCGGTGGCATCATCTGCACCGCCGTCGGCTTCGGGCAGGTCATCGAGGATCCGCACCCGCCGATCGACTGGGCTCTGGTGGCCATCATCTTCGGCGGCCCGGTGCTGTTCCTGATCGGGCGCAGCACCCTGGAGCGGGCGAGCAACACCACGCCGCGGTGTCGGGTGCTGTACTTCGGCGTCCTGGCGCTGGTCGTGGTGGCCCCGGCGATGGTGCTGCTCCCGCCGGTCGCCGTGGCGGCCCTCGCGGCGGTGATCCTGGCCGCCATCACCGTGTTCGACCAGCGGGCACACAAGCGTGGGTCGGAGACCAACCCGACGCTGTGACGATCCATTGCGAACCAGCGACCAGCCCGCGTATGGTCGTCGGGCACGCCGTCGAGCTGGAAGGAGGTCAGAACAATGTCCGATGTTCTGCGCCCCCTCCGCGCTCCGGCGTCCGCGCGGATCTGATCCGGGGCGCGCGCTTCCCGGAGGACCCAGCCATGACTGATCTCGTCATCCGCCCGCTCGTCGCGGGCGAGGAAAACCTGTTCGACTCCATGCCCGATCCGCTGCCCCAACTGCGCCAGGTCGCGTACGCCGACGGGATCGCCGGCGGTGGCTACCGGCCCGAGACCACCTGGGTCGCGTTGCGCGCCGGCCGGTTGGTGGGCCGGGCCGCCTGGGTCCTCCCGCCGGGTGCCATCGGCGCCCCGTGGTTGGAACGGTTCGACCTGGACGCCGAGCCGGAGGTGGGCGCCGAGCTGCTGCGCGCCGCCCACGAGGCGCTGGGCGGTCCCGGTCTGTACTACGCCGCGCTGCCGGCGCACTGGCGACGCAGACCCGAGGTGCTGGCCGTGGTGCGGGCGCCCATGGAGGCCGCCCGGCTCGCCGGCCTGGTCGAGCGGGGCGAGCGGCTCCGCTGCTCCTGGACCGGCACACCCCTGCCCGCGTCGTCCGGCCGGTATGACTTCCGTCCGCCCGTCGACGCGGCTGAGATCAACGCCCTGGTCGCCCGGATCGCCGAGCCGGACGTACTGACCGGCGTCGAGAACGCACTAGCGGTCGGGGGCGTCGACCTGGCCACCGACCCGCTGGCCTGGCTGGGCGACGCCACCGAGGAGTGGCGCGTCGCGGTGGACGCCGGTAAGCCGGTGGGCCTGGCCGGAACGGCCGGCGATGCCTGCTTCCCACTGCTCGCCTATCTCGGCCTGCTCGACGAAGCGGCGCGGCCCGAGCTGCTGGCCGAAGCCGTCCGGGTGCTGGCCGCCGGCGGTGCCCGCGAGGTCATCGCCGACGTCGATTCCCACCGCGTGGCGGTGCTGGCGGAGCTGGAGCGGACCGGCTTCCGGCAGTTGCGCTCCCGGGTCGTCTTCGCGCCGCCGAACAGCCAGGAATAGCTGACCGGATGCGCCCCCGGTCACCCGGGCGCACCCCCTCGGCCAGCGTCGAGCGTGGCCCCTGTCAGCATCTGACCATGCCGGAGATCATCGCGCTTCTCGTCGGCGGGTTGGCGCTCGTCGGAGCGGCGGTCGCCGGGCTCTATCTCTGGCCGCTGGGCCGCCGAGGGCTACGGGTCGCGCCGGCCCGGCCGCTCGACTTCGACACGGCCACCCGTGCCGCCGAGGCCATCATCGCCGCCGAGGCCGCCGATCCGGAGATCCGGCCGGAGTCGCGCAGCCGCCTGCTGAGCCACGGTTCCCGTACCGGCCGGGCCGTGCTGTTGCTGCACGGGTACACCCTCGCGCCCGAGCAGTACGCGGGGCTGGCCGAGGAGTTCTTCGACCGGGGGTACAACGTCTGGATTCCCCGGGCTCCCCAGCACGGGACCGTCGACCGGAGGGCCCACCACCGGGTCGAGGCCGGTGAGCTGACGACGTACGCCGCGCAGGGCTGGGCCGTCGCTGCGGCTCTGGGAGACGAGGTAGGCGTCGTGGGGATCTCCGGCGGCGCCGTGCTGGCCGCCTGGCTGGCCCAGGTGCCCGGCAACGTCGTACGGCATCTGTTGTTGCTCTCGCCGTTCTTCGGCCCGAACCCGCGGCAGGCGCCGGCCTACGCGGTCAGGCCGCTCATCGTGTTGTACGGGCGCCGCGTCCTCCCCGACCGCGTCACGTCGCGCGGATACTCCCTGGCCGCCGTCACCCAGTACCTGACGATCGCGCGTACGCTGCCGAATCCGCCCCGGCGGACCGGTCTGCGGACCGCGGCGGTCGCGATCAGCCCTCTCGATGCTGTGGTGGACCTCAGGGCGGCGGTCCAGGTGCCGCGCCGGATCGCCGACGCGAACGGGGTGCCGCTGCGGGTGTGCGCCCTGCCGGAGGGCTTGGGCGTCGAACACAACACCCTCAACCTCGGCGTCGACGGCGACGAGTGGCGTCGGCGGTACGTCGCGCTCTACGAGGGCGAGGCGGCGCCGTTGAACACCTGAGGGGCGTAGCCGGCCGGCTTGTCGCCGATGCCGAGGCCGGGGCTCACCACCCAGGACTGGTACTGCGCTGTGAACATGGAGTAGAGCAGCGGGACCTTCGGGGCGCTGGCCTCGTCGAGCCGGCGGCGGGCGTCGGCCGGGATCTCGAAATCGAGCGCCCCGAAGTTGCTGGCGAGCTGTTCGGGGCTGCTCGCCCCGATGACCACCGAGCCGACCGCTGGCTGGGTGGCCACCCAGTTGATCGCCACCTGCGCCATGCTGCGACCCAGATCGGCGGCCACGCTCTCCAACGCCTCGATCACCTGCCAGTCGCTGGGGCTGATCTCCCGACCCGCGGCGTCGGGGTTCGTCAGACGGCCGGTTCCGCTCATGCCCTCGCTGGTCCGCCGGTACTTGCCGCTGAGCAGACCCCCGCCGATCGGGCTCCACGCGGTGAGCCCCATGCCCAGGGCCTGGGCCATCGTCACGTGCTCCGCCTCGATGTCACGGCTGACCAGGGAGTACGGCAGCTGCACGTTGATCATCGGGGCCAGCCCGTGCGCCTCGGCGTAGCTCTGCGCCCGAGCCGCGTACCAGGCTGGTACGTCGGAGAGCCCGGCGTACCGGATCTTGCCGGAGCGCACCAGGTCGTCGAGGGTGTGCACGACCTCCTCGACCGGGGTGATCCGGTCCCAGGTGTGCAGCAGGTACAGGTCGATGTAGTCGGTGCCGAGCCGGCGCAGCGACGCTTCCACGGCCCGCATGATGTGCTTGCGACCGTTGCCGCTGGCGTTCGGGTCGGTCGGGTCGACGGTGTTGGTGGCCTTGCTGGTGAGCACGAGCCGCTCGCGTACGCCGGCCCGGTCGATCAGGCGGCCGAGGATCTTCTCGCTCTCCCCGGCGGTGTAGAAGTCCGCCGTGTCGATGAAGTTCCCGCCCGCCTCCAGGTACTGCCGGAAGATCGGCTCGGCCTCCTCCTCGGTCTTGCCGTACGCGGCGTGGAAGCCGTCGACGCCGAAGTTCATCGTGCCGAGCGCCAGCCGGCTCACCCGCAGACCGGACCGCCCGAGCAGGTAGTAGTGGTTCATCGTTGCGTCCTCCCGATCGTGGTGTCGGCCCGCTGTGGGCCGGGCGTTCCCGACCTTTGCTCGGCAAAAATGGACCTGCAAGTCCAAAAGCCGAGGTAGGGTCGGACCGCAGGTCCAGATCAGGAGGTTTCATGACACGGGCGTTGACCCGCAAGGGCGAGGCGACCCGGGCGCGGATCGTCGCCGGCGCGGCCGCCGAGATCCGCGAGCGCGGCGTCGACGAGGTACGCCTCGAGGACGTGATGGCCCACACCGGCACCAGCAAGGGCCAACTCTTTCACTACTTCCCCGACGGGAAGGAGGGGTTGCTCCTCGCGGTGGCCCAGCACGAGGCGGACCAGGTGCTCATCGACCAGGAGCCGATGCTCAGCAACCTGACGTCCTGGCCGGCCTGGCTCGCGTGGCGCGACCGACTGATCGAGCGATACCTCGCGCAGGGGGTGAAGTGCCCCCTCAACGGTCTGCTCGGCCAGACGGGCCGGCGGGCGCCCGGCGCGCAGGCGATCGTGACCGGGCTCATGTGGCGCTGGCAGAAGGCGATCACCGAGGGCATCCGGCACATGCAGTCGACCGGCGACATCGCCCCCGACCTCGACGCCGACCGGGCCGCCGCGGCACTACTCGCCGGCATCCAGGGCGGTGTGCTGCTGCTGCTCTCCACCGGAAAGATCGACCACCTCGAAGCCGTCCTCGACCTCACCATCGACTCGCTGCGGGCGGGTGCCCGAGCGGCCTGATCGCGTCAGGATCTGGTCAGCGACCGCCGCGTTATTCTTGCGCCCGAGTTGCCGGAGATCGGAGCAGACGTGGCAGGTGACGACGACATCTCCGGGTGAGCACCCGGACCGGCCGCCGACGGGCGCGTGATCGCGCCGCTGTCGCCGCGGCCTTCGTCGTCATGCCCTGCTCCCACCGTGGTGCCCGTGTGCGCCCCGGATCGTCGTTCTCCGAGGTTCCCCATGTCTGTTCGACCTGCTCTCATCGCCCATGACCTCGTACGGGTCCGTGGCGACCGCCGGGTGCTCGACGGCCTCTCCCTGACCGCCGCGCCCGGCCACCGGATCGGCCTGATCGGTGAGAACGGCACCGGCAAGACGACCCTGCTGCGGGTCCTGGCCGGCGTCGACGTACCCGACTCCGGTGCCGTCACGCGCCCACCGGACGTTGGCTTCCTGCACCAGGAGCTGCCGTTGGCGGCATCCACCACCATCGCCGCCGTCCTCGACGACGCGCTGCGCGAGGCTCGCGCCGACCTCGCCGAGCTGGACCGGATCGGCGTCGCGCTCGCCGACCCGCCGAAGGGCGCCGAGCAGCACGACCGGCTGCTGGCCGCGTACGGCGAGGTGCTGGAGCGGGCGCAGGACCGCGACGCCTGGGACGCCGACCGGCGGGCCCGGACGGTCCTCGACGGCCTCGGCCTCGGAGGGCTGCCCCACGACCGGGCGTTGGGTGCGCTCTCCGGCGGACAACGTGGCCGACTCGCCCTCGCGGCGATGCTGATCCGCCGGCCGAGCGCGCTGCTGCTCGACGAGCCCACCAACCACCTCGACGACGCGGCTGCGGCGTTCTGCGAGGACCAGCTCCGTGCCATGCCCGGGGCGGTAGTGGTGGCCAGTCACGACCGCGCGTTCCTGGACGCGGTCTGCACCGATCTCATCGACCTGGACCCGGCGGTCGACGGGCCGGTCCGTTTCGGCGGCGGCTACACCGCATACCTGACGGCGAAGCGCGCCGAGGCGCAACGGTGGCGTCGGCGCTACGACGACGAGCAGGCGCTCCTCGCCGACCTGCGCGAGGCCGCCGCCGTGACCGGGCACCAGGTCGCCCACGGCCGGGGCCCGCGCGACAGCGAAAAGATGGGGTACGGGCACACCGCCGGCCGCGTCCAGAACCAGATCTCCCGTCGCGTCCGCGACGCCGCCCGTCGACTGGAGACGATCGAGCGCGACCCCGTTCCGGTGCCGTCGGAGCCGTTGCGCTTTCACGTGCCGGTGCTCGCCGTCGGCGACAGCGACGGGGCCATCGTCACGGCGGACCGGCTGGAGGTTCCCGGCCGACTGCGGGTGGCGCACCTGGAGCTCAGGTCCTGCGACCGGCTGTTGGTGACCGGCCCCAACGGCACGGGCAAGTCGACTCTGCTCGCCGTGCTCGCCGGCGAGTTGGCCGGTGCCGGAGCGCTCTGGCGACGACCGGAGCTGCGGGTCGGCCTGCTCGCCCAGGACACCGTCTTCGCGGACGCGCGGCGGACGGCCCGGCAGGTCTTCGACGCGGTCGTCGGCGTAGAGCGGGCCGCTGTCGTACCGCTGTCGTCGCTCGGGCTGCTCGCCGCGGTGGACATCGACCGCCCGGTGGCCGACCTGTCGGTCGGACAGCGCCGCCGGCTCGCCCTCGCGGTGCTCGTCGCCGACCCGCCGGAGCTGCTATTGCTCGACGAGCCCACCAACCACCTCTCGCCGACGCTCTGCGACGAGCTGGAGGAGGCCCTGGGCGCCGGCCCGGGTGCCATCGTCGTCGCCAGCCACGACCGCAGACTCCGTTCCCGCTGGCCAGGCCGAGAGCTCGCCCTCTCCGCTGGTCCGTCCTTCGAGCGGTGAGGAAGAGGTGGTGTCGCGCCACGTCAGGTGCGATGACGGCAACCTGTCGATCAACGGGGGCAGGGGACCGGAGTGCGGGCCGGGACAGTTCGTGGCTGTTTACCGACCCGAGCGCCGGCCGACACCGGTGCGGCTACGCGGAGTCGAGGTGATCGAGGCGTTCGAGGTCCGCCGTGCCGTTGCGGGCCACGGCCGCGGCCAACGCGACGGCCGCCGGCTGGACTCCGCTCTGCTGCTCGGCGGCGGCGACCCGAACCGACTGCGCCAGGTGTGCCCGCAGGTGCCCGGCGAGCAGGCGGTTAAACGGTGTCCCGGTGGCCGACCGCAGCGCGGTCATCTCCGCCGGGGTGACCATGCCCGGCATGTCGTGCCCCTCGTGCGGATTCGTCGTCGGGGCCGCGGCCTCGACCAACAGTCGGTGGGCGCGGTCCAGCTGGGCGCGTTGGGTGGCCGCGAGGTGGGCGGCCGTCCGCCGCCAGGCCGGGTCGGTGGTCCGCGTCGGCACCAGATCGAGGACGGGCAGCAGGCGTTCGGTCATCGCCACCGTCAATTGCAGCCAGGCGATGTCGGTGGGGTTGAACGATCCAGCCGTACCCGTGGGTGTTGGTGCGGTCGTCACCGACGGCGCGGCAGCGGGTGGTGTGGCGGTGCTGGCCGCGTCCCGTGGCCCGGTGCCGCAGCCGGCGACGAGCAGCACGGCGATGAGTGGTACGGCGATGAGCACTGTGGACGCCATGGGCTGGCGCATCCGACCTCCCTTCCCCCAGGGCGGCGGGCCCGGGTGACCGGACCCGCCGCCGAGGTGTGAACCTGTCGCTCAGATCGGTCGGCCGTCGTGACCGCACTTGACCACGGGACGGATGCAGTCCTGGACCCGGCGGGCCAACTCCGCCACGGGCCAGGCGTTGAAGAAGTCACCGTGCATCGTGTAGCCCGGCCCGGAGGCCAGCCGGAACCGCGACGGGTCGCCGGTGACCGGGTACCGCAGCACCTGCCGCAACTTCGGCACGTGCACCGGGTGGGTGCTCGGGCAGGCCTGGTTCACCGGGTACGCCAGGTGGCTCTTGTGATCCGGCGAGTCGAGGTCCCGGCCGTTCCAGCACTGCGGGAAGTCCAGGTACGACTCCAGCATCGTGCCCGACGGGCAGTTGACGAAGTCCTTCGACGGCGGCACGTGCCCGGCGTGCAGGCAGGACCAGCGGGCGATGCTGTCGTTCGGCCCGGCGGCCTTCGCGTTGCCGGCGACGAGCCGCAACCCCTGCGGGAACGGCTGGGTGTTCGCGACGACGTCGGCGCGTACGCCCTCGCCCAGGTAGTAGAACGTGGCGATCGCCGGTTCCACAGCGACGTTGTCCTGGTACAGGGTCGGCACCCAGTACGACGAGACGTCCACCCGCGGGTTGCAGGTGGTCGGCGAGTTGACCAGGTCGGGAAGGGTGGTCCTGGCGTTCGTCACCGTGCTGCCGAAGAAGCTGTGCATGTGCGACGCCCCCGGCAGCCCGGGGAAGACGATCGGGTCGTCCGGCAGCCGGTGGCTGTAGGTGCAGTCGGCGGGGAACTCGGCGACCCGGATGACGTTGACGCCGAAGTCGGCGCCGGCTTGGGCGGCGTCGGCCCGGTTGGTGGTCGACACCAGGTACGTGCCGAGTAGCACCAGCAGCGCGCCGATCGCCGTGGCGAGGCGCAGTCGGCGGGGGGTGCCGGAGAGGGGTGCGGCCCTGTCCATCGTGACTCCTGTCGGGGGACGGGTCAGGGACAGCTCCGGGGCCGCCGCCGAAGGCAATCGGAGCTGTGCCTGGCCAGACTGGGTGGTGGCCGGTTGGGCCGGTGCGAGAGAGCGCTCTCACCGATCCAGCTTCATCCTGAAGTCGACAATTGTCAATACGTGCGGCAGTTGGTGGAAAAGTCGACGAAGGGCCGGACCCCGTGGTGGGGTCCGGCCCTTCGGTGTTGTGCTGGGTCAGCTGGTGGCGTAGCCGCGGGTGGCGATCCAGTCCGCGAGGTGCTCGACGGTGACCTCGTAGGAGGCGGTGTTCGCATCGGCGGAGTCGGCGATCTTCACCACGTTCCCGCCGTCGCGGTAACCCACGACGCTGATGTAGTGCCCGCCCTCGAAGGAGTGCACGCCGCCGTCGGTGTCGACGCTGGTGCCGGCGATGTTCGCGACCACGGCCCGGCCGTCGTCCACGGTCTTGACGATGTCGGCGCGCAGCCGGTCGGTCTGCTTACCGTCAGCGTCGGGGCTGGAGATCTCCACGCTGTGGTAGGCGTCGTTCTTACCGGTCTCCTTGTTCAGCACGGGCGTGATGTCGTTGATGGAGTTGGTGCCGGCCTCGGTGGTGCCCATCTCCTTGGCCATGGCGTCCACGCTGATCTCCTTGCCCTGCACGGACAGGGCGTTACGCGTGGCGGCCGGGCCGCAGTAGTAGAAGTTCGGCTGGGCTTCGTAGCGCACACCGAGCTGACGCTCACCGGCGGGCTTACGGTCGCTCTGCGTCTGGGCGGCCGGCTTGGCATCCGACGCGGCGTACGCGGCGGTCACCGGTCCGGCGATAGCCCCACCGGTGAACGCGAGGCCAGCAGCGGTCAGAGCAGTCTTACGGATCAGATCGGTACGCATGATGGCGTGCTCCTCTGCATCGGGGGAACCCGCACGGCACTCAACGGGGGTCAGTGCGACCGTGCGGGGAAAGTTCGAGGGGTTCTGCCCGGTGACCCGCGAGGGGGGTCGGCGTCGGGACACGGTGTAACCGTTCGCGGTGGCAGGTCATTCCGTCCGCCCGCAGGGGTCGGCGGTTGTGCTGCTCGGCCCCGCGGGGGATGTAACCGGCGCGGCCTGGCGGGTGTTCCCGGCGGGGGCCGGTGCACCGTGACCCAGGCTGTTGCGGTGGTCTGCCAGGTATAACGACCCGGCCCGGCCACCGATTCCGCCGACGGCGTGGCCCCGACCACCCGACACCCGACACCAAACCCGACAAACCCCCCCCACCTCGACGGCGGAACGGTCCCCGACGTGCGGGTGGGGCAGCCCGATCACGTCGGACTGCCCCACCCGGGAGCGCAGGGACCAAATCAGAACCCGAGGACGCCCCGCCCGCCGACCACCGGCAGTCGCAGTTCGCTGTCGTTCGGCGCGACCCGCAGTGCGGTGCCGCCCAGCGGCAGCAGGGTGTACTCCTGGTCGCTGGAGAAGACGACCACGCCGATCCGGTGGCCCGCCGGGAAGATGTAGTCCTTCGGCTCCATGGTCCACCGGTAGTCGTACAGCTTGCCCTGCTTGACCGGCTCGGTGCGTGCGGCGCTCTTGCGGTTCTGCGGGTCCATCCAACCTCGCGTCACCACGGTCGGGGCGGCGGTCGACCCGGCCGGGCCGTAGTCGACCAGGTACGCGGTGAGGTTCGCGTCCGGCTTGTTGTCGATCGCCATCCGCAGTCGCATCTCGGGACGGCCGGAGATGCGTACGCTCTGCGTCAGCTCGGGGGAGGCGTAGGCGAGTCGGTTGGCGCTCGCGGTGTCCGGGTTGGACACCAGGGTGTCCGGGTGGATGGTCCGGCCCTCGTCGACGAAGCTCTGCTCGACCTTGGCCTTCGGCGGCTTGCCCGTGGTGAGCGTGCCCGTGGCGGTGGCGTCGCTGGCGGCGAACCGCAAGCCGACCTCTCGCGCGGCCGGGTCGGGCCAGTTGGCGTACGTGGTGTAGGCGCGGTCTTCGCGCTGGAGCACCGCCGTCGGCTCGTCCATGATGCCGTTGCGGACGTTCCACAGCCAGAAGTCGAACCAGCGGTTCTCGGTCTGCTTGTACGTCCACGTCTGCCCGCTGGGCAGGGTCACCGACGCGCTGCTGCCCGGGCCGCCGTGCCCGCCCTGGTGCAGCCAGATCTTGCGCGGCACGTGGCGCTTGGCGAGCTGGTCCCACCAGCCGGCGAAGTGCTCGGTCTTCACGTTCCAGTCGTTGAGGCCGTGCACGACGAAGACGCTGGCCTTGACGTCGCGGGCGTCGAGGTAATCGCGGTCGCGCCAGAACTTCGAGTAGTCGCCGGTGACCCGGTCCTGCTTCGCGGTGATCTCCGCGAGCTCGTCGACGCAGGGCCCCTCGGCGCGTGCCTGCCCGGCGGTGTACTGGGCCAGGATGTCGAGGTCCTCGCCCTGGAACGTCCCGGGCGCGACCACCAGGCCGTTGGCCCGGTAGTAGTCGTACCAGCTGCTGATCGCGGAGACCGGCACGATGGTCTTGAGTCCCTTGACGCCCGTGGTGGCCACCTGGTTGGGCAGCGTCCCGTTGTAGGAGACACCGGTCATGCCGACCGCGCCGGTGGTCCAGCCGGCGGTGATCGGGGCGCCGTTCGCGTCGTACGCCTTCGCCCGGCCGTTGAGCCAGTCGATGACCGCCTTGGTGCCGAGTGTCTCGGCCTGGTCCCCGCTGGTGGGGCAGCCGTCCGAGTCGCCGGTGCCGACGCTCTGGCCGAGCACCACCGCGTACCCGCGGGGCACGTAGTAGTCGTCCAGCGAGCCGGGCAGGTTGGCCTTCGCCTGTGCGCGCTGTGCACCGGCGTCGAGCGCGCGACGCCCGTTGCGGTCGGTCAGGCCGTTCTGCGGCAGGTCGTCGACCAGCACGCTCGGGTACGGCACGTCACCCCAGGTGCCCTTGCGGTACGGGCTGTGCTCGAAGATGACAGGCACCTTGAAGCCCTGCGTGGCGGTCTCCCGGGGACGGGAGATGTCGATCGCCACCCGGTCGAGTCGACCGTCGTGGTCGGTGTCCACCGGGGTCTGGACGAACACCCGCTCCTCGATCGCGTCGGCGAGCGAGAACACCGGTTGGGTCATGCCGTCGCTGACCACGATGCCGGTGGGCGTGGTGGGCGTGGGCGGAGCCGCAGCCGCTGGTGGGGCTGCGCTGAGGGCCAGAGCGCCGGACACGCCGACGCTCAGGAGTGCCAGATGACGGGGTCGACGCATGCGCGTCTCCCTTCGGTTGGGCTGGTCGCCGGGGGTCGGCAGGGGCCAATCTCGAAGATCCATTCGTCGCCATGCTAGGTCCGCGGCGGCGTCCCGTCGATCCCCTCGGATGTCCACAGGGGTCGGTCAGGGCGTCGGTGGTGTCACCGCGATGATCAGGTGGGCGGGCTGCTCGCTGGCGTTGCGGTAGAGGTGCGCCAGGCGCGAGTCGAAGGTGACCGACTCGCCGGCGGTGAGGGTGTACGACTCACCGCCGATCTCGGCGACGACCTCACCGGTGACGACGATCGCGCACTCGGTCGACGGGTGCGCCCACGGCTCGGCCGAGCTGGCGTCGCCGGGCGCGAGGTGGGCCTGGAGCACCTCCAGGTCGCCCCGACCCGGGGTGAGGCGCTCGTAGGTGATCTGGCCGGGTGGCGCGGCCAGCCGGGTGCGGGCGCCGACGCGGCTGACGTGTACCGGTGGCGCCTCGGGCTCGGAGAAGAGTTCCGCGATCGAGGTGTCGAAGACCTTGGCGAGCTTCCGCAGGGTGGAGAGGCTGGGGTCGGTCGCGCCGTTCTCGATCTGGCTGAGCAGGGCGGGGGACACGTCGGCGGCTGTGGCGAGCTGGCGCAGCGTGAGGGAGTGCTGCTGACGCAGGTCGCGGAGTCGGTCACCGAGCATGTGTCCTCGTTCCAAAACAGTGTGACTGAATCTTGATTGACCAGACTATACGGCCCTGTTTAGGATCCCTGAACATCAGGCGCTGATGTTCAACCTTACTGAACAGGCCATGTCGCGTCGAAGCCTCGCGGATCCCGCACGGCGGGCCGCGCGATACGAAGGTAGGAACAGCATGTCGGTGTCTCCCCGCCGGCTCCTCGCCGGAGCGTCCGCTCTGGCGACGCTGGCCGTCCTCTCCGTCAGCGCCTGTAGCGCCGGCGGCAGTGGTGGAAACGCGAACGGTACGGCCAAAACCCTCACCGTGAACACCTCGTTCGTGCTCAAGACCCTCGACCCCGGCCGGGTCTACGAGGCGACCGGTCTGACCGCCGTGCACGCCCTCTACGACACCCTGCTCACCTTCAAGGGCTCGGACGTGAGTAAGCCGGTCCCCGCGCTGGCCGAGTCGTATCAGGCGTCGCCGGACGCCACGACGTTCACCTTCAAGCTGCGGCAGGGCGTGACGTTCGCCGACGGCAGCCCGCTCTCCGCCGACGACGTCGTCTTCTCGCTCAACCGGCTGAAGAACATCAAGGGCAGCCCAGCGGTCACCGTCAGCGGCCTGACCGTGACCAAGACCGACGACAGCACCGTCGTGGTCGCCTCGGCCACCCCCGACCCGAACATCCCGGTGGTGCTGTCGATGCCGTCGACGGCGGTCCTCAACTCCAAGGTCGCCAAGGAGCACGGCGCCCGCGACGGCGCCGACGCTGCCCAGGGCGACACCGCGCAGCAGTACCTGGACACCAACTCCGTCGGCAGCGGCCCGTACGTGCTGAAGTCCTACGACCCGTCGTCGCAGGTGGTGTTGGAGGCCAACCCGAAGTACTGGGGCACGAAGCCGCAGTTCTCCCGGGTGGTGCTGCGTAACATGGATGTGCAGACCCAGAAGCTGACCATGCAGCGCGCCGAGGCGGCCGAGATCTCCCTGGACATCTCCGGCAAGCTCCTCGACGGACTGCCGGGCAGCCTGCAGACCTCCGGCGTGCAGGACACCGTCTACTTCCTCTTCCTCAACGCCGACCCGGGCGTCTCGGCGGTCACCTCGAACCCGAAGTTCAACCAGGCCCTGCGTGCCGCCATCGACTACCAGGGAATCGCCGCCCTGTACGGCAAGGGCGCCGCCCCCGGCGCCGGGCTGGTCGCGCCCGCCTTCCCGGGCGCGCTGCCGACCGGTGAGGAGTCCAAGCGGGACATGGCGAAGGCCAAGGCGCTGCTCACCGAGGCCGGCCTGACCAACCCGACGGTGAAGTTCACCTACCCGGCCATCACCTACAAGGGTGTGGACCTCGGCACGGTGGCCACCAAGGTGCAGGGCGACGCCGCCGAGGCCGGCATCAAGCTGGAACTCAACCCGCAGCCGCTGACCACCTTCCTCGACGAGATGCGCGGCGGGAAGTCACCTCTCGGATTCACCCCGCAGAGCCTGAACTACCCGGTCGCCGACTCACTGATCAACAACATGGCACCGGGGCAGGCGACCGCGCTGCGCTCCGGCTGGACCGTCGAGCGGGCCGACCCGGCCGTGGTGGCCGCCGGCAAGAAGGTCACCGCGACCCTCGACCTGGCCGGCCGGGCCACCGCCATGCAGGAGTGGCAGCGGCTGATGAACGCGTCCTCGCCGTACCTCGTGCTGGCCAGCAACTCCTCCATCGTCGTGGCGACCACGGACCTGACCGGAGCGGACTACACCGCCGCCGGTTGGCAGGTGGACGTCGCCGCGGTCGGCCGCAAGTAGTCCCGACGACATGACGACAGTCCACGACGGTGAGCCGGGCGCGGTCGCCACGACCGCGTCCCGGCCCCGGGGTGCCCACCCGTTGCTGACCTTCCTGGCCAAGCGGGTGGCGGTCACCGCCGGCCTGCTGCTCGGCGTCACCGTGGTGACGTTCGGTCTGGTCAACGTGGTCCCCGGTGACCCGGTCACCGCCAACCTCTCCGACCAGGCGCTCAACGACCCCGCCGCGGTGGCCGCCTTCCGCGAGAAGTGGGGCCTGGACCAGCCGCTCTGGGCCCAGTACCTGCACTATCTGGGCAACCTGCTGCACGGCGACCTGGGCCACTCCCAGCAGACCGGTCGGGCCGTCCTGGACGACCTGCTGCACTACGTGCCGGCGACCCTGGAGCTGGCCCTCCCGAGCATGGTGCTGGCGCTGCTCATCGGCACCGGGGTCGGCATGCTCGCGGCGGTCCGCAACGGCCGGCTCACCGACCAACTCGTCCGGGTCGGCGCCCTGCTCGGGCTCTCCACCCCGCCGTTCTGGCTGTCCCTGGTGGTGCTCTACGTCTTCTTCTACCAGCTCGGCCTGGCGCCCAGCGGCGGTCGACTCTCCACCGACTTCAGCCCCCCGCCCACCGTCACCGGCATGTACACCGTCGACGGCGCGCTCGCCGGGCAGTGGGACGTCGCCTGGGACGCCGCCCAGCACCTGTCCCTGCCGGTGCTCGTGCTGACCTCGCTGACCGTGGCTATGCTGGTCCGCTTCGTCCGCTCGGCGATGCTCGAGGTGCTCCAGCAGGACTACATCCGGGCCGCGTACGCCAAGGGTCTGCCGACCCGGGTGGTGCTGCGCCGGCACCTGCTGCGCGCCGGCCTCGTCCCGGTGGTCACCGTCTCCGGCCTGGCGTTCGCCTCGCTGCTCTCCGGCACGGTGCTGGTGGAGAGCATCTTCGGCTGGCCCGGCGTCGGCCAGTACGCCTACCGCAGCGCCACGGCGCTGGACCTGCCCGCGATCCTCGGCGTCAGCCTGTTCGTGGCACTCGTCTACACCCTGGTCAACCTGACCGTCGACCTGCTGTACGGGCTCATCGATCCGAGGATCCGGTTGTCATGACGACACTTGCAGACCCGAAGGCGGAGCGGGCCCTGGGCCGACGCCGCTGGCTCGGCCGACTGCGCGGTGGCTCGGCCAGTCGACCGGTCTGGCGTCAGCCGATCACGGTGGTGGCGTTGACCATCCTCGGTGGATGGTTGCTGCTGGCGTTGCTCGCCGACGTTCTCGCACCGTACGACCCGCTGGCGCAGAGCGCCGACGCGTACGCGTCGCCGTCCGGGGCGCACTGGTTCGGCACCGACTCCCTCGGCCGGGACATCCTCAGCCGGGTCATCCACGGCGCCCGCCTGTCCATTCCGTTGGCCCTGGCCATCGTCTCGCTGGCCCTGCTGGTCGGCGGGCTGCTCGGGCTGGTCGCCGGATACGTCGGCCGGTTCGTCGACGAGGCGCTGATGCGCCTGACCGACCTGGTGTTCGCGTTCCCGCAGATCATCCTGGCCATGGCGGTGACGGCGGCGTTCGGCCCGAACACCCGCAACGCCGTGCTGGCCCTGGTCATCGTCTCCTGGCCGGTCTACGCCCGGGTCATCCGCAGCGCCGTGCTGAGCATGCGCGGCGACGACTACCTCAACGCCGCCCGCCTGCTCGGCGTCGGACCGATCCGGGCGTTGCGCCGCGACGTGCTGCCCAACAGCATCGGCCCGGCGATCGTGCTGGCCACCCTGGAGCTGGGCAACGCGGTGTTGCTGCTCGCCGCACTGTCGTTCCTCGGCTTGGGCCCGCGCCCACCGGCCGCCGAGTGGGGCTCGATGGTGGCCCTCGGCGCGCAGGACCTGTCGATGTGGTGGGTCAGCGTGTTCCCCGGCCTCGCCATCCTCACCGTGGTGATGGCCTTCAACGTGCTCGGCGACGCGCTGCGCGACCGGCTCGACCCCCGCTACACGAAGGGACGCTGAGGTGGCACCGCTGCTCGACGTCGACTCCCTGGCCGTCACCCTGCCCTCACCGCGTGGCCCGCTGCCGATCCTGCACGACGTGTCGTTGACAGTCGACGAGGGGGAACTGGTCGGCATCGCGGGGGAGAGCGGCTGCGGCAAGAGCCTCACCGCGCAGACCCTGCTCGGGTTGCTGCCCCCGGGGGCAGCGGTCACCGGCTCGGCCCGGTACGCCGGCACCGAACTGCTGGGTCTGGACGCCCGGGGCTGGCAGCGGGTCCGTGGCGCCGGCATCGCCATGGTCTTCCAGGACCCGAGCGCGGCCCTGCACCCGATGCTCACGGTTGGGCGGCAGCTCACCGAGCACATGCGGGTGCACCTGCGGATGGACCGTCGAGCTGCCGGCCGCCGCGCTGTGGAACTGCTCGACCAGGTTCGCATCCCGGACCCGGAGCGGGCGCTGCGCGCGTACCCACATCAGTTCTCCGGCGGAATGCGGCAGCGGGTGGCCATCGCCATCGCGCTGGCCGCCCGGCCCCGACTGCTGATCGCCGACGAACCGACGACCGCCCTCGACGTCACAGTGCAGGCCGGCATCCTCGCCCTGCTGGAACGGCTGCGCGCCGAGACCGGGCTGGCCGTCGCGTTCATCACCCACGACCTCGGGGTGCTCAGCGCCCTCACCACCCGTGGCTACATCTTCTACGCCGGGAGGGTCGTCGAGACCGGCCCGACGGGCAGCCTGCTCACCGCCCCCACCCACCCGTACACGGCCGCGTTGCTCGGCGCCCGACCGCACGGCACCCAGACCGGCGGGACGCTGCGGCCCATCCCGGGCGCCCCGCCGGCACCCGGCGAGGCGCCGCCGGGCTGCCCGTTCCAACCCCGCTGCGGGTACGCCGAACCGTCCTGCGGCGAGGCCCCGCCCCCGCTCACCCCCGCCGGAGCCGACCGGTCGGTGGCCTGCGTGGTCCGTCCGCACCTGGAGGTGGCCGCGTGAACACCACAACGCCCGCGCGACTGTCCTTCACCGACGTCGAGGTCGAGTACCGATCCCGAGGGCGTGGCCGGGTGCGGGCCGTCGCCGGGGTCAGCCTGGAGGTGTCGCCCGGCCAGATCGTCGGCCTGGTCGGCGAGTCCGGGTGCGGCAAGTCCACCCTCGCCCGCGTCGCGGTCGGGCTCAGCGCGCCGAGCGCCGGCACCGTCGAGTACGCCGGCCGACCGGTCACCCCGCTGGGCTGGCGGCCCCGCTCCGGAGCCGAGGTCGGCCTCCAGATGGTCTTCCAGAACCCGTACGCCTCGCTGAACCCCCGGCGCACCATCGGCTCCCAACTCCTCGACGGCGTGCCGGCCGCGCTCACCGGGTCGGCCCGCCGAGCCCGGGTGCACGAGCTGCTCGAACGGGTGGCCATGCCGGCCAGCGCCGCCCAGCGGTATCCGCACCAGTTCTCCGGCGGTCAGCGGCAGCGCCTGGCGATCGCCCGCGCGCTCGCCCCGGAACCCCGGATGATCATCGCGGACGAGCCGGTGACCGCGCTGGACGCCTCGTCCCAGGCCCAGGTGGTCAACCTGCTCGTCGGGCTGGTCCGCGACCTCGACATGGGCATGCTCTTCATCTCCCACGACCTGGCGCTGGTGCACGAGATCGCCGATGTGACCGCCGTGATGTACCTGGGCCGGATCGTCGAGGCCGCACCCACCCGCGAGCTGTGGCGCGAGCCCCGACACCCGTACACCCGGGCGTTGATCGACGCGGTGCCGCAGATCGGGCCCACCCCGCGCCTGCCCGCCATCCTCGCCGGGGAGGTGCCCGACCCGGCCAACGCGCCCACCGGGTGCCGTTTCCGGCCACGCTGCCCGCACGCGTTCGCGCCCTGCGGGGAGCAGCCGCCCACAGTCGACCTGGGCGGCCGCAGCGTCGCCTGTTGGCTCACCGACTCCGCGACGGCCCCGACCGTCGCGCGCTCACTCTGAGGACACCCATGCGCAAGCCCACCGAACAGGTCCTGGTCAACCTCGCCCTCTACGACGGTGTCCAGGACGCCCTCCAACCGGATCGCGGCATCTGGATCGACGCCGACGGGATGATCCGTGCCGTCGGTCAGGTCGACGACGTCCTCGCCGAAGCCGGCGCCGTCCGGGTGGTCGACCTGGGCGGCGAGCACGTCATGCCGGGTCTGACCAACATGCACGTCCACCTCTCGCTGGGGCTGCCCGGCCACCTCGCCGACACGGTGCACGGCGCCAACCTGGCCGAACTGGTGCTGCTGATGGCCGACTCGGCCCGGCGCACCCTGCACTCCGGTGTCACCACCGCCCGCCTCGTCGGGGAAAGCCGGTACGCGGACTTCGCCCTGCGCAGGGGGATCGAGGCCGGCGCGGTCGACGGCCCGCGCATCTTCACCGCGGGGCACGCGCTCTGCTGCACCGGCGGGCACGGCTGGGAGGCTGACGCCCTGGAGGCCGACGGCGCGGACGGGTTCCGTCGCGCCACCCGCGAACAGCTCCGCGCCGGCGCCGACCTGATCAAGGTCTGCATCTCCGGTGGAATCGCCGGCCAGCACGAGGCGATCGACACCCCGCAACTGCTCGACGACGAGATGGCCGCGGTCATCCGCGTCGCGCACGACTGGGGGCGCAAGGTCACCGCGCACGCCGGCCCGGCCGACTCGGTCCGCCGTGCCGTGGAGTTGGGCCTCGACTGCGTCGAGCACGGGTACGAGCTGACCGACGACGTCACCCGACTGATGGCCGAGCGGGGTGTCTGGTACGTGCCGACGATCGTGGTGAGCCGCTGCGAGCAGTTCTTCCGCGACTCCGGGGTGCCGGGCTGGCTGATGGACCGGGCACTCGCCGCCGGCCCCCGGCACTGGGAGAGCCTCCAGCACGCCATCCGCAACGGCGTGCCGATCGCCCTGGGCAGCGACATGCCCCCGCACGCCGGCTACGACGAGACCACCGCGACTGTCCGCGAACTGGAGTTCATGGTGGACGCGGGGATGCCCGTAGCGGACGCGCTCAAGGCCGCCACCACCCGCCCGGCGCAGTGGCTGGGTCGTGCCGACAGCCTCGGCGCCGTCGAGGCCGGCAAGCACGCGGACCTGCTGGTGCTGCGCGACGACCCGACCCGCTCGGTCTCCGCGTTGCGCACCCTGCACGCGGTGCTGAAGGGCGGGGTGGCGTACCGCGACGACCACGGCCGGCTCGGCGTACCGCGATGACCAGCATCACCGAGGTCGCCGACGGGTACCTCGACGCGCTCGCCGAGCTGGACCCGCAGGCGGCCGAGGCGGCGGGGCGTACACCGGGGTCGCACGTCCCGGATCTCTCGCCGGAGGGGTTCGACGCCCGCGCCGAGCTGGCCCGACGCGCCGCGACGGCCGCCGCCGCGGCGACCACCCACGGCCCCGGTGAGCGATCCCTGGCCGACGCCCTGCTCGACCGGCTGGCCAGTGAGGTCGACCTGTACGACGCGGGCTTCACCACCCGACTGCTCGCCCCACTGGCCACGCCGGTGCACCTGCTCCGGCAGCTCTTCGACAACCTGCCCCGACACACCGAGGACGACTGGGCGGTGGTCGCCGACCACCTGCACCAGGTGCCCGACGCCCTCGACCGGTACGCCGCGACGCTGCGCCGCTCGGCGCAGCAAGGACAACTGGTCGCCCGCCGCCAGGTGCTGGTGGTCGCCGACCAGTGCACCTCCTGGACCACCGCCGACTTCTACGGGCGGTTGGTCGACGGCTGTCCCGACGGCCCGCTCGCCGCTCGGCTGCGCCGGGGCGCGCGGCTGGCGACCGCCGCCACCACCGGTTTCGCCGCGTTCCTCCGCGCCGAGCTGGCACCCGCCGCGTCCGAGGCGGACGGTGTCGGCGGCGACCTGTACCGGGTCACCGCCCGCAGTTTCCTCGGCGCGACAGTCGACCTCGACGAGGTGTACGCGTACGGCTGGGCGGAGTTGACCCGCACCGCCGCCGAGCTGCGGGCCGTCGCGGGCGAGCTGGGCCACTCGCGGGTGGCCGCCGCGCGGGCGGCCCTGGACGCCGACCCGGCCGGTCGGGTGGCGGCCGGGCCTGCCCTGGAGGAGTGGCTGCGCCGGTGCACCGAGCAGCTGACCGATGCCCTCGACGGCACCCACTTCGACATCCCGTCCGCCACCCGCCGGGTGGTGTGCCGGATCAGCCCCGCTACGTCCGGGGTCATGTACTACACACCTCCCGACCCGGCGTTGACGCGTCCCGGCGCGATCTGGTGGTCGGTGCCCACCGGCGAGTCGACGGTGCCGGTGTGGCGGCACGTCGGCACGCTCTGCCACGAAGGGCTGCCCGGCCACCACCTCCAGCACGCCGTCACCCTCACCACCGCCGCCCTGCACCCGTGGCAGCGCACCCTCTGCCAGGTGCACGGGTACGCGGAAGGGTGGGCGCACTACGCCGAGCGCCTCGCCGACGAGATCGGCCTGTACGCCGGCCCGGCCGAGCGGCTCGGCATGCTCGACGGCCAGATGTGGCGGGCCGCCCGGGTGGTCATCGACCTGGGTCTGCACCTCGGGCTGCCGATCCCGGCCGGCAACGGTTTCACCGAGGAGCGCCGCTGGACGCCCGCGCTCGCGGTGGACGTCCTCACCCGCGTCGCCGGCCTGGACGCCGAGACCGCGCGTTTCGAGGTCGACAGGTATCTCGGCTGGCCGGCGCAGGCCCTGGCCTTCAAGGTCGGCGCGCGGCTGTGGCAGCAGGCCCGCCGGGACGCCGAGCGCCGCGAGGGTCCGGCCTTCGACCGGAAACGCTTCCACCACACCGCGTTGGCGCTCGGACCCATGGGACTGGATCCGCTCCGCGCCCGCCTGGCCGACCTGCCCTGACCCCCGAAGCGCCGTACCCGATCGGAAGTGACAGCCGATGAGCGATGAGCTCCGCACCACCATCACCGACCTGTACCGGTCCCTCGGCGACCGGCAGGCCTTCGACGCGCACCTGCACCCCGACCTGACGTTCTGGGAGTCCGACGCCGATGGCCTGCTGTCCGGCCTGCCTGCGCTCGACGACCTGCGGGACCGGCGGGCGACCCGGGCGACCGGGTCGGCGCCGATCTCGGTGGCGCCGGAACACCTGCGTGCCGATGCCTGGGGCGACACCGGTCTGGTCCGCTACGTGCTGCGGGCCCGCTTCGCCGACACCCGGCCGGACGAGTGTTTCCGGGTGACCGACGTGCTGCGCCGCGAGGACGGCTCCTGGCGCATCGTGCACCACCACGCGGAGGCAGTGCGATGAGCGCAGGGGAACCCACCACCGACCTGTACGACCTGCGGGTCGTGGTGGAGCGGATCGACGGCCGCTCGGTGTGCGGCCTGAAACCGGGCGACCACATCGACCTGACCGGCTCCAACCGGCTCACCATCCCCGCCGGGGGGCACTTCTGCCTCTACGCCCTGGCGGCGTGCCTGCCGTTGCTGCCGGCGAAGCAGCGGGCGCTGGCCGAGGGCGACTGGATGGCCCGGGACAGCCACGTCGCCTGCCCGGACCCGGACGAGCGGCTCATCATGCGCATCGAGCGGACCGGCCTTCAGCGCATCCCCACCGAGGAGCTGACGTGAGCGCTGGGCTGGTCGGCATCGGCCTACAGTCCGACAAGTCCGCCGACGAGTACGCGGAGCTGGCCGAACTGACCGAGCGGCACGGCTTTGACGTGCTGTCGGTCTTCGGTGACCTGATGTACCAACCGCCGATCTTTCCGCTGCTGGTGGCGGCCCGGCACACCCGGCGGATCCGCCTGGGCGCGGCGTGCCTCAACCCGTTCACCATGCACCCGGTGGAGGTGGCCGGTCAGGTGGCCGCACTGGACCTGGCCTCGCGGGGGCGGGCCTACCTGGGCCTGGCCCGGGGCACCTGGCTCAACGAGATCGGCGTGCCGCAGGTCCGTCCGATCCGGCGCATCGTCGAGACGGTCGCCGTCGTACGGCTGCTGCTCGCCGGCGACGACGGCGGTTTCCAGGGTGGGGAGTTCACTGTCGCCCCGGGCACATCACTGCGGTACACACCGGCCCGTGCCGATGTGCCGGTCCTCGTCGGCACCTGGGGGCGGCAGACCGCCCGGGCAGCGGCGGGCTTCGCCGGCGAGGTCAAGGTCGGCGGGTCGGCAAACCCGGCGATGGCCCGGATGATGCGCGCCTGGCTGGACGACACGGCGGTCGCGGACCGGGACTGTACGGGTGTCGTGCTCGGCGCGGTCACCGTCGTCGACGAGGACGGTGCGCTGGCGCGCCGGGTGGCCCGCCGGGAGGTGGCCATGTACCTGGCGGTGGTCGCCGCCCTCGACCCGACGATCGAGGTGGACCCGGAGCTGCTGGCCCGCATCAAGCAGCACGTCGGCCGTCGGGAGGACGACCTCGCCGGCGCGCTGATCGGCGACGACCTGCTCGATCTGTTCGCCTTCTCCGGCACGCCCGAGCACGTCGCGGGGCAGGCGGCGGCGGTGTTCGACGCCGGTGCGAGCCGGGTGGAGTTCGGCACCCCGCACGGGTTGACGCCGCACGGCGGCATCGACCTGCTCGGCCGGCGGGTGCTCCCACTGTTACGGGCGTGAAAACCTCCTCGGCGAAGGCTCCCGGTAGATCGTTCACCTGCATATGATCTTGCCGGAGTCGCCCGAAGAGGCGGGTTCGTCCACATTAGACGAGGAGCAACATGCTCAGGAAAACGCGGTGGCTGTTGGCCGTCGCCGTCACGGCCACGACACTGACCGCCCTACCGGGCGGCGCTGCCACGGCCGGCCCCAACGGCATCGGTAAGACCGGCTCACCCGCAGCCGTGGCCGACGGGAAGACGCACACCGTCACCCTGCTCACCGGGGACGTGGTGACCGTACGGGACACCGGATCGGGGTGCCCACAGGCCACTGTGCGACCGGCCGACGAGAACGCGGTGATCAGCCAAAGCTGTGGCCCCGACGGTCACCTGCACGTCATCCCCGCCCGCGTCGCGTCCCAGATCGGCCCGGTCCTGGACCCCGACCTGTTCGACGTCACCACGCTGATCGCCGACGGCTACGACGACGACAACTCCGCCGAGCTGCCGCTCATCGTGCAGCCGGCCACCGCGTCCGCCCGGGTGGCCGCGCTCGGTGACGTGCTGTCGCTGCCCAGCATCGGTGCGGTCGCCGGCCGCGTACCCAAGAAGAGCCCGGCCACCGCGAAGCTCGCCACCAACTCGTTGCTCGCCGGTGCGAAGAAGGTCTGGCTCGACCGCAAGGTCCGGGCCACCGCCCTGACCGGCGGTGGGCGACCCGCCGGCCTGGACCGCAACCTCGGCCAGATCGCCGCGCCGGACGCCTGGAAGGCCGGCTACACCGGCAAGGGCGTCCGGGTCGCGGTGCTCGACACCGGCGCCGACTTCACCCACCCGGACCTGGTCGGCCGGGTCGCCGAGCGGGCCGACTTCACCGTCGAGGGCGGCGACGCCGTCGACCACAACGGCCACGGTACGCACGTCGCCTCGACCATCGCCGGCACCGGCGCGGCCGCCCACGGTCAGCGTCGCGGCGTGGCGCCGGACGCCAAGCTGGTGATCGGCAAGGTCCTCGACGACAACGGCTACGGCGACGACTCCGGCATCATCGCCGCCATGGAGTGGGCCGCCACCCGGGCCGACGTCATCAACATGAGCCTCGGTGGCAGCGACCCGGACGACGGCACCGACCCGCTGTCGCTCGCCGTCGACGGGCTGAGCAAGTCCACCGGCGCGCTGTTCGTCATCGCCGCCGGCAACAGCGGCGCCGCCATCTCCTCACCGGGCTCGGCCGCCAGCGCGTTGACCGTCGGCGCTGTCGACCGGAACGACGAGCTCGCCGACTTCTCCAGCCGTGGGCCGCTGGTCACCAGCAACGTGGCCAAGCCGGAGGTGGTCGCCCCCGGTGTCGACATCGTCGCCGCTCGGGCCGCCGGCACCAACCTCCAGGACCCGATCGACAGGTACTACGAGGCGATCAGCGGCACCTCGATGGCCAGCCCGCACGTGGCGGGCGCCGCCGCGCTGCTCGCCCAGCGCCACCCGGACTGGACCGGTGAGCGGCTCAAGGCCGCCCTCGTCGGCGCCGCCGACCCGCTCGCCGGCATCGACCCGTACGCCGTCGGCGCCGGCCGGCTCAACGCGGCCCGGGCCCTCGGCGGCCCGACCAGCGACCAGCCGGTGGTCAACCTCGGCACCTTCGCCTACCCGCAGTCCGGGACCAGCGAGACGAAGCTGAGCTGGACCGGTGAGTCGACGGCAGTTCTCGACCTCCACGTGTCGATCGTCAACCACGACGGCCAGCCGGTGCCGCGCGGCGCGGCGTCGCTCTCGACGAGCCGACTGACGCTCAAGCACGGCAGCACCGCCGCGGCGACCCTCCGGATCAACCGTGCCGCGCTGGCCGCCCGACCGGGCTTCTACCTGGCCACCGTCACCGCCCGCACCGGCCGCACGCTGGTCTCGACGACGCCGGTGAGCTTCTACGTCGAGCAGCCCAGCCACGATCTGACGATTCAGACGAAGCCACTGCCGGGCCTGAAGGACGGCGCGGAGAGCTGGATCAACCTGATGGTCACCAACCTCACCGACCCGCTGATCTACTACGGCGGTGCGGGCGGTACGCCCGGTGACACCTTCACGCTGCGGGTGCCGGCCGGTCGATACGCGATCCTCGGCTCCTCCGTCGCCTACTACGTCGACAGTGACGTACTGGAGACGACACTCGCCGCCGAGGCCGACCTGGACGTGCGGGGTGCCCGGAGCGTGACGCTCGACCCGGCGCGGGCCAGGCCGGTGACGGCTACTGTCGACGGGGTGCCCACCACGCCCACCCGGACTGACTTCACAAACGTCCAGACCGCGGCGAACGGCCTGTCCTGGTGGCACCAGATCAGCGGGTACGGGACCAAGACGACGGTCCGCACCACCGCACTGGCGAAGCCCACCGTCGGCTCCCGGCGCACCTGGGCGGCAGTCAACCTGGACTCGCCGGCCGGCACCGCCAAGCCGTACCGCTACAACCTGGTGCACGAGTACGCGGGTGGCGTACCGGCCGACCCCGCCTTCCGCGTGAACAAGGCCGAGCAGGCGAAGCTGGCCCGGATCGACGAGCGGTTCCACCAGACGGACTCGCCGGAGATGTTCACCCAGCTGATCCGTACCGGCACGACCCGCGACGGGGTGTGGGTGACCCAGACCCACGAGGGGAACCTGCCGCCGTACCGGACCGACTACCTCTCGCCCGACATCCTCTGGGCCGACCAGGGCGGCTACGGCGGGCTGGCCGCGGACGAGGCACCCCGCAGCTACCGGCCGGGTAGCCGGCAGAGCAAGATCTGGGCGCGTCAGCCCCTGCACTCCGACTGGTACGACGACCCGGCCGGTGCCGACTGGAGCTGCGCCACCGCGCCGTCGCGGACCCGGGGCAACCTGCACCTCGACCTGGTGTCGCTGACCGACCAGCACCAGCGGGCCGACTGCCTGCAGGGCGAGGCGATCGGCGTGAAGCGCAAGCTGTCGCTGTACCGCAACGGCAAGCTGGTCGACGAGCGGTCCGGCCCGTTCGGCGACTTCACCGTCCCGCAGTCGATGGCCGACTACCGGGTGACCCTCGACGTCGACACGAGCCTGATCCTGCCGATCTCGACGAAGGTCAACACCTCGTGGACGTTCCGGTCCGCCGGCCCGGACGGGACCGGGAGCGTGCCGTTGCCGCTGCTCGCTGTCGACTACGCCCTGCCGATGGACCACGACAACCACCCGGTCGACGGCACCGCCGAGCTGGCCGTCCGGCAGGCGCACGGCGTGAAGACGCAGAAGGTGACGTCGTTCCAGGTCTGGACCTCGACGGACGACGGTGCCACCTGGAAGTCGGCCCGGGTCACCGGCAGCGGAGACAGCTACCGGGTCGCGCTGCCGAAGGCCACCTCCGGGCAGGCCGTCTCGCTGCGGGTGAAGGCCGCCGCCAACGGCGGTAGCGGAATCGACCAGACCATCATCCGGGCGTACCACGCCGGCTGACCGTCGACACTGTGGTGCGGCCCGGCCCCGGCCGGGTCGCACCACCGTTTTTTGTGTCGCGGTGTCGATCGGGGCCCGTCTCGTTCGTCGTGACGGTGAACCGTGACGCCGACACCGAGAGGCACGCTCATGACGTCCGTCGTCGAGACACCGCTGCGCCGAACCCGTTTCCTGCTGGGCTGCGGCACGGTCGCCGGCCTTCTCTTCCCCGTCCTGTCGTTCGGGCAGGCGTTCACCCGGTCCGGATTCGAGCTGCGCCGGCACGCGGTCAGCTCACTCACCCTCGGCGACCTCGGCTGGTTGCAGGTCATCGCGTTCGCGGGCACCGGCGTGCTGGCCGTCGCCTTCGCGGTGGGCCTGTGGCAGGCGCTTCGACCGGGACGGGCCGGCACTGTGGTGCCGGTGCTGGTCGGCGTGTACGGGGTGGCGATGGTCGGCGGCGGGATCTTCGTGCCCGACCCGGCGCTCGGCTGGCCACCCGGCGCCCCGGCGGGGCTGCCCGAGCAGGCCAGCACCGGCAGCATCCTGCACACGGTGTGCGGCGCGGCGGCGTTCCTGTCACTGATCGCGGCCGGCCTGCTGCTCGCTCGACGGTTCGCCGGCCAGGGGGACCGCAACTGGGCGCTCTACAGCGCCACCAGCGGTGCCGTCGCGTTCGTGCTCACCGCCCTGCCATGGAGCGAGGGGAGTGCGAGCATCCGCTTCGCCGTCGGAGCGGTGCTCATCTCGGGGTGGCTCGTCGCGCTCTCCTGGCGGGCGCGCGACGAGGTGGCCTGACCGTCACTGGCCCTCCCAGACCGCCTTCGCCCCCGAGTCGCCGGTGCGGTACACGTAATACACGGTGACGGCGGCGGCCACCAGCGACAACACCTGCAACGCCGGGGTCAGCAGCCGGGGGCGCGCACCCTCGGCGGGTCGCGGCGGAACGAGCCGGACCAGTGCCAGGGCCACAACCCCCAACCCGATGCTGGCCCAGAACGTGATGTCGCCGAACTCCTGGTGCGCCTCCAGCGTCGGGAGGAACTCGGGGGTGACCCGGTTGGCGGCGCGCATCCGCTCGAGGAAGGCGTCGCCGGAGAGCTTCGTCAGCAGGGCGGCGACCGGCGTACCCACGGCGAGCAGCCCCAGCACCCACCGGGTGTGCGGCCGGATCAGCGGGACGAACGCGTAACCGACAGTCAGCAGGGCCAGCAACGGCACGAACACGACCGCGGCGTGCAGCAGCAGAGGGTGGGCCGGGATGCCCATGAACTCCTCGAACATCGGCGTCTCCTCCGATAACGTCGCCCTGGACGTTGATCGTCCACAGGGCGACGCTATCGGTACCGCGCCGGCATGTCATCCCCGTCGATCGCTCACCTGCCGCAACGCAGTGCGGCCTCAGGTCGCCGCCGCACGTACGCCGAGGCCGACCAGGAGCACGCCGGTCAGCCGATCGAGCGCTCGTCGCACCGATGCGCTGCGCAGCAACCGGGCGGCGGCACCGGAGACGACGGTCCAGCCGGCGAGCCAACAGGTGTTCATCGCGCCGTGCGCCGTGGCGAGGAGCAACATCGGCACCAGCACCGGTCGGCCCGGTTCGAGGAACTGCGGCGCCAACGTGAGGTAGATGGCGGCGGCCTTGGGGTTCAGCACGTTGCCGAGCAACCCTTGCAGGTACGGGTGGTCCACGCGCCAGGGCAGCCTTCGGGCGGAAACCGTCGGTCGCCGTCCCGCCCCCACGCGACGGCGCGACGCGGACCAGAGCATCCAGAGCCCGAGCCCGACCAGATAACCGGCCCCGACCAGCTTGACCACCCAGAACGCCTGCGACGAGCGCAGCACCAGCGCGGCCAGGCCGACAGCGGCCAGCGTGGCGTGAACGTAGAGCCCGGTCACCGTACCCAGGATCACCCACCAGCCCTGCCGTCGCCCGCCGGTGGCGACCCGCGAGACGACAAGGGTCAGGCTCGTGCCCGGCGTGGCGGTAATCGGCGCGACGGCGAGCAGGAAGCCGAGCACCGCGACCCCGCGCACAAGTCCCTCCTAATGGCTATCGACGTCAAAGCCGTTAGGGACGCTACTCTCCGGGTCAGGTCGGCAGCCGCCGCGCGATAGCCGCCGTGGTCAGCTCCGCGAGCGCGGCAGGCAGTCCTTCTTGTACTTGAGGCCCGAACCGCACCAGCAGGCGTCGTTGCGCTCCGGCGGCCAGGCGATCCGTGCGCTGGGCCGCGCCGACACCTCGGCCGCGTAGCCCGCCCGCACCGCCGCGTCGGCCGGATCGCCGCCACGCCGACCGGCGAACGCTGTCAACCCGGAGACTGTCGCGCCGAACACGCCCAACCCGGCCTGACCGACCTCCCTGAGCCGAACCAACTCCGTCTCCAACCGGCCCCGGTGCGCGTCCCAGTCCGGCCCGTACACCTCGCTGAGGGCGGGATGCTCGGCGAGCAGACGATCGAGCTCGGCCCGCGGCCAGAAGAGCAGATCCGACTCGGAGTCCCTACGCTCCCCGGCCCGACGCACGAGCTGGGTTTCCAGCCGGTCCGCCAGGTCGTCCTGCCGGTCGTGCGGCAGGTTCAGATTCCGGCGTACCCGATGCCGCTGTTGCAACAGGAAGAACGCGACACCTGGAGCGTCCGGCGGACCGAGATCGACCACCGGGTCGATCGCGGTGCTGGCCGGCCCGGACGCGGCGGTCGCGCGGTCGCCGAGCACTGTGTCGACCGCCTCGCTCAGCCACGTCTCGGCGGTCGCCGAACGCCCACCGGCGTCCAGCGCGGCACTGACGTAGGCGGGCGCGTCGGGCTGCACGACCAGCAACTGGCGCAACGCGGCCAACTCCGCCATCGCCTCGTCGTCGCGACCGCCGGCCCGGAACAGCGCGCGGGCCCGCAGCGCGCGGGCGAACCCGGCCCGAGGGTCATCTCCGGACGGGTACGCCGCCAGGGCCTGCTCCGCGTACCGCAGCGCCGCCTCGGGCCTGGCGCGGATCTCCGCGATCTCGGCGGCCAGCGTCAGCGCGTCGCCGGCGTCGTCCGGATCCTCCAGCCGGCCCTGCTCGGCGGCCTCCGCGAGATCGGCGGCGACGCCGAGCGGATCGGCCATCCCGAGCGCCGAGCGGCGAAGTTCGGCGAGGTCAGCCTTGGTGAGTGTCTCTCTCGTCGGCACGATCTCACGGTACGTCGGGGTGCTCGCGGTATGCGGGCAGATCACCTGTTACGCCGCTCTCATACCGGCTCTCATGCCGCCCGCCGTGCCGACTAGGACCACGCGCCGGCCGCCGCAGCCTGGGCGGCGTAACTGTCGAAGTCGAGCGGGTCCCGTCCGAGAACCCGCCGTACCCCGTCGGCCGGTTCGGCGAGATGGCCCGCCCGCATCCCGGCGAACAGGGCGTTCAACGCCGTGGCCGTCTCCGCCGGATAACCCTCGGCGAGCAGTTCGGCGTGGTACTGCTCCGGGGTGAGCTCCACGTAGCGGATCGAACGGCCGCTCACCCGGGCGATCGTCGCCACCGCCGCGGCGAAGGTGAGCGCACGAGGACCGGACAGGTCGTACACCTGTTCGTGGTGACCGGGCGACGTCAACAGCGTCGCGGCCACGTCGGCGACGTCCTGGACGTCGACGAACGGCTCCGGCGTGGTGCCCATCGGCAGGGCCAGCCGACCGTCGAGCAGTGGTTGGCGCCACAGGTCCTCGCTGAAGTTCTGGCTGAAGTTGTTCGGCCGGATGATCGTCCACTCGATGCCGGATTTCCGCACCGCCTCCTCGGCGGCGAGCATGCCGGGGGAGAAGTCGCCGACCCGGTCGATCCCCCGGCCGGAGAGGGCCACGATCCGGCCGACACCCGAGTCGACCGCCTGGGTCACGAAGTCGCTGGCCGGCGCCGGGTCCTCCGGGGCCAGCAGATAGACCGCGGAGGCGCCCGCCAGGGCCGGCCGCCAGGTGTCGCGTCGCGACCAGTCGAACCGCACCTCACCGGAGCGAGAGGCGGCCCGGACGTGCCGACCCGCCGTCCGCAGCGTCTGGACCAGCCGACGACCGGTCTTGCCGGTCCCGGCCATCACGAGTATCGAAGGTGCGTCAGTCGTCATGACCACGATTCAACGCGCCCGGCCCCGGGCGGGACATGTCCTGTCGTACGCCAGGCATGTCCGATCGTCCGCGGTCCATCCTCCGCGACCTATCGTCGGTGCCATGGACCCGTTCGACAATCTGCTGCGCGGTTTGCACGCCGACGGCGCGGCCTTCGGCCGGTCGGTGCTGACGCCGCCGTGGGCGCTGCGGTTCACCGACGGCGCCCCGCTGACACTGTGTGTCCCGATGCGGGGCGAGGGCTGGATCTCCCACCCGGAGAGCGACAAGCCACGCCTGGTCCGGGTCGGCGAGGCGGCCACCGTGCGCGGGCCGGCGCCGTTCGTCTTCTCCGCCGAGCCCCGGTCGAGCTTCGAGCCCGGGGAACTGCGGGACGTCCGGCGCGGCCAGACCGGAGTGGTCGACCCGGTCGGCACGGACCACACCGACCGTCTCGTGCTGCTGGTCGGGGTGTACCACGTCCGTCGCCGGGTGCCGCAGCGGCTGCTGGGCGCGCTGCCGCCGGTGCTCGTCGTGCCCGAAGACCAGGACTGCGCCGCGCTGCGCGACTACCTGGACGCCCAACTCGACGCGGGTCGGCCCGGACGGCAGGTCGTGCTCGACCGCCTGCTGGACTGGTTGTTGGTGTGCACGGTGCGGGACTGGTTCGACCAGCCGGAGGCCGAGGCCCCCGGCTGGTACCGCGCGTTGAGCGACGACACGGTCGGTCCGGTGCTACGCGCCATGCACGAAGCGCCGGGCCGGCCGTGGACCCTGGCCAGCCTCGCCGCGCAGGCTGGGGTCTCCCGGTCCACACTGGCCAAACGGTTCACCGCGTTGGTGGGCGAGCCCCCGCTCACCTACCTGACCGACTGGCGCATGACAGTGGCCGCCGACATGCTTGCCGAGTCGACAGCGACGGTCGCCGCCGTGGCGCGTCACCTGGGGTACGCGGACGCCTTCGGCTTCAGCGCGGCCTTCAAACGCGTGCACCGCATGAGCCCGAGCGGGCATCGACGACTCACCCGTGCCGACGCCACCGCGGCGTGACCGCTGCTCTTCAAGCCCCAGAGCCGGTCGACGAGTGGTCGCAAAACCAACGAACTACGGTCATCTGCCGTCAACCCGTCGTCGGTAGCGTCCGGTCGCCAGTTTCCCGACCAGGTCGCACAAAAGGCGGAATTATGGGCACGGTGGATCGCCGTACGTTCCTCAAGGCGATGGGAGTTCCCGCGATCGGCGCGGCGCTCCCGATGGACCTCAGCAAGGCGCTCGCCATCCCGGCGAACAACCGGACCGGCTCGATCAATGACGTCGAGCACGTCATCATCCTGATGCAGGAGAACCGCTCCTTCGACCACTACTTCGGCACCATGCGCGGCGTACGCGGATTCGGTGACCCCCATCCGGCGACACTGTCGTCCGGCAAGGACGTGTGGCACCAGCCCAACGGGGCCGACGAGTTGCTGCCCTTCCGCCCCGAGGTGAAGGATCTCGGCCAGACCTTCCTGCCGGACCCGCCGCACGGCTGGAACGACGGGCACGCCGCCTGGAACGACGGCCGGTTCGACAGGTGGGTGCCGAACAAGGGCGTCACGGCGATGACCTACCACACCCGCCAGGACCTGCCGTACCACTACGCGCTCGCCGACGCGTTCACCGTCTGCGACAGCTACCATTGCTCCCTGATGGGCCCGACCGACCCGAACCGCTACCACATGTGGAGCGGCTGGGTCGGCAACGACGGCAAGGGCGGCGGCCCGGTCATCACCAACGCGGAGGCCGGCTACGACTGGTCCACCTACCCGGAGCGGCTGGAACGCAACGGCATCTCCTGGAAGATCTATCAGGACGTCGGCACCGGCCTGAACGCCGCCGGGTCCTGGGGCTGGACGAACGACCCGTACATCGGCAACTACGGCGACAACTCGCTGCTCTACTTCCACAAATACCAGAACGCGCAACCCGGAACGCCGCTGGCCGACAAGGCCAAGACCGGCACCGAGGTAAGGACCCAGGGCCGCGACCCGGAGGCGCTGCTGGCCGACTTCCGCGCCGACGTCGAGGCGGGACGCCTGCCGGAGGTCTCCTGGATCACCGCGCCCGAGGCGTACACCGAGCACCCGAACTGGGAGCCGGCGTACGGCTCCTGGTACATCTCCCAGGTCATCGACATCCTCGCCTCGAACCCCGAGGTGTGGAGCAAGATGGCGCTCTTCATCACGTACGACGAGGAGGGCGGCTTCTTCGACCACGTGGTCCCGCCGACGCCCCCGCAGACCCGCGAGCACGGCCAGTCGACAGTGCCTACCACCAACGAGATCTTCCCCGGCGACGCCGACCACCCGGCCGGGCCGTACGGCCTCGGCATCCGGGTGCCGATGGTCATCGTCTCGCCCTGGACGCGCGGCGGCTACGTGAACTCGCAGGTTTTCGACCACACCTCACTGATCAAGTTCCTGGAGGCGCGGTTCGGGCACGGCCGGCCGGACCTGATCGAGCAGAACATCACCCCGTGGCGGCGGGCCGTCGTCGGCGACCTGACCACGGCCTTCGACTTCCGGCACCCGAACCGCTCGCGCGAGGTCAGGTTGCCCGACACCGACGACTTCAAGCCCGAGGACCTGGTCCGGCACCCCGACGAGGTGCCGGTCCCGCCGGCGGACCAGCGGCTGCCGAAGCAGGAGCACGGGGTACGCCCGGCACGCCCGATCCCGTACACCCTGCACGCCGACGGGCACCGCGGCGGCGACTCGTTCCGGATCGACTTCCGCAACTCCGGCGGGGTCGCCGCGGTCTTCCAGGTCCGCCAGGCGGGCAGCGCGGACGCCCCGCGCAGCTACACCGTCGAGCCGGGCAAGCACCTGACCGACACCTGGCCGGTCACCTCCGGGTACGACCTGTCGGTGCACGGGCCGAACGGGTTCTTCCGCCGGTTCACCGACGGTCGGTCCCACCTCGACGTCACCCCCTCGTACGACGAGCGCGACTACAAGCTGGCCCTCACGCTCAAGAACCGCCTGTCGAAGCGGGTCGAGGTGACCATCCGGGACGGGTACAACGCCCGTCCGGTCACGCTGTCGCTGCGCCCCGGCGAGGCCGAGCGCGTCACGTGGGCGCTCGCCCGCACCCACGGCTGGTACGACCTGACGGTCCACGTCGCCGGTGACGCCGACTTCGCGTACCGCTGCGCGGGTCATGTCGAGAACGGCAAGGACAGCATCAGCGACCCGGCCCTCGGCGGTCTCGTCTAGGGCGTCTGTCGGCCCGGCGCTGGATGATGCCTGCGTCAGTCGGCGGCGGACGTGGTGGTGAGCGTTATGACTCAGCGGCGTATTCATACCTCGGAGTCATAACGTTCATCACGGCATCCGCCCGCGCGGACCTCCCGTTCCCGGCGCAGTCACGGCGCGGGTGATGCGGTCGCCGAGCCGACGCAGATGGTCGACCAACTCCACTGGCTCGTGGACGGTGAAGTCGCACCCGAGCAGCGTGAGCCGGAAGGCGAGCCAGTCGACTGTGTCTTCCGGGCTGTGCCATCGGCACGACACGTCGTCGAGCGGCTCCAACTCGCCGGCGTGGTCGCCCAGCCGGGCAGCCGCCTGCTCGGCCGGCAACGCGAGCGTCGCCACCGCCCGGAACACCGGTGCCAGGCTGTAGAGCTGGTCGGTCACGAACGCGGACGCGTCGTCGGTCGGTAGCTCGCGGGGCGCCACCCGTACCCCGGTTGTCGTCGCGTGTTCGACGCGGTCGACGCGGAACGTGCGCCAGTCCTCGCGCTCGTTGTCATAGCAGACGACGTACCAACGACGGCCCACCACGACGAGCCGGTGCGGCTCGACGAGCCGCTCGCTGATGCCGCCGTCGCCGTCGCGATAACCGAAGCGGACCCGTTCGTGTGCCGAGGCTGCTGCCGCGAGGACGATGAGCTGCGTCGGATCGACAAGCGACACCGCCGCCGCGGTCGACGACACGGTGGCCGCGGTGAGGGCGCTGACGTGGCGGCGTAGCCGCGGCGGCAACACCTGCTGGAGTTTGGCGAGGGCCCGCACCGACGCCTCGGCGATGCCGGCGACCGGCTGCCGGGCCGCGGTGTGCAGGCCGACAGCGATCGCCACCGCCTCCTCGTCATCGAGCAGCAGCGGTGGCATCGCCTTACCCGCGACCAGCCGGTAGCCGCCCAGTGCGCCCAGGCTGGCCTGGACCGGGTAGCCGAGCTCCCGCAGTCGGTCGATGTCGCGGCGCACGGTCCGCGGGGTCACCGCGAGACGCTCGGCGAGTTCGCTGCCGGGCCATTCGCGGGGCGTCTGCAGAAGGGAGAGCAGTCGTAACAGGCGGGCCGGTGTGTCGCGCATGCTCCCATGATGGGTCCAGATCTAGGACAGTTACCAGCCTAGATCGCGTCTAACGTCGCCCATCTGAGTGCGCGGACGCCGCACCAGAATGAGGAGACGAACCGATGAAGGTTGTTCCCGACGGCTACCACACCGTGACCCCCTGGATCATTTCGCCGGGGAGGACGGGCGCACTTATCGACTTCATCGTCGGCGTCTTCGACGCCACCGAACTGGCCCGCATGGAGGTGGACGGCGTGATCGGCCACGCCGAGGTTCGTATCGGGGACTCGGTCGTGATGATGTTCGACAAGCCCCGGTGGCCGGCCACGCCCGCCTTCCTGCGTCTCTACGTCGCCGACGACGCCGAGGTGCTCCGCCGGGCCGTCGAACGCGGGGCGAGCGTCGTCACCGAGCCGACCGAGCTCTTCTGGGGCGACCGGGTCAGCCGTTTCCGGGACCCGCTCGGCAACCTGTGGTGGATCCACCAACGCGTGGCCGAGCCCACCGAGGAGGAGATGGGTCGACGGCTCAACGACCCCGAGTTCACCAAGGCAATGGAGTACGTCCAGGGTGCCGACTTCTCTCCCCACAGCTGACCATCAGCGGGGTGGGTTCGTCAGAACTCCTCGTACACCGCCGGGTCCTGGTCGGAGAGCCGCCCGTCCGGACGGCCCAGCGCGGTGATGGCCTCGACCTGCGCGTCGGTGAGCTTGATGCCGAAAACATCCAGGTTCTCGGCCTGCCGCTGCGGGGAGGCGGCCTTGGGCAGCGGAATCACCTGACGGGCCACGTGCCAGGCGAGGATCGCCTGCGCCGGGCTGACGCCGTGCGCGGTCGCGATCTCCACGACGACGGGATGCTGCTGCAGGTCGTTGCCATGGCCGAGCGGGCTCCACCCCTGCACCAGGATGCCGTGCTCCCGGTGGTAGTCGAGCGCCTCCTGCTGCGGAAAGTACGGGTGCACCTCGATCTGGTTGACCACCGGGGCGACCCCCGTCTCGGCCACCAGCCGCTCGATGTGCTCGGGCAGGAAATTGGAGAGCCCGATGTGCCGGACGAGTCCACGCTCACGCGCCTCGATCAGCGCCCGCCACGCCTGCACGTACAGATCGACCTTCGGGTTCGGCCAGTGGATGAGGTACAGGTCGACCCGGTCGAGGCCGGTGCGGAACACACTCTCCTCGATGGTGGTCAGCGCCTCGTCGTAGCTGTGGTGCCGCCCCGGCAGCTTCGAGGTGACGATCAGCTCGTCCCGCACGGCACCGGCCGACCGGGCGGCCCGACCGACAGCGCCCTCGTTCTCGTAGTTCACCGCCGAGTCGATCAACCGGTAGCCCGCCCGGATCGCCTGACCGATCGCGTCGGCACCCGCCGAGCCGTTCAGCCGGTACGTGCCGAGCCCGATCGCCGGCAGGGTGGTGCCGTCGGCTGCCGTCAGCTGGGGAATAGCCATGGTTGATCTACCTTTCGTCGACCGTGACTGGACCCTACCCGCACGGATTGGGCTGCCGAGACCAACCGGTCGATCAGCTCAGGTCGGCGTCCGTTGGCGCCTCGTAGACCGTCTCGACCGACCGGATCACCTTGACCATCGAGGCGAGGTACTCCCGTGTCTCGGCATCCGTGGAATAGACGATCGTGCCCTTCAGCCCGCGGGTCAGCAGGACCTTGTAGGTGTTGCGGATCAATAGATCCGCTTCGGCGTCGCTGACCGCCTTGCGGCTGCGGAACGCCGGGTCCTTCGACTTCTCGCGCCGCGTCACCAGCCGGCCGTCCCGAGCGACCAGGTCCGGCCCGACGATGACGCCCGACCAGTCGTACTCGAAGCCCTGCGCCGTGTAGACGCAGCCCACCTGACCGAAGCCGTTCGGGTCGGTGGCCCAGAACGCGCTGCCTGGCGCCTCGCCGACGCTGCGGTCACTCTTGACGTTCCAGGGTCGCGACCACAGGTCGACCTGCACGTCCGGCACCAAACTGTCATCCGGACGTGGATCGCTCCACGGCCAGCAGTACCCAGCGGACATTCTGGCGGTCACACCGGGCGCCTGCTTGCTGGCGAGGAAGGCTTCCAACTCCTCTGGCGACTCGGCGAGACGCAGGTCGACCTTCCCGTCGCCGGTCCAGACCGAGGGCTCGCCGCCATCGAGACCGAGCAGGTCAACGACCCACCCCTCGTACGTCTCGCTGCCACCGCACCGGAACTGGCCGTGCAATGACACGACCTCGACGTCGAGCTTGAGCTTCTTCGCGTACGACGAGATGACCTCGACGTTGCCCAACTCGCCCGGCTTCACCACCTGATGCTCGTCGAGCAGGAAGACAGGCACCCGGGCCGCGGCGATGAGTTCGTCAATCTGCGAACGAGCCTCCTCCCGCCGAGCTTTCGGCGTGAAGCGGTTGACGGACGTCTCCCGGATGCGGTGCGCCTCGTCGCAGATCAGGACGTCCAGACCGTTGCGTTCAGCGGACATGAAGCTGTTGAAGTAGCCAAACAGATTCTTCAGCCGCGTCGAGCCCTTTCCGGCGTACCGGCGCAAGGTCTGGGTAAACGACCGCGAGCCCGTGGCGTGCATGACGGAACGGTTCTGGCGCGCCAACTCGCCGAGCACCGACAGGGCGATCACGCTCTTGCCGCTGCCCGGTCCGCCCGAGACGACCACGACCGACTTACGGTCCGCCGACCGCGCCTTCTCCACGGCATGCAACACCAACTCGTACGCCACACGCTGCTCATCCAGCAGCGTGAAGCGCGACCGATCCTTCAGTTCCTGGGCGGCGTACCGCAGCAGGTGCCGGCTCGGCCGAACCGAACTGGTGAGGAAACGGTCAGCCGCGCCAGCGCCGGAGGCCGGGGCGAGGTGGGTACGGAGATAATCGAGGAACTGGCCCCGCCGTTGCTTGGTGAAGATCCGGCTCTGCTCGGTCGCCTGCCGATCGAACAGATCACGGATGTCGCGGTCGGTCGCGTTGTGCAGGTACGCGGCCCCACGGACCGGGTTCCGTTGCTCGGCGAGGATGCCGAGAAAATCCGTCAGGTACTCGCAGTAAAGCTCGACCTGAACGCCGGGGTGGAGCCGTGGGCCATGCGCATGCTCCACTGCCACGAGGGTCTCAGAACCCTCGTGGGACTCGGCGTAGGACCACTGCTTCAATTCGACGACGACGTAGGAGTCGTCGGACGTCCGGGGGTCCACACCGGCAAGCACCACGTCAACCCGCTTGCTGGTCAGCGGCAACTGATACTCGACCAGCATCTCCACCTGGCCGAGGCCCGCGTCGGCGAGATCCTGCCCCAGCACCGCGAGGCTGTGCGACCAGGAACGACGTTCTGCCGGACTCACGTTGCGACCGATCTGCTCCACGATCCGGTCTGGGAGCATGCCCGTGGCACTCAGGCGCAGCAGACCATCGGCAGACATGCGGAACGCTGACAACAATTGCCCCCGGGCAGCACGAAGTGATCGTGCGCATGGGGGGCGTGTCCGGCAGCCGCCGAAAGCCCGTCGTGACGCGCTTCTACGTGATGGACTGTAGCGAAGAGATCAACTGAGCGCCATGGTGGCCCTGCCCGTGGCTACCGTTTCGCCGCCGACCCGCGAGCCTGCTCGACGGGGTAGCGGCGAGCCGAATCCACAAGCTTGGTCCGAGCCGCCTCTACCAGGTCGATGCCGAGTACGTCGGCGAGCCGAGTCAGATAGATCATGACGTCGCCGATCTCGGCCCTCACCCGGCTACCCGCCTCCGGGTCAGCCATGACCGCCGCGGACTGCTCCGGCGTAAGCCACTGGAACTCAGCAATCAGCTCACCGACTTCGCCAGCGAGCGCCATGGCCAGGTTTTTGGGCGTGTGGAACTGCTGCCAGTCCCGTTTTTCAGCGAATCCTCGTACGCGGGCAGTCAGGTCGTCCATGGCGTGGAGCATCGCAGACCCGCGTACCAGCAGCTCGCGCACCGATGGCTGCGGACGCGCACGGCCACGAGGGCGCATGCGAGCTCAGCACGAGGGCGTGATCGCGGCGTGGGTGGCGGCGACAACGCTGGTGTTGTGTCGCTCGACGCCATGGGCTGCGAGCAGGGGGCCCAGGAGTAGCCTCCACGCCCCCGGGTGCTGACGCATCGCACGAGATCGGCACTCGGACTGCTCGATGAATCTTAGAGTGTCGATTTCGCACGAATGCGTCAGCTCGACGCGAGCTAGGCCGAGATGCTGAGAGAAGCCGTCGTATCGAAGGAATTGCTAGGTGCCGCCCCTGATCACAGCGAGACGATGACCGGTTGGATCTGGACGTTCTTGGTCAGCTGCTGTGGCGAGGGGATGGGTGTGCTGATATTGACAGAAGTGTTGTAGCCGTAGATGACGACCCCGTCGAGGTGGTTCGCGCCCGGCCAGTTCGACTCCAGACGGACCGCCATTTGAGTAGGGAAGTTGGTCACCTCTTCGGCGCACGACCGGATCAGGACGACGCTCGGAGTAGCGGTCAGGTGGGTGGCCAGCATCCTGGCCAGCTTCTTGTAGGTCCAGCCCCAGTCCTTGGCGCCGGCATCGGCGTCGCCGATCTCCTCGTCGTTGCCGTGCGCACGGATGCACAGCGGTTCACCCGCCTGCACCCCGGCCAGGTAGGTGGCCAACTGCCGATCCGCCTCGGCCTGGGTGAGGCCGGCGTCGATGGGCAGGAGGGCACCCCAGGCAGCCGCTCCCGAATCGGGCCCTGCAGATTGGCCTCGGGTATTCGGATCCTGCGTCGCGACGATGAACATGACATTCTCCTTCGGGGTAGCCGCGTGTTTCAGAAGAACCGCCGAAGGCAGATTAGCGCGGTCGTCGAAGAATGATGTTGTCAGCTATCCGGCTCAAATGGATTCTGTCGTTGGTCGGACAACTGTTGACCGCTGCCAATAAGGCGGGATTGGTTGACGTCAGTCATCGACGTGCAACTCCCGGACGCGCAATTGGCATGCGGTCGATGCCGGCTGACGCCGTGCCGATCGCAGGGGTCGGTCCCCGGTACTCGTGCCGGGCGAAGTCGTCCTCAGCTGACCCGTCCTCCACGTTTGGCAGCCGCAATGAAGTCGGTCCAGGCCCGGGCGGTGAAGGTGAGAAGCGGTCCCGTGGAATCCTTCGAGTCGCGGACGGCGACGACCTCGGCGAGGTTCATGGCGACCTCGACGCAGTCGCCGCCGTTGTCACCGCTGCGGGTGCTCTTACGCCAGACGGCGCCGGTCAGATCAGTCATGCCGCATCTCCCCAGCGATTCGCTTGATCATGTCCTTCGATTCTGCCTCGCCGAGGGCCAGCCCATCCAGCCCTCTCCAGACCCGCTCGTAGGCTGCCAACTCGTCGGGTTTGTCGAGGTAGAGCGCCCCGGTCAGCGATTCGCTGTAGACCACCGACGGTTCCGGCGCGGCGCGACCGCCCTTGGTCGGCGGAAAGTCGAGGATCACAAACGACCCCGCAACTGCGCCGGGCTGCGGTCCGGCCGCCAGTGGCAACACCCTAACGCTGACGTTCGGCAGCTCGGACAGCTTGGTTAGGTGATCGAGCTGTGCAGTCATGACCACCGGCCCGCCGACGCCACGGCGGAGAACCGCCTCAGACAGCACAGACTCCAGCCTGGGCGCAGTCGGCAGTCGCCGGAAGAGCAACGCCTGCCGTTGTAGTCGGACCTCGACAGCCCGCTCGCGATCTTCCTCGCTCAGCATCCCGCCAAGGCGGTAGAGCGCGTGGGCGTACTCCTTGGTCTGAAGGATCCCCGGGATGAGTGACTCGTCGTAGCGACGGAGCCGGGAGGCGGCGGACTCTAAGCCCACGTACAGCTCGAACCAGCTCGGCACCGCATCCCCGTACGCGTGCCACCACCCTTTGGACTTCGTCTCCGCAGCGAGCCCGCGCATCGCCTCGGTCATCTCGGGCGACACCCCGTACAGCTCGCACATCGCCTTGACGTCGAGCACCCGCACCGACCCCTGGCCGCACTCGAGGCGCCAGATCTTCTGCCGGCTGTATTCGAGTGCTTCGGCGGCGGCGTCGAGCGTCACGCCGGCCTCGTTGCGGAACTGCCGCAGCAGCCGGCCGAGTTGCCGGCGCGGGACGGTCGATCCGATGTCTTCGGGCATTCGTGCACTCCCTGGTTCCATGACGCAACACTGCGTGACCTGCTCTTGCAACTCCTACGGGTTTCGGGAAAGAAAGTCAATGCATAACAGCGAAATTGCGGTCTGGAACGTTGCGCATCCACTGCGGACTGTCGCAGGCTGGTCACAGCACGGCGGCCGGCCGGTCCCCCCGAACGGCTGCCGTGTTTCCCCGAACACTCCTCGCCCCTCCGCATAGGAAGGCAGGCGGACATGAACGCCAAAAGCCAGCGACCAGGGACGGCGAGCGGTGGCGCTACCTACCGCTCTGCCGCGTACACCAGTTTGTTGCCGTGGCAGGTGCGTGAGCGCCGCTTCGTGCCGGTCGGGCTCGGGCGCCGCGGTCTGAACCCCGACGACGTTTACGCCTTCCTCGACCGGGTCGCCGTCGACATGGCCGCCGTCTACGCCGCTCTCGCCGAGAGCCGCCGCGAGACGGCCCGGATCAAGGCCGGGCTGCGTCGCTGGCAGACCGATCAGGCCCGCGCCCGCAACGAGCGGGACCAGGCCCGATGAGCCAGCGGTACGTCATCCACCTGCCCGTGGTCGCCACCGACCTGCCCGCCGCGCAACGCCTGGCCAGGGTCATCGGCCGGTGGATGCTGGTGCTTCCGATGACCGACCCGGGGGAGACCATCGTCTCCGAAGAGGACCATCAACTCGTCCGGCACCGGGCCTTCTGCGACCTGCGGATGGCAGGCGGCCGGCGCTGCCTGCTCCGGGATGGCCACGACGGCGCCTGTTCACGCCGATTGCGTCGCTGACCAGTCGGGCCGCGAGAGCCGAGGTCGTGCTCGGCCAGGGGGTGTTGAGAGGACCTAGGCAAGCGGCATGGTCGCCTGGTCGACGTACTGGTCGCCGTCCTCAGTCAGTTCCGCTGAGGGATTGCTGCAAGCCATGCCCCCTCGAACCCTCGTCATGTCACGAGACGGTAGTTAGGAACGCGAGGGTTGCGTTCCTCGATCGGCTTGTCCATCGGTCGGACGGTGACTCCGTCTGGAATCGGCGCTCGACACACGTGGAGCCCTTCCATGCAGGTGTCACACCAGAACGAGACGTACCCGGCATTGTCTGCGGGCAGTGCTGTGAAGACCATCCTAGGGTCCGCTGCCCGCAGTTCGGACAGGCGAGATCTGACGCCGCCGGCAGCGCACGGTAGACGACGTCGTACGCCGTCTGCCACTCATCAAAGGTGGCCATCGCCCTGCACCATCTGGTCGGCCCGAAGCGTGACCATGGCGATGGTGCGGCCACCGGCATCGGCAAACTCGACTTCGAACATGGGCGGGGGGCCGTCGAAGACGTCAACGACGCTCCCTACCGCGCCCGCAGACAGTTGTTCACTCGGCCGGGCCTCATGGACCTCGACCACGTCGTACAGCTCCAACCTGTCGTCCTTCCTCGCGCGGGGACAATTGGTCACCATCGGAAGTGGGTGTCAGTGGTATCCGAGGATCCGTGTAGCTTCCTCGCCGACCAGCCGGAGCTGATCCCCTCGAAGATCGGGCACGCGGTAGTCATTGCCCCGCACTTTCTCCAGGAATTCCACGGGCAGGCTCACCTGGTATTCAGCGAGGTAGAAGCGCAGATCGTCGCGCCACAACCACTCGCCATCCGTAAGCACCGACGCGCCCCCGACAAGATGCCGGCCGCTACCGAGAACATCAATCTCCGCGCCCATCACGTCGATGAGGCCATGCCCATGGCGTAGATAGTCCTCGACCCGAAGTGCGTCGGGGAGCGGCTCCGCGTTGAGGTGCGAGTGGATGCTCTCCACGTACACCTCGATCTGGTTGGGTCCTAGTTCCCGAAAGAACCCCACAGTCTTCATTGGTGTCCCCTCGCTCGTGGTACGAAGACCTCCCAGGAACCGCCGCTCTCGACGAGTGGAGGCTGAGGCTCAGTGGCCCATCGTTGCGTCCCCACCCGAGCCGTTGGCGCGAGCACGTTGACCCCAAGTTCGTCGGCGACCTGCTGACCGAGTGGTACCGCGTCGAGGTCGGGCTTGACGGTGCCGGCATAGCAGGAGACCAAACGGAGGGGACCGCCATCATAGGCGGGACTTTCGCGGACCGCGGCAGCGATCTGGGCCGCGTTCGTGGCGTTTCCGTCCATGTGCGCTCCGTCTGCTGAAACCTTGCCGGAGACAAAGTATCCCTGGTCGGTGCCGTGCACGATGACGTCATGGTGCCCATCCAGCGGTCGCACCTTGTCAAAGTTCCGCATCGTCAATTCGTCGTAACCGATGCCCGTCGAGCGATCCGAGTAGTAAACCGGGTCGCCAGCGGAGAGGTAGGAATCGGGGGTCCGTTCGGGCGGTAGCGGCCGTGCCCTCGGGTCGGCCCAGTCACGCCGCTGTCCCATCCGGTCGGCAGGCCCGAGCCGGGTGAGTCGCCCCAGCGCCTGCTTGAGTTTGTCGATGAGGTCGCCGAGTCGGCGGATCTCCGGCATCAGCCGCCGCAGGCTGGCCAGCAGCCCTCGCAGCAGCCGCGCGATCCGCGCCCCCCACGACGCCACCAAGGTCGTCACCTGCTCCACGACCAGTGGCGCGGCCAGTCCACCGGTGATGAGGAGTTCGCCCGCGTACACGATGAGGCGGGACACGCAGGTGGCGACGGCGTCGCGGACCAGGAGCCGGACGGCGGCGACCAGGCCGGCGGCGCCTTCGGTGATCGCGGCCATGGTGTCGGCGCCCAGGGCGAGGCCGGTGATGGCCTGTTGCTGCTCGTTGGCCCAGGCCCGGTAGGCGGGGCCGGCACTGCCGCCCCAGCCGGCGACGTCGGTGCGGACGGCGCGGGCCAGTTCGGTGGCGTCGTCGCGGAGCGATCCGGCGACGTTGCGCCAGGTCTGGGCGTGTGCGGTGATCTGCGCCGGGTCGCCGGCGAGCCAGTCCAGCGCCTCACTGAGCGGCTTGACGTGCTCGATGAGCCAGGCGATGCCGTACTGGAGCAGGGCGCCGACCGGGTCGGAGACGAAGGCGAGGGCGTCCAGGCTCGCGCTCACGACGCCGAGGCTGCCGTCGATCCAACTGCCGGTCCGGACGCCCTGGGCGATGATTTCGATGTCCTCGCAGATCCACACGCCCGCCCAGGCGCTGGGCGGCGTGTCCACAGCGGCGGCGACGAGCGGGTGCGACGTCACCTGTGCCGCCGCACCCCGTCGAGGAGGTGTTTGGCCTGGGCGTCGGAGCGTCGGTATCGGTCGGCTCCGACCCGCAGCTTGCCGGCGGTGTCCCGTACCGATGCGGCGGCGGCCCCGATGCCGTCGACCAGGGTTCGTTGCAGGCCGTCGAGCAGCACCGGCATCATCGCGCAGAGCTGCCCGTAGGCGTCGGTGCCCAATCGGACGTGCTGGCCTGCCTGCTGGGCGGTGTCGAGGCTGCTGGCGCAGCGATCGAGGCGTGCGGCGTGGGCGGTCAGGTCGTCCGGGTCGACCTGGATGCCGTCACCGGCGGGCATCGTTTGAATCCGGGTCGGGGAGGAGCCGGCTGCGGTACGAGTCGATGATGGCCTGGACGCTCGCGTCGTCGCCCAATGACTCCGTGGCTGCGTCGCTGACCTGTCGGAGCAGGTCGGCGCGCGCGGCAGTTGTGGTCTCCAAGATCTGCCGAGCGGTGTGCGCAGCGGGTTGTTGCCGGATGCGCTCGTCGAGCCGCAGGTCGATCAGCAGGCCAGTCGAGTCGACTGTGACGTCGACGGTCCGATCGGAGTTGCGGGCGGTGCCGGTCAGATCCCGCATTGTCGCCGACAGAATCTTGGCTCGTTCCGCCCGCTCGGTGAGCGACGATTCCCACTCGTCGAGCCGGCGCCCCGCCGCATCGAGCGCAGCGTCGTCCGCCCACATGTCAACCCTCCCCAGGGGACGCTGCCGGCGGCAACCGGCGACATCACCGGCACGCTACCAACCGGTGGCGCTGCGTGCATGCCCGCAGTGTGAATGCCAAGAACGTTGCATTAGGCGGAGCGGGCGGTTCGTCAACCCGCGCCGCCATGCCGATCACGAAGTTGTGGTGGGCAACAAATCGCCCGTTATGCTGCCAAACCCCGGCACCACAACTCCATGATCGACCGAGTCAGGCCGCGATCTTGCACTTTCTGTCGCGACTAATGACGCATAGACCCACATATCGACGACCGAAACTGCAAGATCGACGCGGTGGGAGGGAGGCCGCCGTCCGTATCATTCCGGCATGACGCGGTTCAGTCGGCGCGCGGTGTTGCTGGCTGGCAGCGGGCTGCTCGTCGGATGTTCACGGCAGCCTGAGGCGGACCCGGTTCACCTGCGGCTGGCTACCGGGCCGGCGGGGGCCGTCTACCGGAGGATCGGCGGGGCGTTGGCCGAGCACATCTCCGAGCAGGTGCCGGGCGCCACTGTGACGACAGTGCCGAGCGGGGCGTCTACCGACAACATCCGGATGCTGCGGGCCGGCGAGGTGCATCTGGGGCTGACCAGCCTGGACGCGCTGATCACCAGCGATGGCAGCGCGCCCGGGGGGCTGTCGGCGATCTGCCGGCTCTACGACAGTCACCTGCACCTCGTGGTCATGGCCGGTTCGGCGATCGGCGCGTTCCGGGATCTTGAGGGCAAGCGGGTGTCTCTCGGTGCGCACGACTCCGGCACGGAGTTCACGTCGTTGCGGGTCCTGAAGCTCGGCCCGCTCAAAGCTGACGGCCGGAATCTCAGCCAGGCCGAGTCGGCGGGGGCGCTGCGTGACGGCACGATCGAGGCGATGTTCTCGTTGACCGGCGTCCCCACGCCCGCCATCACCGAGTTGGCGCAGCGGCATCCCATCCGGTTGATCCCGTTGGACGCGCAGGCGGACGGGCTCTTCACGGCGTACCCGGGTCCCTACGCCCCGGCCATGATCCACGCGGCTGCCTACGCCGGCGTCCCGGCGACCCGCACCGTCGCCGTACCGAACGTGTTGCTCGCTCGCGACGACCTGCCCGACGACCTGGTCTACGCCATCACCGACACGGTCTTCCGACACACCGGGGCGATCACCTCCGCCGGCCGTGACGGCGCCGAGGCCCTGCCGGAGGCGTGGCAGATCAACGTGCGTACCGGGATCTCCACCGCGTCGGTCCCGCTCCACCCGGGCGCGGCGGCCTGGTTCCGCGACCGCAAGCGCTGACCCCGGCGCTTGTCACACCGGCGCCGACGCGGGAGCCACCGGCAACACCACCACCGCGGCGAGCCCGTGCCCGGAGCAGTCCGGGCGCGGCATGCCCTCCTCCAGTCGTAGCTCACCCCCGGCCGACCCGACCAGGTCGGCGCAGATCGCCAGCCCCAGGCCAGTCCCGGGTACGTTCTGGTGCCGGGGCGACCGCCAGAACCGTTGCAACGCCTGGGCCCGCTCGGACACGTCGATGCCCTGGCCGTCGTCGCGGACGGCAACCGCGACCACGGCTCCGACGCCCGCACCGGCGGTCACCTCCACGGCGTGCGCGTCGGACAGCCGCAACGCGTTGCTGATCAGCTCGTCCAGGATGCTGCCCAGGCCGCCCGGAGGCTCCAGCAACCGCAACCCCGGGGGTACGTCGACAGTCAGGGTCTGCCCGGCCGTGGCCGTCAGGGCCCGCCACCGGTCCACCCGGGTCGCCAGCACCTCGTCGAGGTCCACCGGCGACGCCGTCCGCAGGCTCTCCATCCGTGCACTGGCCTGGAGCGAGTTCAGCATCCGCTGCATCGCCTTCAGTTCGTCGACGGCGACGTCGTACACCTGTTGCCCGTCGCCCTCGGGCCGCAGGTGTGGTGCGAGGCTCTCGACCGCGAGCCTCAGGCTGGTCAACGGGTTGCGTAGCTGGTGTGACGCGTCGGAGACGAACGCGCGCTGTCGCTGCGCGGCGTTCTCGACGGCGTCCATCATGCTGTTGAACGACTGCGCCAGCCGCCGCAACTCGATAGGGCCGGCCTCGGCGTCGGCACGGATGGTCAGGTCACCCGCAGAGATCCGCGAGGTCGCCGCGTCCAGTTTCCGCACCGGCCGCAGCACCCACGCCGACACCGGCCAGGCGACGGCCGTCAGCGCCAGCAACGGCAGCAGCCCGAGCCCGGCCAGCCGGGCCCAGCGTACGAGGATGAGCTCCCGCGTCCGGGACAGGTCGGAGATCGTCACGACAGCGCCGACGACCTCGCTGTCCCGGCCGACCGGCTCCGCCACGACGAGTGCCGAGTCGTCCCACGGCGCCCACTCCCAGGACGGTTCGGACCGCGCGCCGGCAAGCGCTGCGGTCACGATCCGGGGCAACGCCGCCTCGGCGCGCGCCGCCTTCTGGTACGCGTCGGCCGGCCCGAGCAGCACCGCCCCCGACGTGTCGATCAGCGCGACCGGGATGCCGTAGAGGTCGTGGTACCGCGTCAGCTCCTGCTGTAACGCCTCGGTGCGGCCGGTCGACAGGGCGGTCTCGGCCAGCGAGGCGAACCGACCGACGTCGTTGAGACGGTTGACGTACGTCTCCTGCATCTCGCGTTCGGCCACTGTGACGCTGAGCGGCACCCCGAGCGCCGCGACGAGCAGCACCGCGAGGGGGACCAGGACGACGAGCAGCCGGCGGTGCACGGCGAGTCAGCCGATCAGCTCCGGCTGGTCGGCCAGCAGCCGATAGCCGACGCCGTGGATCGTCCGGATGACCACGTCCGGCCGCAGCTTGTGCCGTAGCGCGGCGATGTGGGTGTCCAGGGTACGGCTCGACGACTCCCAGGTCGCGCCCCAGATCTGGTCGAGGATGACGTCGCGGCTGACCACGTTGGGTGCCCGCCGGGCCAGCAGCAGGAGCAGCTCGAACTCCTTGCGGGTCAACGGCACGAGCGTGCCGTCGACGCTGACCTCGCGGGTGCCGACGCCGATCCGCATCGGGCCGAGGACGAGCGGTTCGTCGGTCTGACCGAGAGCGCGAGCGGCGCGGGTGCGCCGCAGGACGGCGTCGATCCGGGCGAGCAACTCCGGGATGCCGAACGGTTTGACGATGTAGTCGTCGGCGCCCGCACGCAGGCCACGGACCCGCTCGTGCTCCTCGGATCGCGCGGTCACCGCGATGACGGCGGTCTGCGGGCGGTCACGCAGCTTGCGGATCACGTCGAGCCCGTCGCCGTCGGGAAGACCCAGGTCGACGAGGACCACGTCGGACGGCGCGGCACGCACGGCCTCCGCGGCGGTGGAGACGCGGTGGACCTCGAAGCCCGCCTGGGTCAGGACGGTCACCAGACCCCTCGCCACGCGGTCGTCATCCTCGATGACGGTTATCCGCATACCAGCGGATTCTACGGCCCAGGTCGGCGCTCGTGCCGGCCCTGCTTCTTGGGATTTTTCTGACACCACCCGTGCCCCGACCAGCCCAGACTGGGTCCACCGACGCACCGAGGAATGTCCATGCGCTGATGGGGAGGCCGTCCTATGCGAACGACCAGCAGGTACCGGGCCACCGTGCGGATGATCGCCGCGATCGGTGTCGTCTCGCTCGCCGCCGCCTGTTCCGGTAACGGCGGTGCCGCCGGCGGAGGGGACGCCGCGAACTACCCGGACGAGAACATCACGATCGTCGTGCCGTTCAGCGCGGGTGGCCCGACGGACACTGTCACCCGGATGATCGCCGGGCCGATGGCCGCGAAGCTCGGCGGCAAGATCGTCGTCCAGAACGTCGAGGGCGCCGGCGGCACGGTCGGCGCCGGCGACGTCGCGCGGGCCAAACCGGACGGCTACACGGTGCTCATGCACCACATCGGCATGTCGACGGCGCCCGCCCTGTACAAGAGCCTGGGCTACAAGCCCCTGGAGGACTTCGAGACGGTCGGGCTCGTCACCGAGGTGCCGATGACGATCGTCGCCCGCAAGGACTTCGCGCCCGCGACACTCCAGGACCTGGTGACCCACGTGAAGGCGAACGCCAACAAGGTCACACTGGCCAACGCCGGTATCGGCGCCGCGTCGCACCTGTGCGGTCTGCTGTTCCAGAGCACCACCGGTGTGAAGCTCCAGGAGGTCCCGTACCAGGGCACCGGTCCCGCGCTGACCGACCTCGTCGGCGGCCAGGTCGACTTCATGTGCGACCAGACCACAAACACCAGCGGTCAGATCGCCGCGGGGAAGGTGAAGGCGTACGCGGTCACCACGCCCGAGCGGGTGAAGAGCCTTCCCGACCTGCCCACCACCACCGAGGCGGGGCTGCCGCAGCTGACGGTCAGCGTGTGGCACGGTCTCTACGTTCCGGCCGACACTCCGCAGGAGATCGTCCAGAAGCTGTCCGAGGCGCTGAAGGTCGCACTGGCCGACCAGGGGGTCATCGACCAGATGGCCAAGCTGGGCACCGCGCCGGTCCCGGCCCAGGACGCGACCCCGGACGCGCACCGGGCGAAGCTCGACGAGCAACTCGGCACCTGGGCGAAGATCATCGCCGACTCCGGGGTCAAGGTCTCCTGAGGTGGAGCGCCGTCGGTCGTTCCCGGACGTTCTCGCCGGGGGAATCTTCGTCCTGATCGGTGGCGCATTCGTGGTGGGGGCGCTCGGCTATGAGCTGGGCACCCCGACCCGGATGGGCCCCGGCGCGTTTCCGTTGCTGGTCGGCGCGGCCGTGGCCGCCCTGGGCCTGGCGATCGTCGGCAAGGGACTCGTCGCCGGTGAGGTGATCTCGTTCGGACCGGTCCCGTGGCGCGCGGTCGCCGTCATCGTGGTCGCCGTCCTGTTCTTCGGGTTCACCATCCGGCGCCTCGGGTTCGTACCGACGACGGCGGTGACCGCACTGCTCACCACGCTGGCCAGCGCCCGCGTACGGCTGCTCACGGCAGTGGCTGTGGCCGCCGGGCTGACAGTGGCCAGCACCCTCATCTTCGTCGTCGGACTTCAGCTACGGATCCCGCTGTGGGGCCCCTGGCTGGGTTTCTGACGAGGGACCCGGATTGAGCCATGGAACTCCTCGACAACCTCGCGCTGGGCTTCTCGACGGCCCTCCTGGTCCAGAACGTCCTCTACTGCTTCGTGGGAGTGCTGCTCGGGACCGCGGTCGGCGTGCTGCCCGGCATCGGGCCGACGGCGACGGTGGCGATGCTGTTGCCGATCACGTTCAGCTTCGAGCCGGTGACGGCGCTGATCATGCTGGCCGGCATCTACTACGGGGCACAGTACGGCGGCTCGACGACCGCGATCCTGATCAACCTGCCCGGTGAGTCGTCCGCGGCGGTCACCGCGCTGGACGGGCACGAGATGGCCCGCCAGGGCCGGGCCGGACCGGCCCTGGCTGCCGCGGCGATCGGGTCCTTCTTCGCGGGTACGGTCGCCACGGTGGCGCTGGCCGCCGCGGCCCCGCCCCTGGCCAGTGTCGCGTTGAAGTTCGGTCCCGCCGACTACTTCTCGCTCGTGCTGTTCGGCCTGATCGTGTCGATCGCGCTGGCGCGGGGCACGGCGCTCAAGGCCCTGGCGATGATCGCGCTCGGGGTGCTGCTCGGCACGGTCGGCCAGGACATCTACACCGGGACGCCCCGCTTCGTGTTCGAACAGCGCGAGCTGTACGGCGGCATCGACTTCGTGTCGGTCGCCGTGGGCCTGTTCGGGGTGGCCGAGATCCTGCGCAACCTGGAGAACGAGCAGACCCGGACGGCGATCGTCAGCAGGGTGACCAACCTCTGGCCGACCCGCGAGGACCGCCGTCGGATCGTCGCCCCGATCCTGCGGGGCACCGGTCTCGGCGCCGCTCTCGGTGTGCTGCCCGGCGGCGGCCACGTGCTGGCGTCGTTCACCTCGTACGCCGTCGAGAAGCGCATCTCGAAGCGACCGCAGGAGTTCGGGCGGGGCGCGATCGAGGGTGTCGCCGGCCCCGAGTCGGCGAACAACGCCGCCGCGCAGACGTCGTTCATCCCGCTGCTCACCCTGGGCCTGCCCGCCCACCCGGTGATGGCACTGATGATCGGCGCGTTCATCGTCCACGGCATCACCCCGGGCCCGAACGTCATCAACGACGAGCCGGCGTTGTTCTGGGGCCTGATCGCGTCGATGTGGATCGGCAACGTGCTCCTGCTGCTGCTGAACCTGCCGCTGATCGGCCTCTGGGTGCGCATGCTGCGGATTCCGTACCAGGTGCTCTTCCCGATGATCATTCTGTTCGCCGCGATCGGCACCTACTCACTGAACTCCAACGCGTACGACGTCTACGCCATCGCGTTCTTCGGGATCCTGGGCTACATCCTGATCAAGTGTGGGTGCGAGCCGGCGCCCCTGCTGCTCGGCTTCGTCCTCGGCCCGCTGCTGGAGGAGAACCTGCGCCGGGCGCTGATCATCTCCCGCGGCGACCCGTCGGTCTTCCTGACCCGACCGATCTCCGCGGCGCTGCTGGCCCTGGCCCTCGCCGCGCTCGTCGTCGCCGTCCTCCCGACGATTCGCCGGCGCCGCGCTGCCGTGTTCGCGGAGGAGGAGTAGCAATCCGAACCACGTGACGGTCAGGTCGACGAAGATTGTCCCCGTGACCAGCGACAACACGCCCCGGGGCTGGACCAGCCGGACCGTCTGGGACAGGCGGTTCAACGCCCCGCTGCGTTCGTTCCTGCGTACCGAGACCGGCGGCGCCCGGGTGGTGCTGATCGCCGCTGTGCTGGCTCTCGTCTGGGCGAACCTCAGCGAATCGTCGTACGAGTCGGTCTGGAACACCTCCTTCTCGATCCAGCTCGGCGACTGGCAGGTGTCACATGACCTGCGTTTCTGGGTCAACAGCGGGCTGATGACGTTCTTCTTCCTGGTCGCGGGGCTGGAGCTGCGGCGCGAGTTCGACATCGGCGAGTTGCGGGAGCGGCGTCGGTTGGCGTTGCCGATGCTGGCCGGGGTCGGTGGCATGCTCGTGCCGGTCGCGATCTATCTCGCCATCAACGCCGGGCAGACCACCGCGGCGGGTTGGGGTGCGGTGATGGCCACTGACACGGCGCTCGCGCTCGGCGCGCTGGCCGTCTTCGGGCCGCGCTTCTCGGAACGACTGCGGGGTTTCCTGCTGACCGTCGCCGTCGTCGACGATGTGGTGGCGATCGCGGTGCTGGCCATCGCGTACCCGCATCACCCGTCGCTGACGGCGCTTGTCGTCGCGGCGGCGATCTTCGGCGTTGTGCTGCTCGTCCGGGGCTGCGGGGTGCGGTTCGGGCCGGTCTACGCGCTGCTCGGGGTGGCGGCCTGGCTCGCCGTCTCGATGTCCGGTGTCGACCCGGTCGCGGTGGGCCTGGTGATGGGGTTGCTGACCTACGCCTACGCACCGGGCCGCAGCGACCTGCAGCGGGCCAGCGACCAGTTCCGCCTCTTCCGGGAACAGCCCACCCCGCAACTCGCCCGGATGGCCCGCACCGGCCTCACCTCCGCGCTGTCGCCGAACGAGCGGTTGCAGACGCTCTACCACCCGTTGGCGAGCTACGTGGTGGTACCACTCTTCGCGCTGGTCAACGCCGGCATCGTGATCGACGGCGACCTGCTGGCCAGGGCCGTGACCTCCCCGGTCACGGTCGGTGTCGTGGTCGCTTACGTCGTCGGCAAGCCGGCCGGGATCGTGGCCACCGCGTGGCTGGTGACCCGGCTGAGCGGCAACCGGTTCCGGCCACCCGTCGGTTGGGTTGCCGTCGCAGGGGTCGGCACGGTCTCCGGCATCGGGTTCACCGTCGCGCTCCTGATCGCCACCCACGCCCTGAGCGGCCCGGCCCTGGACGAGGCGAAGTTCGGCATCCTCGTGGCGACGCTCGGCGCGTCAGTCGTCACCTGGCTGGTGTTCCGCTCCGTCGGACGGCTCTCGCCGGCGCGGCGGACCCGTGCGCTGCTGGGCGTCACCGAGGGGATCGTCGACCTGATGCTGCCGGTCGATCCGGATCGCGACCACATGCGCGGGTCACTCGAGGCACCGGTGACGGTGGTGGAGTACGGCGACTTCGAGTGCCCCTACTGCGGGCAGGCCGAGCCGGTGGTCCGGGAGCTGTTGGCCGACTTCGCCAATGTCCGGTACGTCTGGCGGCACCTGCCGCTCACCGATGTCCACCCGCGTGCCCAACTCGCGGCCGAGGCCGCCGAGGCGGCGGGGGAGCAGGGCGCGTTCTGGGAGATGCACGACCTGCTGCTCGCCCACCAGGACGCTCTCAACCCCGCCGACGTGCTCGGCTACGCCGAACAGCTCGGCCTGAACCTGGACGGGTTCCGGGAGCACATGGCGAAGCGGATGGGCGTGGACCGGATCGCCGAGGACGTCGACTCCGCCGACCTCAGCGGCGTCACCGGCACCCCGACCTTCTTCATCAACGGCCGGCGACACCACGGCGCCTACGACATCGCCGCGCTCTCGGCGGCGGTGAAGGCGGCGTTCGCGAGCGCCAAGCTCCGACCCGAATACCACCCTCGGGACCCCGGGCGCCGCGAGGCCGGGCCGGCGAGCTGACCGCGCGAGCACGTGGTCGTCGCCGTGCGACCTCCGGTCCGATCCGCCTCCGCGGCGCGGGGTGGGGAGGTGTTGGTCGGCGCCTTTGGAGCTGAATCGTTTGCGACATCACCGACCAGGTTGCGCTTTGGGCTTCGCCGAGGGGCTTCGGGCTTTGCCCAGGGGCTTCGGGCCTCGCGCAGGCTTCGGACTTGGCCGACAGGCGTTTCGGGGTCTGAATCGTTTGCGACATCAGCTCCAAAGGCAGCGCGCCAACCCCAGCAGCCCTGGGCCCCGCAGCCCTCGCGGTTTCGGGCGCCGCGAGCGACGGTCAGGTGGTGGGGAGAGCGGCGACCCGGCTGGCACGGCGGCCCGCCAAGGCCACGACAACGGCCAGGGCCAGGGCCAGGGCCAACTTGGCCGATTCCGATCACCAGCAGGGGTAGCAGCACGTCCGGGAAGTAGGCGGAGTCGGTCGAGATGCGCGACAGCCACGCCTGCCGACCAGCGTGATCACGCGCCGATGTCCGAAGTGGAACAGCTGCGCAACGTGTTCGGGGAATCACGATGGACTCCGGCTCTTGACTCTCGGGAAACATCGGGCCACCATCTGACAACGTTGTCACGGACCCTCACCATCTGACAACGTTGTCATGTCTGGAGGCAAGATGTCCGAGCCATCGCCGATCTCACGGCGTACCTTCCTCTCCGCCGGAGCGACGCTGCTGGCGTCGGTCGGGGTGACCGCGGTCCTCCCGGACGCCCTCGCGTCCGCCGCCGTGCCGACCGCCAACCCGACCGCCAACCCGACCGCCACCGACCTTGCCCGGTACCGCCCGGTGGCGGTCTCCTCGACCGACTACGCGCCGACGCCCGCCACCTTCGCCGTGGACGGTCTGCCGCAGGTCGGCGTCCGGGGGAGTGGGTGGCGCGCCGCCAACGGCGATCCGCAGTGGATTTCCGTGGACCTCCAGGCGCCGTGCCGGATCGAGGCCGTCTCCCTGGTCTTCGAGGCCACGCTCACCGACGGGCCGTTCGACGGCAACTACACCGACACCGACGGTGACGAGATCCTCTCCAGCGCCGCGACGGCGTACCGGATCGAGGTCTCCACCGACGGCCGTGCCTGGCGGTCGGTGTACGAGACCAGCGAGGGCCAGGGCGGCGCGCAGACCATCAAGCTGCCCGAGCCGGTCACCGGCCGGTGGATCCGGATGACCGCCACGAAGCGCTCGAACAGCAACCCGGTGGGCCTCAACGGCTTCCAGGTCTACGGAGTGCCGCTGGCCGGCCGACCGAAGGCCGAGGGCTGGACCAGTTGGGAGGGCGGCAACACCGGCCCGGCCCCCGAGCTGCGGGTCGCCGCCGACGGTACGGTGCCCCTGGAGTCGGGCTGGTCGTTGACGATGGACGACTTCGCCGGCACCGCCGACGGCGCCGAGCTCTCCCGCGCCGGTGTCGACGTCCGGTCCTGGCTGCCGGCGACGGTGCCCGGCACTGTGTTGGGCACCCTGGTCGAGCAGGGCCACCTGCCCGACCCGGTGGCCGGCTTCAACAACATGCGCATCCCGGAGGCGCTGTCCCGGCACACCTGGTGGTACCGGCGCGCGTTGCGGCTGCCGCGCGACCTGGACACCTCGGCCGGCCGACGGATCTGGCTGGAGTTCGACGGGATCAACCACGAGGCGACCGCCTGGGTCAACGGCGTGCAGGTCGGCAGCGTCAAGCATCCGTTCGCCCGCGCGGCGTTCGACATCACCGACGCGCTGGCCGGGCACCGTGGCGAGCACGTCCTCGCCGTCCGGGTCACCCCGATGCCGCACCCGGGCACCCCCGGTGACAAGGGCGCCGACGGTCGTACCTTCCTCCAGTCGGCCCACCACTACCTTGACGCGCCGACCTACCTGGCGGTGTCCGGGTGGGACTGGATGCCCGCTGTCCGCGACCGCGTCAGCGGCCTCTGGGACCACGTCCGCCTGCGCAGCACCGGCGCCGTGGTCATCGGCGACCCGCACGTGCAGACCACGCTGCCCGATCTTCCCGGCACCGACACCGCCGAGGTCACCATCCGGGTGCCGGTCCGCAACGCGGCGGCCAGCGCCACCACTGTCACCGTCCGCGCCGAGTTCGACAAGGTACGCGTCGAGTCGACAGTGACCGTCCCCGCCGGCGGGAGCACCACAGTCACCTTCACACCGGAGCGCTTCCGCGCGCTGCGTCTGCGCAACCCCCGGCTGTGGTGGCCCAACGGCTACGGCGACCCCCACCTGTACGACCTGACGCTCACCGCCACCGTCAAGCGCTCGGTCAGCGACCGGCGTGCGCTCCGCTTCGGTGTCCGCGAGTTCGCCTACGACTGGCACCAGCCGATCGTCATCTCGCCGCCCGGCAAGCCGGCGCTGGAGTTCGTCGACGGCGCGGCGACCCAGACGGTCACGTTCGCCAGGCAGCACGCCCGGCACGTGCGCGTCCAGGCCGGCCAGCGCGCCACCGGCTGGGGCATCTCGATGTTCTCGCTGTCGGTGGCCGACGGCACCGGCCCGGATCTCGCCCTGGGCCGCGACGCCACCGCGTCGTCCTCGGAGAACGACGGCAACGGTCCCGGTAGGGCAGTCGACGGCGATGCGGCGACCCGCTGGGCCTCGCAGGCCGAGGACAACCAGTGGATCCAGGTCGACCTCGGCGCCGCTGTCGACTTCGACCGGCTCACCATCGTGTGGGAGCAGGCGTACGCGCTGGACTACCGCGTCCAGGTCTCCGCCGACGGGGACGCCTGGAGCGACGTGACGTCGGTCAGCAACGACACCCCGCTGGGCAGCCGCGCCACCCAGGTCGAGACGTTCGCCAGCCAGACCGCCCAGCATCTGCGCATCCAGACCGGCGCGCGGGTGACGTCCTGGGGCGTGTCCATGTGGGCGCTCTCGGTGCAGCGGCAGGCCGAGCCGGACGTCGACCTGGCCCTGCGCCGGACCGCCACCGCGTCGTCGTACGACAGTGATTCGAACGGGCCGGACCGGGCCGTCGACGGCAACCCCCGGACCCGGTGGTCGTCGACGTTCGAGGACAACCAGTGGATCCAGGTCGACCTCGGCGCTCCGGTCAGCTTCGACCAGGTCACCATCGTCTGGGAGCAGGCGTACGCGCGCGACTTCGTCATCCAGGTCTCCGACGACGGGCAGCGGTGGACCGACGTGAAGTCGGTCAGCAACGCCGTCACCCAGCTGAAGATCAGCGTGAACGGTGTGCCGGTGTTCGCCCGGGGCGGCAACTGGGGCTGGGACGAGCTGCTGCGTCGGGTGCTGCCCGACCGGCTGGCCGACACGGTCGAGATGCACCGCGACATGAACTTCACGATGATCCGCAACTGGCTCGGCAGCAGCAACCGCGAGGAGCTGTACCAGGCCTGCGACGAGCAGGGCATCCTGGTGTGGAACGACTTCTGGCAGGCGGGCGCGTTCCTGCCCAACCCGCCCGGCTACGTCGACATCGCCGCCGACACGATCCGGCGGTTCCGCCATCACCCGAGCATCGTGGTGTGGTGCGGCGCGAACGAGGGTGACCCGCCGCCGATCGTGGACGCCGGGCTCAAGCAGGCTGCGGCCACCGAGCACCCGGAGATTCTCTACATCCCCAACTCGGCCGGCGGCATCGTCAGCGGTCACGGCCCCTACCACTGGGTGGAGCCGGCGACGTACAACAACAAGAACACGTACGACACCGGCGCTTTCGGTTTTCACACCGAGATCGGCATGCCTGTCGTGTCGGTGGTCGAGAGCATGCGCAACCTCGTCGGTGACGCCCCGGAGTGGCCGATCGGTGAGGTGTGGAACTACCACGACTGGTCGACCATCGGTAACCAGCGTGTCGGCACGTACCAGGCGGCGATCGACGCGCGGCTCGGTGAGTCCGACTCGCTCGACGAGTTCGCCACCCGGGCGCAGTTCGTCAACTACGAGAGCCACCGCGCCATGTTCGAGGCGTGGAACGCCAACCTGTGGCAGGACGCCACAGGTTTGCTGCTGTGGATGTCGCACCCGGCGTGGCACAGCACGGTCTGGCAGACCTACGACTACGACCTCGACGTGAACGGCGCCTACTACGGCGCCCGCAAGGGGTGCGAGCCGGTGCACGTCCAGGCCGACCCGGGCACCTGGCAGGTCCGGGTGGTCAACCACACCGCCGCGCCGCTGAGCGGGGTCACCGTGAGCGCCCGACGGTACGACCTGAGCGGTCGGTCGCTGGGTGCGGCCCAGCGTCAGCGGGTGGACGTGGCCCGCTCGGCCACGACGGCGGTCTTCCCGCTCGCCGCGCCGGACGGCGGCGGGCTGCACCTGGTGCGACTGGAGCTGCGGGACAGCCGCGACCGGCTGCTCGCGGAGAACACCTACTGGCGCTACGACAAGGCCGAGCAGTTGCGGGCGCTCAACGACGTGCCGAGCACCCGACTGTCGACGTCGTCGAGCACCGTGCGCGTCGTGGACGGGCGCAACACGGTCACCACGACGGTCCGCAACCAGGGTCGTACGGTCGCCGCGTTGGTGCGGCTCGCCGTGCGCGACCAGCGCGGTAAGCGGGTCCTGCCGGCCCGCTACGACGACAACTACTTCTGGCTCCTGCCGGGGGAGACCCGCGAGGTACGGATCTCCTGGCCCGCGCGGTCGGGCCTCGCCCGGCAGGTAACGGTGACCGCGCAGGCGTACAACTCCTAGGAGTACGCGGTGGGAGGCGGTCCTGCGCGGGCCGCTTCCCACCGTGCCACCTGATGCGGGCGATTAGGTCCGTTACCGCACCTCGACTCGGGACCGGGATCCATGCTGTACGGGTGACACGGTCCGCATCCACGTCCGGCGCGGTGCGTGTCGCGTTCGCGTTCTGGATCACGCTCGTCGGCACCACAGTGCCGACCCCGCTCTATCCGCTCTACGAGATGGAGTTCGGGTTCTCGTCGTTGACGGTGACAGTGGTCTACGCGTTGTACGCGCTGGGAGTCGTCGTCGGGCTGCTGGTCTTCGGTCGGCTCTCCGACCAGATCGGCCGACGCCCGGTCATCCTCATCGCGCTGCTGCTGTCGGTCGCCGCCGACGCCGTGTTCCTGGCCGCCGTGGACCTGGCCATGATCATCGTGGGCCGGATCGTCGCCGGGCTGTCCGCCGCGCTGATCATCGGTGCGGCGACCGCGGCGCTGGCGGAGCTGATCGACCCTCGGCACCCGAAGCGTGCCGCCACCGTGTCGATCTTCGCGAACCTGGGCGGCCTCGCCACCGGCACCCTGCTGTCCGGGATCGTTTCGGACGTGGCGCCCGAACCGCTCCGGCTGCCCTGGGTGATCGTGCTGATCCTGGCGGTGATCGCGATCATCGCGCTGCGGGGCGTGCCGGAGACGGTCCGGGAGCGCTCGCCGGTGACCCTGCGGGTGCAGCGGTTGCACGTGCCGGCGGCCATTCGCGGCGCCTTCGTCCGCTCGGCGATCACCGCTGGCGCGGGCTTCGCCGCTCTCGGGGTGCTCACGTCGGTGAGCGGGCTGTTCCTCGGCATGGTCCTGCACGAGACCTCACACACCGTGGCCGCGTTGGTGGTCTTCGTGGCGTTCGCCGGCGCGGCGTTCGGTCAGCTGCTGACCCGCGTGCTGTCCTCGCGCGCCGCGTTGGCCAGCGCGTGTGTCGGCCTGGTCGTGGGGGCGGGTCTGCTCGCGTTCAGCATGTGGATGGCGTTGCTGGCGACGCTGCTCGTCAGCGCGGCGATCATCGGGGTCGCGTCCGGGGTGGCGGTCGGCGACGGCATCGCGACGATCACGATGAAGACCGAGCCGCAGCACCGGGCCGAGGCGGTGTCGACGTTCTTCGCCATCCTGTTCGCCATGCTCGGCGTGCCCGCGGTCGGGGTCGGTCTGCTGATCCAGTCGATCGGGCTGCGACCCGCCGGCGAGATCTTCAGCGCGGTGGTGGCGGTGCTCGCCCTGGCCGTCCTTGTCAGCCTGGTACGGGGCGGCCGGACGCGGCCCGCGAGCTGATCACCGGGCGGGCTTGTTCAGGGCACCCGAGGTGCCCATCGGGCCATTCATGGAGGTCTTGCGGCGGTCATCGTATACAACATACGCTCCCCGAATCGCCCACTTGAGGAGCTCTCCATGACGAACCTCTCCGTCCGCGACACGAACCTGCCCCGCCGCCGGGTGCTCCGCGCCGCCGTGGCGGCCGCCGTCGTCTGCACTGTCGTCGCCTGCTCGCCGGTGTCGAACAGCGGAGGCGGCGGCCAACCCGGCGGCGACCAGTCGGCAGGCCAGGATTCCTTCGGTACGCCCGCAGACCCCGCCGCCGTGAAGCAGGGCGGCAAGCTGGTCATCGCCCTCTCCGCCGAGCCCGACGCGTTGGACCCGACGCTGTCGAGAAGCCTCTACTCCCGCTACGTCTTCCAGGCGATGTGCCAGAAGCTCTACGACGTCAACGAGCAGGCGCAGGTCGTACCGCAGCTCGCGACGGCCCTGCCCACCACGAGCGGCGACGGCCGGACGGTGACCATTCCGCTGCGGCCCGGCGTGCGCTTCGCGGACGGCACGGCGTTCGACTCGGCAGCGGTGAAGGCCACCCTGCAACGCCACCTCACCAACGCCCGGTCGGCGCGCAAGAGCGAACTCGGCCCCATCGACGGCGTCGACACCCCGGACGCGCAGACCGTCGTCCTGCGGCTGAAGCAGCCGTTCGCGCCGCTGCTCGGGGCCCTCGCCGACCGGGCCGGCATGATCATGAGCGCCCAGGCGCTGCGGACCCGGGGTGACGACTTCGCCTCGGCGCCGGTCTGCGTCGGCCCCTTCAAGTTCGCGAAGCGGGTGCCGCAGAACTCCATCGAGGTCGTGCGGGACCCTAACTACTACGACGCGAGCAAGGTGCACCTGGACGCCATCTCGTGGCGGATCCTCACCGACGCCAGCATCCGCGCCGCCAACCTGCGCTCCGGCGACGCGCAGGTGGCCGACTCGGTCTCCACCCAGGACGTCGCCTCGCTCCGGCAGGACACGGCGGTGTCCGTCCTCCAGTCGCAGTCCCTCGGCTACCAGGGCCTGACCATCAACGTCGGCAACGTCGACGGCGTCGGCACCGCGGCCAAGCCCATCAACCGCCCCCTCGCGCAGAACGCCAAGGTGCGGCAGGCCTTCGAGCACGCCATCGACCGCAAGGCCCTTGTCGACGCGGTCTTCAACGGTCTGCACGCCGTCGCCTGCTCCCCGATCTCGCCCGCGAGCACGTTCTCGTCCGCCGAGGCCCAGACCTGCCCGGCGCACGACCCCGCCAAGGCCAAGCAACTGCTGGCCGAGGCCGAGGTGCAGACGCCGTACGCGGTGACGATGCTCGCCTCGAACACCCCCGACACGCTGCGCCTCGCCCAGGCGTTGCAGTCCATGGTCAAGGACGGCGGATTCGACCTGAAGATCAACCCGGTGGAGTACTCCTCGCTCCTCGACGAGCAGGACCGCGGCAACTTCGAGCTGCTGCAACTGGGGTGGAGCGGACGGATCGACCCGGACGCCAACATCACGAACTTCGTCGGCACCGGCGCCAGCCAGAACGTCGCCGGCTACAGCAACCCGCAGCTCGACACCCTGTTGACCCAGGCCCGCCAGGCCGGCGACGTCGAGCAGCGCAGGAAGCTGTACGGGCAGGCGGTCACAGTGCTGCAGCAGGACGACGCCCTGATCTACCTCTACCGGCAGCGCAACCTGACGGCCGTCAGCAAGCAGATCCAGGGCCTGCAGGTCTTCCCGGACGGCGTGATCCGGGCGGCCTTCGCCGGTTTCGGCAAGTAGGCCGTCGTGGCCCGATATCTGCTCACCCGCGCCTGGCAGTCGGCGCTGACCCTGCTGTTGTCGACGATCGTGGTCTTCGTCGGCGTACGGGCACTCCCCGGCGACCCGGCCCTGGCGCTGGCCGGGGAGGACCGGTCGCCGGAGGCCCTGGAGGCCATCCGTCGGCACTACGGGCTGGACCAGCCGCTGCCGGTGCAGTTCGTCCAGTACGTGGAGCGCATGGCGCAGGGCGACTTCGGGGTGTCGATCCGCACCGGTACGCCGGTCTCGTCGATGCTCACGACCGCCCTGCCGGTGACCGTCGAGCTGTCCGTCCTGGCGATCCTCATCGCGGCGGCGCTCGGGGTCGGCGCCGGGGTGATCGCTGCGGTCCGTCGTGGACGCCCGGCGGAGTGGCTCGCCAACGGCCTGGCCCTGATCGGCCTGTCGGTGCCGCACTTCTGGCTGGGGCTGCTCGCGATCCTCTACCTGTCCGTGGCGACCGGGCTCTTCCCCGCCTCCGGCTTCGTGCCGATCCTGGAGGACCCCGTGGACAACCTGCACCACATCGTCCTGCCGGCCGTGATCCTCGGCACCGGCCTCGCCGCCATCATCATGCGGCAGACCCGGTCGGCGATGCTGGACTCGCTCTCCTCCGACTACGTGCGGACGGCGAAGGCGAAGGGCCTGCGACCGCGCGCCGTCATCACCCGGCACGCCCTGCGGAACAGCCTCATCGTGGTGGTGACAGTCGTGGGCCTCCAACTCGGCGGGCTGATCTCGGGCGCGGTCGTCACCGAGCAGATCTTCGGGCTGCCGGGCTTCGGCAAGATGACCATCGACGCGGTGTTCCAACGGGACTACCCGGTGATCCAGGCCGTCGTCCTGCTGACCGCGGCGGCCTACATCGTGATCAACTTCTTCGTGGACCTGCTCTACTCGGTCATCGATCCACGCATCCGGGTGACGGGAGATCCGGCATGACCGTCCTCACCGTACCGATGGCGGAGACCGGCACCGCCAGCATCACCAGGCGTACCCGGGTGTTGCGGCGGTTGCGTCGTAACCCGCTCGCCGTGGTGAGCTTCGTCGTGCTCGCGCTGGCGGGTGTCGTCGCGCTGCTCTCGCCCTGGCTCGCGCCCTACTCGGTCGACCAGACCGACTTCGCCCGCACGTTCGCGCCTCCCGGCACCGCCGGGCACCTGCTGGGCACCGACGACCTCGGCCGGGACGTCCTCTCCCGGATCATGCTCGGCGCTCGGGCGTCGTTGCAGGTGGGGCTCCTGGCGGTGGCCACGTCGCTGGTCATCGGGGTGCCGCTCGGGCTCGCGGCCGGCTATTTCAGAGCCTGGGACGCGGTGATCTCGCGCTTCACCGACCTGCTGCTCGCCTTCCCGTTCCTGATCATGGCGGTGGGGTTGGCGGCCATCCGAGGTGCCAGCCTCGGCAACGCCGCTGTGGCCATCGGTATCGCCCAGATCCCCGGGGTGATCCGGGTGGTCCGCTCGGACACGCTGCGCCTCAAGTCACTGGACTTCGTCGCGGCGGCCGTGGTCGACGGGGCGAGTGATCTGTGGGTGCTGGCCCGGCACATCCTGCCGAACGCGACCTCGGTGATCCTGGTGCAGGCCACTGTCGCCATCCCGGCGGCGATCCTCGGCGAGGCGGTGCTGTCCTTCCTCGGCCTCGGCATCCAGCCCCCGGCGCCCAGTCTCGGCACCATGCTGGCCACCGCCCAGCAGTTCGCCGCCCGCGCACCGTGGGCCGCCGTCTTCCCCGGTGTCGTGATCATGGGGTTGGCGCTGGCGTTCAACGTCTTCGGTGACGCCCTGCGCGACGCCCTCGACCCGAAGGGAGACCGGCGATGACCACAGCCTCCGCGCCCGTGCTGGAGATTCGCGACCTGTCGGTGTCGTTCCCGACCGAGACCGGCACCGTCTCGGCTGTCGACGGTGTCAGCCTGGACCTCGCTGCCGGGGAGATCGTCGGGATGGTGGGCGAGTCGGGGTGCGGAAAGAGCGTCACCGCGATGAGCATCGCCGGGCTGCTACCGGGCAGCGCCCGGGTCACCGGTTCGGTGCGCCTGGACGGCACGCAGCTGGTCGGGGCCCGCGAATCGGCCCTGCGTCGGGTCCGTGGCCGGGAGATCGCGTACATCTTCCAGGAGCCGATGACGTCGTTGAACCCGGTGCTCACCGTCGGACGGCAGATCGGTGAGGTGCTCCAGGTCCACGAGCGGATGTCGCGACGGGCGGCGCGGGCACGCGCCGTCGAGCTGTTGACGCTCGTCGGGATCCCGTCCGCCGCCCAGCGGGTCGACAGCTATCCGCACCAGCTCTCCGGCGGCATGCGCCAACGCGTGATGATCGCGATGGCGGTGGCCTGCGGCCCGAAGGTGCTGGTGGCCGACGAGCCGACCACCGCGCTGGACGTCACCGTCCAGGCCGGCATCCTCCAGGTGCTGCGGGACCTGCGCGACCGGCTCGGCACCAGCGTCCTCATCATCACCCACGACCTCGGCGTGATCGCCGACATCGCGGACCGCGTCGTCGTCATGTACGCGGGCCGGGTGGTGGAACGGGCACCTGTGGACGACCTGTTCGCCAACCCACGGCACCGGTACACGGCCGGGCTCCTGTCGGCGTCACCGCAGCCGGGCCGGCACGCCGGCACGGACCGGCTGACCGAGATCCCCGGGCTGGTGCCCGTCCTGGCGAGCCAACCCGACGCCTGCACCTTCGCGGACCGGTGCCCGGCCGCCGACCAGCAGTGTCGGGCGGCCGCCCCGCCCCTGGAGAACATCGGCGGCACCGACCACGTCGCGGCCTGTTGGCACCCCTGCACAACGGCACCGACGGCACCGACGGCAGCTCAGGAGGCGAACCGATGACGCCGCAGCCGAACGCCCTGGAGATCGCGGACCTGGTGATGCACTTCGGCCCGGTGCGTGCCGTGGACGGGGTGTCCCTGACCATCCCGCGCGGCCGGGTCACGGCCCTGGTGGGGGAGAGCGGTTCCGGAAAGTCGACTGTGGGCCGATGCGTGGTGCGGCTCGTCGAACCGACAGCGGGCACGGTCCGGATCGCGGGCACCGACGTCACCCACCTGTCCCGTCGGCGGCTGCGTCCCCATCGCGGCGCGGTGTCGATCGTCTTCCAGGACCCGGCCGCGTCCCTGGACCCGCGCATGCTGGTGGGCGAGATCGTGGCCGAGCCGCTGCGGCTGGCCGGCAAACGGATCTCCCGGCGCGACCGGGACGCGCGCGTCGCTCCCCAACTCGAACGGGTGGGCCTACGCGCCGAGGTGGCCCGTCGCTATCCCCACGAGTTGTCCGGCGGGCAACGCCAGCGAGTCAGCATCGCGCGGGCCCTGATCTCCGAGCCCATGCTGCTCATCGCTGACGAACCCACAAGCGCGCTCGACGTGTCAGTGCAGGCGTCGGTGCTCAACCTCCTCGCCGACCTGCAACGCGACATCGGGTTCGCCTGCCTCTTCATCACCCACGACCTGTCCGCGGTCGAGTACCTGGCCGACGACATCGCGGTCATGTACCTGGGTCAACTCGTCGAGACGGGCAGCCGGGAGCGGATCTTCGCCCGGCCCGCCCACCCGTACACCCAGGCTCTGCTGTCCGCCGCGCCGGTGGCCGACCCGGTGCGTCAGCGCCACCGTCAGCCGGTGCTGCTCGGCGACGACCTGCCGTCCGCGCTCGACCCGCCGTCCGGCTGCCGGTTCCGGACCCGGTGCCCGCTCGCGTTCGACAGGTGCGCGACGGAAGTGCCGGCGCAGACCGCCATCGGCGACGGCATGGCCGCCTGCCACCTGGTCCGGCCGGACGGCACCGGTCCCGACGTTCGCACAGCAGATCCCAGTGAGGTGTTGTCATGACGTTCACCACCCGACCCACGCTGCAGGGCACCTTCGGCATGGTGTCCTCGACGCACTGGCTCGCCAGCCAGGCGGCGATGGGCATCCTGGAACGCGGCGGCAACGCCTTCGACGCCGCGGTCACCGCCGGGTTCGTCCTGCACGTCGTCGAGCCGCACCTGAACGGGCCGGGCGGCGAGGTGCCGGCCATCGTGGCCACCGCACAGGACCCTCGACCGAAGGTGCTGTGCGGGCAGGGGCCGGCACCGGCCGGTGCGACCATCGCGCACTTCCGGTCCCTCGGGATGGACCTCATCCCGGGTGCGGGGCCGCTCGCGGCAGCCGTACCCGGCGCCGTGGACGCCTGGCTCCTGCTGCTGCGCGAGCACGGCACGCTCACCCTCGCCGAGGTGCTGGAGCCGGCGATCGGCTATGCCGGCGCCGGACACCCGCTGGTGGGCCGGGTCGGTGACACAGTGGCGGCCGTCCGGTCGTTGTTCGAGGAACACTGGCCCACGTCCGCCGCGCTCTGGCTGCGCGGCGGCCGGCCACCTGCCGCGGGGGAGATGGTCACCAACCCGGCGTACGCGGACACGCTGCGTCGACTCGTCCAGGCGGGACGGGCGGCCGGTGGCGACCGGGAGGCCCAGATCGAAGCCGCGCGTCGGGCCTGGAGCACGGGTTTCGTCGCCGAGGCGATCGACGTGTTCAGCCGGCGACCGTTCCAGGACTCCAGCGGCCGCCCGCACGCCGGGCTGGTCACCGGCGACGACCTGGCCGCGTACTCGGCGAGCTGGGAGGCACCCGCCACCCTTGACTGGCAGGGCTACTCGGTGGCGAAGACCGGTTTCTGGGGTCAGGGTCCGGTGCTGCTGGAGTCACTGGCCACTTTGGACGCCCTCGACGACCCGGGCGCGTACGACCCGGGGACCGCGGTGGGCGTGCACGCCCAGGTCGAGGCCCTCAAGCTCGCCTTCGCCGACCGGGAGGCCTGGTACGGCGACGCCGTCGACGTGCCCGCCAAGGCGCTGCTCTCCCCGCAGTACGCGCGGGAGCGGGCCGCCCTGATCGGCGATCGTGCGTCGGCGGAGTTGCGGCCGGGGTGTCCGGACGGGGCGCAGCCGCGCCTGCCGGCGCACGTCCGGCCCGGTGCCGCGCGGCGTACCGGGCCGACGGATGCCACGACGGGAGAGCCGACAGTGCAGTCGGACGGGGTGACCCGCGGCGACACGTGTCACGTGGACGTGGTCGACCGCTGGGGCAACATGATCTCCGCGACGCCCAGCGGTGGCTGGTTGCAGAGTTCTCCGACGATTCCGGAGCTCGGCTTCCCGCTGGGCAGCAGGTTGCAGATGTTCTGGCTGGAGGAGGGGCTCGCCTCGTCGCTGGCGCCGGGTCGCCGGCCGCGTACGACGTTGAGCCCGACGATGGTGCACCGCGACGGCGAGCCGGTGTTGGCGTGCGGCACCCCCGGTGGCGACCAGCAGGACCAGTGGCAGTTGCCGTTCCTGCTGCGGCACCTCGTCGGTGGTCAGAGCCTCCAGGAGGCCATCGACGCACCGGCGTGGCACACGGTCAGCGTGCCGGGGTCGTTCTATCCCCGGGACATGGAGCCCGGTGTCCTGGTGGTGGAGGACCGGCTCGACGAGGGCGTGCTGGCGGCGCTGCGGGCGTACGGGCACGAGGTGCGGGTCACCGACGGGTGGAGCCTCGGTCGTCTCTGCGCGGTGACCCGTGACCCGGCGACGGGCGTGCTGGCCGCCGGTGCGAACCCTCGGGGGATGCAGGGCTACGCGTGCGGCCGTTAGCGGGAGGCCCGGCGGTGCGGCCGTCAGCGGGCGCCGTAGCCGCCTTCGGCGTTCTCGTAGGCAGCGGCGGATGCCGCGTCGAGGTGGTCGAGCGCGGCCCGCTCGGCGCGGTCACCGTCGCCTGACTCGATGGCGTCGACGAGCTGGATGTGCTCGGCCCACGAGTGTGGCGCGCGTTCGGCCGCCCCGAGCCGGAAGATCCACTGGACATGGAGGTAGAGCGACTTGGCGATCGACGACAGCCAGGGGTTTCCACTGATCTGGAGGATGCGCAGGTGCAGGGTGCTGTTCAGCTCGGCGACCCGGGCCAGGTCCTGCCGCTGTGTCGCCTCGCGGCCCTGGTCGAGCAGGGCACGCAGCGACGCCACGTCCGCCGCGGTCGCCCGCTCGGCGGCCAGCCGGGCGGCCAGCGCCTCCAGGCGCTCACGCACGGCGAACATGTCGGCGATGGTGCCGCTGCTCGGTGCGGCGACGACAGCTCCCCGGCGGGGGAGGATCACGACGAACCCTTCGGCCTCGGCGACGCGCAGCGCCTCCCGGACGGGGTTGCGGGAGACGCCGAAGTCCTCCGCGAGGCGGTCCTCGGTCAGCCGTTCCCCGGGCAGGTAGTCGCCGTCGATGATGGCGGTCCGCAGCGCGCCGAGGACCTGATCGCGCAGCGGTAGGTGTTGCGCGCCGAGCTTGTCCCGTAGGTCTTCAGCCACCTGGTCGCCTCTCCGTGAACGTGTCCGGACAAAGTGTATACGAAGAACAATCAATGGAAGGTGGCCGACAGTGTCGAGCACAGCGCCCCGCGTCACCCACCCCCGCGTCGCCCCGCGCCGAGACGAGCGCCTGCTGCGGCGACGGCAGGCGCTCGTCGTCGTCCTCACCTTCCTGACCGGGAGCGCCGACGCTCTCGGTTTCCTCGCCCTCGGCGGCGCCTTCGCCAGCGTGATGACCGGCAACATGGTCCTGCTCGGGCTCTCGGCGGGCCGGGGCGAGGCCGACCTGGCCCTGACGTCGGGCTGCGCCATCGTCAGCTTCATCGTCGGTGTCCTCGCGGGCGCCCGCGTCGTCGGCTCGGCGCAGCCCGACGATCCGGTCTGGCCACGGCGGGTCACCTGGGCGCTGGTCCTGGAGCTGTCGGTGTTCGTGGTGTTCGCCGTCGTCTGGGAGGTCACCCTCCACACCGCCGACGCACGCGTCCACCTGGCGCTGCTGATGCTGTCCGCGGTCGCGCTGGGCGTGCAGAGCAGTGCGATCCAACGCTTCGGCGTGTCCGGCCTGTCCTCCACGTACCTGACCGGCACGCTCACCAGCCTGATCGCCGGCGTCGCCGCGCGCAGCCCGTGGGCCAGCCTGCGCCCCAAGGCCCAGGTGCTGCTGGCCCTCATGGTCGGTGCGGCGGTCGGCGCCCTGGTCGCCCTGCACCTGCCGGTCGTCGCCCCGGCCCTGCTGATCGTGCCGCTGGTGCTCGTCATCGCCGTGTCCGGGCGGATGCGGGCCTGAGCGTCAGACGCCGCGAGCGAACAGGGCCAGGCGTACCCGGTTGGGGCTGTCGGTCTTGGTCATCAGGCTGGTGATGTGGGTCTTGACAGTGGTGACACCGATGTGGAGCTGGTCGGCGATCTCGGTGTTGGACAGGCCCTCGGCGACCAGGTTCAGCACGTCCCGTTCCCGGGCGGTCAGGCCCGGCAGGGTCGGTGGTGACCCCGGGCGGGCGTGCACCGCGCGCTGCACGAGGCGACGCAGCACCTCCGGGCTGAACGGGCTGTCACCGACGGCGGCCCGGCGGATGCCGTCCAGCAGCTCGGTCGGCGGCGCGTCCTTGAGCAGGAACCCGCACGCTCCGGCGGTCAGCGCGGGGTAGAGGTGGTCGTCGTCGCCGAACGTGGTCAGCACCAGGACGCGGGTGGTGGGGCGTTCGGCGAGGATCCGGCTGGTCGCGGTGATCCCGTCGACACCGGGCATCCGCAGGTCCATGACGACGACGTCGGGGAGGAGCCGCCCGGCCAACGGAATCGCCTCCCGACCGTTGTCGGCCTCCCCGACGACCTCGATGTCGGGTTGGGCCTCGCAGAGCATGCGCAGCCCGGCTCGGATGAGGTGCTGGTCGTCGACCAGCAGCACCCGGATCACGCCAGTTCCGGCGCGGGCGTTCCGGCGGGAGCCTCCCGCTCGCGGGGCACCGCCCCGACCGGCGCGGGGGCCACGGCCGGAAGAACGGTACGGACCCGCCACCCGGTGTCGGTCGGGCCCGCCTCCAGCCGACCGCCGAGGACCTCGACACGCTCGCGCATCCCGGTGATGCCGTGCCCGCCACCGGCCGGCACGCCCACCGGCACCCCACCGTGCCCGTTGTCGGTGACCTCCCAGTGCACTGAGCCGTCCCGAACGGCGACCACGAGGTGCGCGAGCGCGGACGTCCCCGCGTGTTTGGCCACGTTGGTCAGCGCCTCCTGGGTCAGTCGCAGCACCGCCATGCCGCGCACCGCGTCGAGTGCGCCGATCGCCGGGTCGAGGTCGGCCTCCACTGTGACACCCGCCTGCCGGGCCCGGTCGATCGACGCGCCGATCGCCGCCGGCAGCGCGGAGGGTTCGATCGCGGTCAGCGCCGCGTCACCGCGTACCCCGTCCGGGTTGCGCAGCACGGCGACCAGCCGGCGCAGCTCGGCGAGGGCCGCGGTGCCGGTGCCGTGCACGTCGTCGAAGACCTCGCCGACCCGGGGGTCCAGGTCGGTGAGCACGTGCCGGGCGACGCCGACCCGCAGGACCATCGACGCCACGTGGTGCGCGACGACGTCGTGCAGCTCGCGGGCGATGGCGCTGCGTTCGTCGGCGCGGGCCGCGCGGCTCTCCGACGTGTGCTGGCGTTGCTCGGCCAGGGCCCGCTCCACGGCCTGGCGACTCAGCTCCCGGTTGGTGCGGATGACGAGGCCGAGCAGCACCGGCACGCCGACCTCCAGGGCCAAACCGACGACGCCGGAGGCGACCCGGCGGAGCGGGTCGCCGATGGAGTCGGTCAGGTCGACCACGACCAGCAGCGCGGCGGCCAACCAGATGGTCCGGGGGCGGCGCGCCCGCATGGTGACCTCGAGCAGGGCCCAACTCGCGCCAACCTGGTTGATGGTGAAGTCGTCGACCAGGCAGATCGCGACAGTCAGCAGGGCGGCCTGTGCCAGCAGGTTGACCACCGGCCAACGGTGCACCGCCAGCCCCACTGTGAACGCGAGGACCGCGAGGATCCACTGTGTCGCGGTGGGTGTGCTGGTGGAGTGCGGGACGAAGAGCAGGTAGCTCAGCCCGGCGAGGTCGAGCAGCACCATCCGCACGAGCGTGTCCCGCATGTCGAACAGTCGCCCCGGCCAGCTCACGGTGGTCAGCCTAGGTGCTCCGGGCCGGTGGCGACGGCCGTGGACCGCCGCCACCGGGGCCGGACCGCGAGGTACGCGGCCAGGCCGAGCGGTCCGAGCAGGATGGTCAGCAGCAGCACCGGAGCCATCACCAGCGCAGGCACCCCCCGATCCCGGCTGTCCAACCACGCCCACCGGCCGACGAACAGATCGAACGCGATCATGTGCGCCCAACCCGCCGCCGCCCCGTCGGAGGTACCGAGCAGGTCGCGCACCCCGGCCAGGGTCGGCGACGTCACGGCCGGCAGCACGTCGCCGAACGCCGGCAGCACCAGCAGCGCGTAGATCACCACGACCGGCAGCACGATCAGCGGCGAGGCGATGATCCGGGCGGTCCACGACCAGCGCGGCAGCAGGATCATCAGCGCCCAGAACGGCGCGGCCACCGCGAACGTGAGGGAGAACAGCGTCTCGGTCACGCTGCCAACGCCAGTTCCGGGCGACGTCGGCGGGCCAGCACCAGGCCGGTCGCGGTCGCCGTCGCGACCGCCAGGGCCGCGACCGCGGCGAGCGTCACGGCGTCCGGCCGCAGCAGCGGCTGTCCGCGCAGGGCCTGCCAGGTCAACAGCACGGTGAGTACGCCGTACGCGCCGCCCGCGACGGCAAGCAACCGGGCGCGGGTGCGCTCGTCCCACCGTGCCGCGAACCGGGTCAGCAGGATCGCCAGGATCGGCAGCGCCTGCAGGGCGTGCAGCCCCACGAAGTGCCCGATCCGCAGGTCACCGCCCGTGGTGCTCCAGCCGACCACCGGCAACCCCGGTCCACCGTCGAGCACGCCGACGCTGTGCGCCCCACCGATCCCCTCGATCCCCGGGTCCTGCATCGGCAGTGCCATCGGCACCGCCGCGAGCATGCCCAGCAGGGACAGGCCGAGTCCCCACCCGACGGCGGTGGCGGCGACCCGGTCGGGGATCCGCTGGATCAGGACCACGATCCCGATGACGAGGTGCGCGAAGAACAGCACCCCGATCGCCGCGCCCATCGCCGCGAACAGCGCGGTGTTCAGGGGGGTGCTGGAGTTGAAGTGGCTGGTCTGCCCGCGGAGCACCTGACCGATGAGCCACGCATTCTCGACGACCGCCACCGCGACGATGACGACGACCGCCCTCTCGACGGCCCGGCTGCGTCGCGGCAACAGGGAGAGCATCCAGGCGAGCGTCGCGCCGTACAGCACGAAGGACACCGCGAACTTGAACGGCTTGAGCCAGATCGGCGCCCCGGTGAGGACGCGTGAGTCGACGACGATGCCGACCAGAGCGACGACGCCGCACACCGCCATCACGGATACCAGGAACATCAGCGGGCGGCTCCAGCGCGTCGCCCGGCGCACATCGGTAGTCATGTCTGTAGATGTTCGTTGCCGCGCCCGCCGATCGCGTCCGACCGCGAGCCCCGGTTGCGGCCGATGGTCGGAGCGCGCCTCCTCCCTGGGTAGGAGACGAAACCGGGCGAGGCCCGTCCCCGGTGCTGGCACAATGGCCGGCCTGCCGACGGGACGGAGAGCGACAAGTGACGCCCAATGAGGACCAGGTTCGGCCGAACGAAACCACTGTGCCGCTGCTGCACTGCGCGGTGCCGGAGGAGACCGTGGCGTTCTGGAGGGCGCTGGGGTTCGAGGTGGCCTACGAACAGCTCAAGCCCTACGTGTACCTGGCCTTCACGTGGAGTGGGTTTCAATTGCACTACGGCCCCGCGCCGAAGGATCTGGACCCGGCGAAGGAGCATTCCGGCGGCTGTCTGGTGATGGTGGACGCGGTCGCGGCGTACCACGCGGCGTTCACCGAGGCGATGCGCCGCAGCTACGGCAAGGTGTTGGTCAAGGGGCTGCCCCGGGTGACCCGCTACCGGGCCGGGGCGTCGCGGTTCAGCATCGTCGACCCGTCCGGCAACACAATCGTCTTCATCCAGCGGGACGAGCCGGAGGACGTGGAGTACGGCGGGTCGAAGGACCTCGATGGGCTGGCCCGGGTGCTCGACAACGCGCGGATCCTGCGCGAGTTCAAGATGGACGACCGGGCGGCCTACCGGGCTCTCGACTCGGGGATGCGCCGTCGTGCCGAGGACGCGCCGGTGGTCGAGCAGGCGATGGCGCTGGCCGGCCTTATCGAACTGGCGACCGCGTTGGAGAAGGCCGACCGGGTGCCCGAGTGGGGCGCCCGCCTCCAGGCGCTGACCCTGACTCTCGAGCAGCGGGAGCAGGTGGAGCAGTACGTCGCCGACCCGACCCTGCTCACGCCATGGTGGACGGACGCGACCTGACGTCGCAACGGGCGAGCTTGCGGCGCACACCGAACCCGGGCTAAGGTGACGGGATCCATTCCAGCACACGGCAGTCGGGCCGCCGATACATCCAGAGAGCATTGTCGTCTGGCAGGATCTTGCGCGCCTCAGTCGGGCCGAGCAACTCCCGAATCGTCTGAGAGTCACACATCACGATGTTGTGCTCGGCGACGGGCAGGCGTGTGCTCGTCTGCATGATGAGCTCCAGCGTCCTACCGTATTTTTCGGCGGTGACGACCACACGACTGAGTGTCTCCTTGACCGCCGCCTCCTCCCGCCGTTGGGTCCGCAAGATGCCTACCCGTGCGAGACGTTCGTGGTACTCGAAGAGAGTAGTGCTGTACGGAACAGCGGATTCCGACATGTCGGTGCTGGAGCCTGTTGCGTCAAAACGAGCCTGAAAGTAGTTGGCGCCCAATGCCTCCTCTCGCAGCTCTTCAATCTCTTCGAGCCGCAGAGCGGCCAAGCGTTCCCTGTTGATCACGAATCGTCCGGCGAGCCGGTCACCGCCGGCCGCCCCCACTGTCACCTTGGGGCGATCCTTCTGTTTCGTGCCACCCCGGTAGAGTTCCGCTTCAACCTCCCGCTCCACCCCTGCGGAGGTAGGCCCGGCTGGCAGGAACTTGTCGGCCGATCGCGGGGTGGTGGTAATCGCGAGTTGACCGTCGTAGACAAGGGGGACGTTTCCGGACTGGGCATCGAGGACAAGTCGCCAGATGAAATTCCACTCCTCTGACGTCTCGTAGTCTCGGGGCCGGAACCGCGCTTCTATGTCGGCCGCGCTGAGCGGTGTGCCGGCTCGGCGGTGGTTGCGCACCGCCTCCCACACCTGATCGAAAATCGCATGGTCGGTAGGTAGCGAGCGGTTGGCGACGGCATGCTCGACGTAAGTCTCGAGTTTGCGGAGAAAATGCTTGTTGACTTCGGTAAGTGACCAGGTCAACGGGGGCGACGCATGTTCGTTCCTCTGGCAGACCGAATCTACGAGCCGAAGGTAGCCTTCTTCGATCTTCGCCACCCGCTCGGGGCTGACCCTGCGAAAACCTTCCACGACGGCGGCCTGAGTCACCGGTGATCCGGCCGCGTCAAGGCGGGCTGCTCGCCGAATGAACCCTGTACGCAGAGCCGTCCAGAAGACACCTCCCTCGACCTTTGCGGCCTGGTGGAAGATGTTCGCGTTGTTGAGGTCGGAATCGACAATGGTCAGACTTTGGCAATGCAACGCGCTGACCCGCATGTACATGTCTATGTCGGCTGGGCTCTGTAGGTCTTCCTCCGCAGCGTGAGCTTGGAGGAACATCGGCATGATCGAGTGTTCCATCGGCCGTTCGATAATCATGCTCAACCTCTCATGCGACAGTCAGCGCAGGAAATCGGTAAGCGGCCACGCCCTTGTTGTGCTGAGGGGCAAGTCGGTGTCGTCGTAGGTTGCGACCCGAAGCGCGTCAGGGAGAAGAGGTGTCGTGAAGGTCGCCTGCGAGAGTTCGAGTCGAATTGCCTCCAAGGCGCCGGTCTCCGATAGATCGCCTTGCTTGACTCTCCCTATCACCAGGTACAGATCGGGGTCCCGGTCATGCGCTTGCTTGTGATATCGGTGAACGACACCAAATTTCTGGAGGTCTCGCCGAATCCGCTCCAACTCCTCGGTCGGCTGACCCGATTCGTCGACGGGCCAGCCCATCAGGATGACCTGGTTCGCGTTGGTCGTGAGGGTTCGGGTGTACAGCCGCTGACCTCTGCTCGTCACACCCAGGTCACGATTCGGGAAGCCTCCGAACTGGATCTGCGGCGGGTGCTGCCCCAGTGTCGTGTTCAGGTAGGCGCACAGACCAGCGATGTCCGGGCGGCCCGAGCCGGAAGCGCGCAGCTCCGTGAGTTCCTGGGGAGGCTGAACTCGGCCGAAGGACTCGAGTCCGATGATCGTGGCATGCACATCGGGCATGGGCCTCGGCTGGAACAGCCCTCCAAGCAGTTCAACCAAGCGCCGTTGAACTCCGCCGACGTAGTCGCCCAAGCCTGATGGTTTGCTCTCCGCATAGAAGGCAACCAACGTTGCATGGCGATCCACTTCGTCCCTCCCTGGGGTTCTCGGTCTGGTCATGCTTCGGGTGTCCCGGTGCCTGTGCCGGGACCAGGCACGGTGCCTTGCTGGCCGTCCGTTGCCCTCTCACCCTGGACAGATTTGACTTCTACGCCGTTTATCTGGGCGGTATTAATGTTGTCGTTCTGCAAGACCGACCAGGCATTCAAGAGGGCTCCCCCCAAGTGCTCGGTCATGGTCTCATTCCGTGAAACAGCTCGTGCGAAGTCGACCGATGCTGTTGCGCGGATCGCCGATTGCACGAAGTCGCGAAATTCGGCGTCGCGACGAACGACCTCGAGCTCGACTCCGGCGCGTTCGAGTTCGAGGCTGGTGCGGGTGTTCTCCGCCTCGATCGCGGCCCATCGCGCCTTTACTTCCAGCTCTCTCATCCGGGCAGCGGACAGCGCCTCGTGCCCCGACCTCAACGTGTGGATCAATATCCGGGCAGTCAGCCCGAGCGCAACAGCGCCCCCACCGATCCCCGCCAATGTTGGATCCAGTCCCGTAATTGTCTGACCCAGCGCGTGCAATTCCAGCACTATGCTGTGCGAGGTGTCTGACCTGGTTACTCGGACGCCGTGTTGGCGTTGGCGCGGCGTTCCGATGAGGGCGGGAATGTCGGACCAGAACGCTTGCTCGTAGATGGTTCGAACGGCATCAAGGAGGCCGGAGAGGTCTTCGACGAGGAGGAACTCGTAATCTAGGTAGATGCGCAACGCACTCGGCTCATCGGTTTGCGCAACGCTGACCGAGGTCATGCAGCTCCAATGAGTTGGGGGAGTTGAGGGGCCCGGCAGGTGGAACTTGATTGGGTTTCGCAGAGAGGTGCGCAAGCGGCGACATAGTCAACCTCTACACGCTGGCCGCGCGAAACGCAACGCTTGGCCGATCGTCCAGAGGGAACTCAACGACCGGCACCGCCTTTAGGGGGATCGGTAACTGTTAATGCCGCTTTGCGGAGGGCTGTGTTGCTTGTCCCTCCGAACACGGGACCGGCGCTGCCGAAGGCCCGAAGCGGGCCTGCCGCCCGCGCGTCGGTCAGCCCGACCGCGGACTTCGTGCCCTGACGTGCCGGAAGTCCGCTTCGCCATATGCCACATCGGTGTGTACGTCTGGTCGTTTCCTGGAACGGCACGAAATTACCGCTTTAGGGTAAGTGCGACCAACACGCCTAGCTGTTCCGATAGCTTTCGAAGCAGAGGAAAACTCGTATTCCTCCCTTCGGGTGCTTAAGGAGTCAGTAATGAAGCGCAGTGTCGCGTTCGCGGCAGCCCTCCTGGCAGGTCTGACCAGCATCGGATCGATCCCCGGGACCGCCTACGCCGATGGCGGTGGCCCTGGGTACCACGACGATCGCAAGGGGGGTGAAAACCACCACGGCGACGAGGGCGCGGTCTTCGTCCAGACCAACAAGGCCGAGGGCAACACCATCAAGGTGTACGACCGCGACGAGGACGGCCGTCTCAGCAAGGCGGGTGAGTACGAGACCGGCGGGCTGGGCGGATTCACCATCGGCGCGCCGCTCGACGCGCTGGCCTCGCAGGGCTCCCTGGTCTATCACAAGGGGCTGCTGTTCGCCGTGAACGCCGGCAGCAACACCGTCACCGTCTTCGGCGTCGAGGGCACCAAGCTGCACAAGCTCCAGGTCATCTGGTCCGGCGGTCTGTTGCCGGTGAGCGTCGCGGCCCGCGGTGACCTCGTCTACGTCCTCAACGCCGGTGGCGAGGGCTCGGTGCAGGGCTTCGAGCTGCACAAGGGGCGCCTGTCGCGGATCGAGGACGCCAACCGGTCGCTCGGGCTGCACAACGGCAACCCGCCCGCGTTCGGGACCGCCCCGGCCCAGGTCAAGATCGACCCGGACAGCGAGTTCGTCCTGGTGTCGACAAAGATGGCCAACGTCATGTTCAGCTACGAGATCGGTCGCGACGGCGAACTGTCGCGCAACCCCGTGATCAGCGACGCGGGGAACACCCCGTTCGGCTTCACCTTCGACAGCGAGGACTCGCTTCTCGTCACCGAGTCGGGCGCGAACGCGGTCAGCCGGTTCGAGCTGGAGGACGACGGCGCGCTCGACCAGGTCGGGCCGTCGGTGCCCAACGGGCAGCAGGCGCCGTGCTGGATCCAGCGCGTCGGCGACTACTTCTTCGTCGCCAACGCCGGCAGCTCCACCATCAGCTCGTACCGGGTCGACGACGACGGCAAGCTCCACCTCGTCAAGGAGGTCGCCGCCGACACCGGTGGCGGGTCGATCGACATGACCACCAGCGACGGCTTCCTGTACGTGCAGAACGCCACCGCCGGCAACGTGCAGGGCTACGAGGTGGGCGAGGACGGGTCCCTGAAGCTCGTCACCACCGTGGAGGGCCTGCCGAAGTTCACCGACGGCATCGGCATGGAGGGCATCGCCGCCTCCTGAGCGCACCACCCGCTGGTCCCGGTCGCTCGTCGACCGGGACCAGTTCTCGGTGCATCCTGCCGGGGCCGCTAGTCGAGGCTGGCCAACTCGTCCGGCGACAGGACCAGCGCCCCGGCGGCCAGGTTCTCGACCAGGTGATCGGGGTTGCCGGTACCGGGGATGGCCAGCAGATGCGGGCCACGGCTGAGGGTCCATGCGATCCGCACCTGAGCCGGCGTGGCGCCGTGCGTGCGCGCGATGGCCTCCACTGCCGTGTTGGCGGCCACGCCGCCTGCCTCACGTCCGCCGCCGGCGATCGCGAAGAACGGCACGAAGGCGACGTCCTGTTCACCGCAGGTACGCACGAACTGGTCCTGCGTGCGTCGGGTGTCGACACCGTACGTGTTCTGCACACAGACCACTGGGGCGATCGCCTGCGCCTGCGCGAGGTGGTGCGGACGAATGTTGGACAGGCCGAGATGCCGGATGAGTCCGGCGTCACGTAGCTCGGCCAGCGCGCCGAAGTGCTCCGCCACCGAGTCCAGTCCGTCCTGGCGCAGGTTCACGACGTCCAGGTGGTCGCGGCCGAGTTGGCGCAGGTTCTCCTCGACCTGTCCACGCAGCTGATCGGGCCGGGCCAGCGGCAGCCACACTCCCGAGGGGTCGCGGCCCGGTCCGACCTTCGTGGTGATGACCAGGTCGTCGGCGTACGGCGACAGTGCCGTGTTGATCAACTCGTTGGCCGACCGGAGCGGCGAGAAGTAGAACGCCGCAGTGTCGATGTGGTTCACACCGAGGTCGACCGCTTGGCGTAGCACTCCGATGGCCCGCGCGCGGTCGCTCGCCGCGCCGCCGTTACCCGTCAGGCGCATGGCGCCGAATCCGATCCGATTGACGCTCAGGTCGCCGAGCGTCCAGGTGCCTGCGGATTCCGCACTGATCATGTTGGTGGGCATTGGGCGAACGTAGCCACCGCCGCTGACCTGCGCAGTCGGGCGTCTGCCCGATACCGATCGGGAGGAATCGCTGTTAGATTTTCTATCGTGGGAAGCGCTTCGTCGGCAGCGGAAGCGCTCGCTGCAGGGCAGTGGCAGCCCGCAGCTCACTCGGGTCTTGACCGCACCGGGCCCACCCGCGGCGGCGTCAACCGGCTCGACCCCGGTGCGCTAGGAGGCCAACCGTTCGCGCGCGGTGCGCGTCGGTCGGGGGATCTCGGCGCTGCCGGCCGACGTGTTGATCTCTGACCACACGGCGTCGAGGGAGAGGCCGAGGACGTCGGCGATCGCCGCGATGGTCGGGAAGGCGGGGGTGGCAATCCGGCCGGACTCGATCTTGCGAAGGGTCTCCGGCGAGACGCCCGCGTCCAGCGCGGTGAGGAGCATCGAACGCTCTCCACGGGCTCGACGCAGGAGGGCGCCGAGGCGCTGGCCGCGTTCGAGCTCTGCGGGGGTGAGCGGCAACCTGACCATGCTCCGATTCTAGTACCGGGATAATATGGCCGGGATACTTATTGGTGGTCCGAGGAAGGCGCTGCATGATCGAGATCCTGAGCCCCACCGACGTGCTGCGAGCGAAGGGCACCGGCGCGCTGGTCGCCGGCATCCTGCAGACGCTGAAGAGCCGCTGCGTGGTCGGCACCAACCTCCTGGACATCGACCAGTGGGCACAAGCCATGATCACCGAGGCCGGGGCGCAGTCCTGCTACGTCGACTATGAGCCGTCCTTCGGACGCGGGCCGTTCGGCCACTACATCTGCACGTCGGTGAATGACGCGGTGCTGCACGGGTTGCCGTACGACTACCCACTCGCCGACGGCGACCTGCTCTCGCTCGACCTCGCCGTCTCCCTTGGTGGAGTTGTCGCGGACTCGGCCATCAGCTTCATCGTGGGAGACGTGCGGCCCCCGGAGAGCCTCGCGCTGATCGACGCGACCGAGCGCGCGTTGCGGGCGGGGATCGCCGTCGCCGGTCCCGGCGTTCGCATCGGTGACATCTCCCACGCGATCGGCTCGGTCCTCAACGGGGCGGGATATTCGGTCAACACCGAGTTCGGCGGCCACGGCGTCGGGTCGACCATGCACCAGGACCCGCACGTCTCCAACACCGGGCGTCCCGGCCGCGGATACCGGCTGCGCCCGGGGCTGCTGCTGGCGCTGGAGCCGTGGGTCATGGCGGACACCGCCGCGCTCGTCACCGACGCCGACGGCTGGACACTCCGCAGCGCGACGGGCTGCCGGACGGCGCACAGCGAGCACACCATCGCCATCACCGACGACGGCGCGGACGTGCTCACCCTGCCGACGTCCTGACCCGCACCGGCCCGATCGACCGCAGTGGCCAGTCGGCGACGAGCTGCCCACGGTGGACGATTAACCGGCCAGCGAGCGGGCACGTCCCTCTGCGGCGCCCTGCCAGGTCGCGTTCAGAATGAACCGATCGGTCATATTTTCCGTGATGACGGTCAGGGTCACCCACCAGAGTCGCGGAGGCACGATGTCAACGGTTCGAACTGGTCCGGTCATCGGACTGCTCGCGCAGATCATCCTGCTGGCGGTGCTCGCGGAGACAGTCGGTCTGGGCGCGGCGGGCTGGGTGGCGGGGCTGGCGTACGGGGTGGCCCTGTGCGCCCTGCTCGGCCGGGGGATGTCAGGCGCCGGCGCGGGTGCGCTGAGCCCGGCCGACCGGGTGACCCTGAGCCGGGCGATCCTCGTCGGCGGCGTGACCGCCCTGGCCGCCGACTCGTTCGGCCGGTCGGCGCCGATCACCCTGATGGTCGTGCTCACCAGCGTGGCGTTGGCCCTCGACGCCGTGGACGGGTACACGGCCCGCCGCACCGGGACCACCAGCGAACTCGGCGCGCGCTTCGACATGGAGATCGACTCCTTCCTGGTCCTGGTGCTCTGCCTACACGTGGCCCCCTCGGTCGGTGGCTGGGTGCTCGCGATCGGCGCGATGCGGTACGTCTTCGTCGCCGCGAGCTGGGTGCTGGGGTGGATGCGCGGATCCCTGCCGCCGCGCTACTGGCGCAAGGTCGTCGCCGCCATCCAGGGCGTGGTGCTCACGGTGGCGATGGGCGACGCGCTGCCCGGGCCACTGACGACCGTCGTGCTGCTGGCGTCACTGGCGCTGCTGGTCGAGTCGTTCGGACGGGACGTCGCGTGGCTCTGGACGACCCGTCACCTCCGCCACACAGTCGTCCACGGCGCTCCGGGCGCGCTGGTGCACGCGAGCAGCCCGGTGAGCCACAGCGCCCCGAGCACCGCGGCAGCGCTGGGCTCGGGCCGGACGGATGGGCTGCCCTGGGCGGACCGCCAGACGGTCGCCGTCGCCCGACGCGGGATCGCCCGCGTCTGAGCCGCCCGGATCCCGCCCCCAACGAAGATCATGGAAGGATGCCCGGGTTGTCGCTCTTGACGCGCGTACGTCAGCTGCCGAGCCAGGGACGGAGACCGATGAGAGGCGAAGTCTCGGACGTCACCGCCACCGACGGCGGCGAAGCCGAGGGCCGACCGAAGCGCTCCGTCGCGGCCCGACTGACGACAGTCCTGGCCGCGCTGCTCGTCCTGCTCGCCCTCACCGTGCCGTACGACTTCGGTCGGCTCAGCCCGGCGGCGTTCGTGCGGATCCCCCTGGAGGCGCTGCTGGTCGTGGCCCTCCTGCTCGCCCTGCCGTCGCGTGGCAGCCGACTGGTCGCGACGCTCGCCGGCGTGGCGCTCGGCCTGCTCGGCCTGCTGAAGCTGCTCGACCTGGGGTTCTCCGCCTCGCTGAGCCGGGCGTTCGACCCGGTACTCGACTGGGCGCTCGTCGACGAGGGGTTCGCCTTCCTCAGCGAGTCGTACGGTCGACCCGCCGCCATTGGCGCCGCGATCACCCTGGTGGTGGTGGTCGTGGGCCTGCCCACCCTGGTCACGCTGTCGATGCGGCGACTGCGGCGGTTGGTGGTCCGGCACCGCATCGGGACCACCCGGATCGTGGCCGCGCTCGTCGTCGTCTGGGTGGCCTGCGCCGCGTTCAACGTGCGGGTGGTCGAGGGCGTACCTGTCGCCGACACCTCCGCGACCACCCTGGCCAACGGGCACGGCTTCCAGGTGCGCCTGCGTCTCGACGACCGCGAGACGTTCGGCGCCCTGATCGAGGCGGACAGGTTCGGCGACACCCCCGGCGACCAGCTCCTGACCGCGCTGCGCGGCAAGAACGTGGTCGTCGCCTTCGTGGAGAGCTACGGCCGGGACGCCGTCCAGGACCCGGAGTTCGCGCCGCAGGTCGGCGCGGTCCTCGACCGTGGCACCAGCGAACTGAGCGCGGCGGGTTTCGCCGCGCAGAGCGGCTTCCTCACCTCGCCGACCTTCGGCGGCGGCAGTTGGCTCGCCCACGACACGCTGCTCTCCGGCCTCTGGATCGACAACGACCAACGGCACCGCACCCTGCTGGCCAGTGACCGGATGACCCTCAACGGCGCCTTCCGACGGGCGAACTGGCAGACCGTGGGCGTGATGCCCGCCGTCACCAAGGCGTGGCCGGAGGGTTCCTTCTTCGGCTACGATCGGTTCTACAACGCCAAGACGCTCGCGTACCGTGGCCCGAAGTTCAGCTTCGGCACCCCGCCCGACCAGTACACCCTGGCCAGCTGGCAGCGCCTGGAGCAGGCGAAGCGCGACGGCAACGTGATGACCGAGCTGGCGCTGGTGTCGAGTCACGCGCCCTGGACGCCCGTCCCGCCGCTGCTCGACTGGGCCGACGTCGGCGACGGCGCGGTCTACCGCGCGGCCGGCAGGTCCGACGACAAGCGCCGCAACACCACACAGATCCGGGCGGACTATCGGAAGTCCATCGAGTACACCCTCGGCGCGCTCACCTCCTACGTGCGGACCTACGGAGACGACGACCTCGTGTTCATCTTCCTCGGTGACCACCAACCCGCCGCGGTCGTCACCGGCGAGAACGCCAGCCGCGACGTCCCGATCTCGATCATCACCCGGGACCGGGCCGTCTTGGACCGGATCTCCGGGTGGGGCTGGCAGGACGGGCTGAAGCCCGGACCGGAGGCACCGGTCTGGCGGATGGACGCCTTCCGGGACCGGTTCCTGACCGCCTTCGGACCGTAAGCCCGGCCACCTCTCTCACGGACTGGACCCAGACAGATGACGGCTACCACCGAGACCAGGATCGCCGCGCTCCGGACCGACCCGGCCCTGTCCCTGCTGCACCGGTCGCTTGACGTCTACTACGGCGATCCCGAGCGGGACGCGAGGATGGACGCCTTCTACTCCCGCTTCGTCAGCAGCGGAGACCTCGTCCTCGACATCGGTTCCCACGTGGGCGACCACATCGCGAGCTTCCGGCGCCTCGGCGCCCGGGTCGTCGCCGTGGAACCGCAGCCGCTGTGTCTGCGCGCCCTGCGGGCGATCTACGCCGACGACGACCAGGTGACAGTTGTCGACGCCGCCTGTGGCGCGCTCCCCGGGCGCACCAAGTTGCACGTCAACTCCGCCAACCCCACCGTGTCGACCGCCTCACCGGACTTCGTGCGGGCGGCGCAGGGCGCGGGCGGATGGGAGGGCGAGGTGTGGGATGCCGACATCGAGGTCCCGGTGGTCACCGTCGACGCGCTGATCGAGACGTACGGCGTGCCGACCTTCGCCAAGATCGACGTGGAGGGTTTCGAGGACGAGGTGCTGGCCGGCCTGAGCCGCCCACTGCCCGCGCTGTCGTTCGAGTTCACCACCATCGCGCGTGCGGTCGCGTACCGATGCCTCGATCGCCTGACCGCGCTCGGCTTCGACGGCTTCGACGTCGCGTTGGGTGACGACAAGTCGATGACCTTCCAACGCTGGATGCCCGCGGTCGACCTGGCGACGCACCTGCACGAACTGCCGCACGCCGCGAACGCCGGCGACGTGTACTGCGTGACCCGCGACCGGGAGGCCAGCACCGCGCCGTAGCCGTACCCGGCGCTGGATCTGCGGTCGCCGCGGGCATGTCGACGACGGTTCCCTACGGCGCACCTGATCGCGTACCCTCCGCGGATGAACCTCGACGATCTTCCGCTCGCCGAGTTCGCGTTTCCCGGACCGTTACGGGACAAGCTGGTGGGCGCGATCCTGTCCGGGGCGAAGACCTCGACGACCGGCCTGCTGGTCGGCTACGAGTGCGCGAACGAGCCGCTGCCCGAGGTGGGCGAACTGTCCGCCGTGGTGGACTCCGCGGGCCGGCGGGTCGCAGCCATCGAGCTGACCGACGTACGGGTGATCCGGCTCGCCGAGGTCGACCTGGCACACGCCCTGGCCGAGGGGGAGGGCGACGAGTCGGTGGCGCAGTGGCGTGCGGGCCACGAGATGTTCTGGCACAGCGCGGAGGTACGCGCCGAGCTGGGCGACCCCGACTTCACAGTGGACGACGACACACTGGTGGTGACCGAGCGCTTCCGGCTGGTGTCCGTCGCCTAACCGGCTGCGTCCACTCTGGACACTCGAGCAGCGGGCCGCGCCGCCGTGCAAGGTCACCTATGCTCGGCGCGTGATCCCCCCGGCACTCGAGATTCGTGGCCTGGTCAAGACCTTCGCGGCGCATCGCGCGGTGGACGGCATCGATCTGACCGTCCACCCCGGCACCTTCCACGGCATCGTCGGGCCCAACGGCGCCGGCAAGTCCACCACCATCGGGATGGCCGTCGGCCTGGTCACTCCGGACTCCGGGCAGATCCGGATCCTCGGCCACGACGCGCTACGCGAGCGCGGCCTGACCCGCACGCTGACCGGCGTCCTGCCCGACGGCCTCGACTTCCCGGAACGCCTCACCGGCGCCGAGCTGCTGCGCTACAGCGCCGGCCTGCGCGGGCTGCCCCGGGCCGCGGCCACCGACCGTGCCGCCGAACTGATCGACGTGCTCGGCCTGGCCAAGGGCGCCGGCACACCACTGGCCGACTGCTCCACCGGCACCCGCAAGAAGCTGGGCCTCGCCCAGGCGCTGCTGCACGCGCCCCGGCTGCTCGTGCTCGACGAACCGTTCGAGGCGGTCGACCCGGTCTCCGCAGCCACCATCCGGCGGGTGCTGCGCCGGTTCGTGGCCGGCGGCGGCACCTGTGTGCTGTCCACCCACTCGATGCTGCTCGTCGAGCAGATGTGCGACGAGGTCACCGTGATCCATCAGGGCCGCGTGGTCGCCGCCGGGCCGGTCGCCGAGGTCGCCGACGGCAGCAGCCTGGAGGACCGGTTCGTCGAGTTGGTCGGCGCCGAAGCCTCCGGTAGTGCCGGTCTGGACTGGCTGACCGGGTCACGATGAGCGCCGAACCCATCGTTCCCGGCCGGCTGGCCGGCACCCTCGGCACGATCGCGGTGCTGGCCCGGATGCGCGCGACAATGCTGCGTCGCTCGCTGCGCGAGCACCCCGGACCCACGGTGGCCGGCCTCGTCGGCCTGGTCGCCGCCGCCTGGTTGATCCGGTACGCGCTCCGCGGCGACCAGCACACTCTCGGCCTGCTCGCCGGGGCGTGGGTGCTCGGCTGGATCGTGCTGCCGCTGCTGCTCGGCGGCGGCCGCGGTCGGGTCCGTCCGGCCCACCTGCGGTTGGAGTCGATCGGTGGGTTCCCGGCCGCGATCGGTCTGCTCACCGCGTCGGCGATCGGTATCGGTCCGGCCGTCTCACTGGTGGCACTCGCCGCGCTGCCGGTGCACGCCGCCCGGTACGGCACAGTCGCGGTCCTCGCCACCGCCGGCGGCGCGGTGCTGCTCTGGCTGCTCGGGCTGATCGGCTCGGCCATCGCGCTGGAGGTCGTCGGCCACGCCGGCGGCCCGGCCGGGGCGCTGCTCACCGGCATCTTCACCGGTACGGCGATGGGTGTCGCCGGGTCGCTCTGGGCGGTCTTCCCGTGGGTGTCGGTCCTGCTCGTCGCGGCGCCGGAGGAGGTGGTCCGGGCCATGGCGTACGTGCCGAGCGGCTGGCCGGTCACCGCTGTGACCGGGCCAACCGGGCAAGGGGCGCGCAGGATGGCGGCCCTGGTCGGCATCGTGGCGCTCTGCGCCGCCGCGTACATCATGCTTGTCCGAAGGGTGATCACCACGGGCGTGCCGTTCCGGCCGCGCGGAACCACCGCGCTCCCGCTCGTCCGGCGCGCTGGCGACGAGCCGGCCGCGCGGCGCGGGACCACGGCGGCGTCACCGGCCGGAGACGGGCGTGCCCAGCGCGGCTGGCGGGCGTGGGTGCCGGCCGCGACGCGGGCGGTCGCGGGCCGTGAGTTGCGGGCCTGGATGCGGCATCCCCTGCGGTTGCAGTATCTGGCGTTCGCGGTGGTGTACGGCGCGCTGCTCGCCGGGTTACCGCTGCTGTCCGACGTGCACCTGCTGCTGCCGTGGGCCGGACCGCTCGCCGTGCTCGGCGCGGCGGCGATGTCTGCCGGGCTGGTCGGACTGGACGGCACCGCGTTGTGGCTGCCGCTCACCACGCCGCGCGGCGAACGGGCCGAGGTCCGGGGACGGGCCCTGGCCTGGCTGGTGCTGGTCGCCCCGATCGGGGTGCTGCTCGCCGTCGCCGGTGTGTTCCTCGCGCCCGACGTCGACCCGCTGGCCGCGCTCTCCACCCTGCCGGCTCTGCTCGGCGCGGGCGCGTCGGTGCCGGTGTGGGTGTCGCTGCTGCGGGTGCGGCCGGTAGCCGACCCACGGCACCCCACCTCGGCCGACAACCCCACCGACGTCGTCAGCGTGCTGGTCGCCACCGGGTCGGGGCTGGTGGCCGCCGCGCCGGTGCTCGCCCTGGTGATCTGGGGCCCGTCGGAGGTGGCGCCGCTGCTGCCACTGGTCGGGCTGCTCAGCGGCGCCGCGGCCTGGCGGGGCGGCATCTGGTTGGCCGACGAACGCCTCACCCGACGCGGGACCGACGTGCTCGCCGCGGCCGGCCAGCGGAGTCCGCCCCCGGAGACGGTGCTTCCGCTGACCTGGGACGCCGGGTGGTACCGGGAGAACAAGCCGACCGCCTGGGCGCTCGGATTGCTCACGGTGGGGTGGATCCCGATGATCCCCCAAGGGGTGATGCCGTTGGCGTTCGGAATCGACAGCGGCTGGATCGTGGCCGGTCACCTGAGCGGGAGCGCGCACACGGCGGTGGGGTTGGCCATGGTCGGGCTGGGCGTCGCGATGCTGCTCGCCGGCCTGGTGCTGTGGGATCGCCGACCGCAACCAGGCGGCTCCTGATCCACAGCTCTACAGCGGTGTACGACGCACGACGAGGAGCTGCCGCGGTAGTCGCTATCTTGTAGCCATGAGAATGGATGCCGCTTCGCCGTACGAGGTTCGGCGGAGCCGGCTCCGCACCGGACTGACGTTGGCGCTGTACAGCCTGTTGCCGATGACAGCCATCGTGATCGGCTTGCAGGACCTGTCCGTCCGCTTTCTGTTCTTCATCATCGGAGTGTTGTTCGAGGTCATCTTCCTCGCCACGGCACGCCATCGCGTGAGCAGCGCGTTGCGGCGGGAACTGCTGTTCGCCATTGACGAGCAGGGCGTCTACCTGGGCCCGGACGACTTTGGCCGGCCGGCTATGCGCGAGAAGTGGTCCAACATCGACGCGATAGTTCACTTCCACGGTCGGGTGTGGACGACGAGTAACATGCCAGCCACAAATCGTAACGTGGGTATCGTCCAGGGTGGCAGGATCGTCGCCTCCCGGGGGATGGGCGGCTGGCGGTTGAACGTCATGCGAGCCTCTGCGGCTGCCGCCCGGCTCGGCGGGGGAACGCCGGTGCTCAAGGCGCCGTTCTACGGCCAAATATCGCGCGAGTGGTTCCACACCATCCCGTTGCCGCCAAATTGGCTCGAGGAACATGCCACACCTCGCGGGGCAAGACACTGATCAGACGCGATGCCACGTGCCGGTCGGCGGCGCGGGGGCACCGCTAACTCGACTGCTTGGGATCGTAGCCATCACTCGCGCGTATCGCCGCCCCTGAACAGCGGACTTCGCCGCCGCTGGACAGGCGTCAGGATCTCAGCGCCGTGTCTGGTGTTCGTAACAGGGATCCGACAGACTGCGCGGTATGGGTGATCGTTGGCGCCGGTGGGCGTGGGTCGGGGTGCTCGTCGTCGGGCTGATCCTTTATCTGGCGGTGCTGCGGACCCTGGTCAGCACCAAGAATCCGAACTTCGTACCGGCGTTGATCCTGCTCGGGGCGACGTTGGTGCCGCTGACGTTCCTGACGTTCGCGCAGGCCCGGACCGGGCGGTGGCAGGTGCCGGCGTCGGTGTTGGTGACGTCCGCGTTCTTCGGCGGTGTGATCGGCACGGTGGTCGCCGGCACCCTGGAGTACGACACCCTGCGCGGGCTCGGCACCCTGCCGATGGTGTTCGTGGCACTGATCGAGGAGTCGGCGAAGCTGATCGTCCCGGTGGTGCTGCTGTTCACGGTGGTGGCCCAGCGTCGTCGCCGGGTGCCCTCCGACGGGCTGATCATCGGCATCGCCGCCGGCATGGGGTTCGCCGCGCTGGAGACGATGGGCTACGCGTTCAGCGCGCTGCTGAGTTCGCAGGGCAACATCGGCGCGGTGGAGCAGACGCTCTTCATCCGGGGTCTGACGGCGCCCGCCGGTCACACCGCCTGGACCGGGCTGACCGCCGGCGCGCTCTGGGCGTTGCTGGCGAGCCCGAGCGTCGCTCGGCTCTTCGGCTTCATCGGCACGTTCGTGGGTGTCGTCGTTCTGCACACCCTCTGGGACACGTTCTCCGGTTCGCTGGTCTTCGTCGTGTTGGCGATCATCAGCATCGGCTGGTTGTTCTGGGAGCTGCACCGCTACCGGACCTTCAGCGACCAGCACATCGGCCAGCCGCAACCGCACTGACAGTCGCCGTGCTCCATGCCTCTCCCGGCCCGCACCAAGGGGCTGGGGGAGGTATGACTGTTTCTGATCCCGCTGCGACCGGGCCGGCACCTCATCTAACGTCAGAGTGTTCATATTTGGCGGGGTTGGTCGGGAAGGTGCGGCGATGGGGGTGCGCAGCTGGTTCGAGGGTTGGCCGGTCTACCGCCAGCTCACCGGCACGGACCCGTTGGGCCGGGGTGCGGCGGCGAAGTCCGACGGGTCCCGCGCGCTCACCGCTCGCACCGACACGGCTGATTCGGTGGCCCGGTCCGTGTGCCCGTACTGCGCGGTGGGTTGTGGTCAGCGGGTGTTCGTGAAGGACGGGCAGGTCAGTCAGATCGAGGGTGATCCGGACAGCCCGATCTCGCGGGGTCGGCTCTGCCCGAAGGGCTCGGCGAGCAAGAGCCTGGTGACCAGCCCGTTGCGGCAGACCACGGTCCGTTACCGCCGGCCGTACTCGACGCAGTGGGAGGACCTCGACCTCGACACGGCGATGAACATGATCGCCGATCGGGTCCTGGCCGCCCGGGACGAGACCTGGGAGGACGTCGACGCCGAGGGTCGACCGCTTAACCGGACGCTGGGTATCTCCAGCCTCGGTGGGGCGACGCTGGACAACGAGGAGAACTACCTCATCAAGAAGTTGTTCACCGCGATGGGGGCGCTCCAGATCGAGAACCAGGCCCGTATTTGACACTCCTCCACCGTCCCCGGTCTGGGGACCAGCTTCGGTCGTGGCGGCGCCACCCAGTACCAGCAGGACCTGTCGAACTCCGACGTCATCGTCATCCAGGGTTCGAACATGGCCGAGGCGCACCCGGTGGGTTTCCAGTGGGTGATGGAGGCCAAGCGCAAAGGCGCGAAGGTCTTCCACGTCGACCCGCGTTTCACCCGCACCAGCGCGCTGGCTGACTCGTACCTGCCGATTCGGGCGGGCACCGACATCGCTCTGCTCGGCGGGGTGGTGCGCTACATCCTCGACAACGAGCTGGACTTCCGGGAGTACGTCGTCGCCTACACCAACGCCGCGACCATCGTGACCGAGGAGTACGCCGACACCGAGGACATGCACGGCCTCTTCTCCGGCTTCAACGACGACAACGCCACCTACGACCAGGCCAGTTGGCGGTACGAGGGCCACTCGCAGAACCAGACGACCCGCGACAGCGAGACGCAGCGGGAGACGGCGGCCGGGCTGGAGAACGAGTCGCACGGCGCGCCGGTCGGCGGCGAGACCGAACGGGACGAGACGTTGCAGCACCCGCGCTGCGTCTACCAGATCCTCAAACGGCACTTCTCCCGCTACACCCCGGAGATGGTGGAACGGGTCTGCGGCATCCCGCAGGAGAAGTTCTTCGAGCTGGCCCGGGCGTGGACGGAGAACTCCGGCCGGGACCGGACCGGCATGCTCGTCTACTCGGTGGGTTGGACGCAGCACAGCGTCGGCGTGCAGTACATCCGCACCGGCGCGATCATCCAGCTCCTGCTGGGCAACGTGGGCCGCCCGGGTGGTGGGGTGATGGCCCTGCGCGGGCACGCCAGCATCCAGGGGTCCACCGACATCCCGACGCTGTTCAACCTGCTTCCGGGCTACCTGCCGATGCCCCACCACGCCAATCACCCGACCCTGGACGAGTGGGTGGACAGCATCGCCCACCCCGGGCAGAAGGGCTTCTGGGGCAACGCCCGCACCTACGGCGTCAACCTACTCAAGGCGTACTGGGGCGAGGCGGCCACCGCCGACAACGACTACTGCTACGGGTACATGCCGCGGATGACCGGCGACCACGGCACCTACCAGCAGGTGCTCGACATGATCGACGGCAAGATCAAGGGCTACTTCCTGCTCGGGCAGAACCCGGCGGTCGGCTCGGCGCACGGCCGGGCGCAGCGGCTCGGCATGGCCAACCTCGACTGGCTCGTGGTCCGCGACCTGTTCGAAATCGAGAGCGCCACGTTCTGGAAGAACGCGCCGGAGATCGAGACCGGCGAGATCGCGCCCGAGCGGTGCCGCACCGAGGTGTTCTTCCTGCCCGCCGCCTCGCACGTGGAGAAGGAGGGCACCTTCACCCAGACGCAGCGGCTGTTGCAGTGGCGGGAGAAGGCCGTCGAGCCACCAGGCGACGCCCGCTCCGAACTCTGGTTCTTCTACCACCTCGGTCGCATCATCCGGGAACGGCTGGCGACGTCGACGAAGCCGCGCGACCGTGCGCTGCTCGACCTCGCCTGGGACTACCCCACGCACGGCCCGAACGCCGAGCCGAGCGCCGAGGCGGTGCTGCGCGAGATCAACGGGTACGACGTGGCGACCGGCCGGCCGCTGGCGTCGTTCACCGAGATGAAGGACGACGGCTCCACCGTCGGCGGTTGCTGGATCTACACCGGGGTGTACGCCGACGGCGTCAACCAGGCGGCCCGCCGCAAACCCGGCTCGGAGCAGTCCCTGGTGGCGCCCGAGTGGGGTTGGGCGTGGCCGGCGAACCGGCGCATCCTCTACAACCGTGCCTCCGCCGACCCGGACGGCAACCCGTGGAGTGAGCGCAAACGCTACGTCTGGTGGGACGCGGACAAGAGCGAGTGGACCGGCTACGACGTGCCGGACTTCGAGAAGACCAAACCGCCGTCCTACCGACCGGAGCGCGACGCCTCGGGTGTGGCGGGCATCGCCGGCGACGACCCGTTCATCCTCCAGGGCGACGGCAAGGGCTGGCTGTACGCGCCCACCGGCGTGCTCGACGGGCCGATGCCCACCCACTACGAGCCGGTCGAGTCGCCGGTGCGCAACCCGCTCTACCGGCAGCAGGCCAACCCGACCCGCAAGGTCTACACGCACCCGATCAACACGCTCAACCCGAGCCCACCGCAGGAGCACAGCCAGGTGTTCCCGTACGTGTTCACGGTCAGCCGGCTCACCGAGCACCACACCGCCGGCGGGATGAGCCGGACGGTGTCACCGCTGGCCGAGCTGCAGCCCGAGATGTTCGTCGAGGTGTCACCGGAGTTGGCGGCGCTGCGAGGGTTGAGTCACCTGGGCTGGGCCCACCTGGTCACCAGCCGGGCGGCAGTCGAGGCGAAGGTGCTGGTGACCGACCGCGTGACGCCGCTGCGGGTGGATGGCCGGATCATCCACCAGGTCTGGCTGCCGTACCACTTCGGCTACGAGGGCCTGGTGACCGGCGATTCGGCCAACGACCTGTTCGGCATCACCCTCGACCCCAACGTCCTGATTCAGGAGAGCAAGGTCGGCACGTGCGACGTCCGGCCCGGACGACGCCCCAGAGGACAGGACCTGGTGGACCTCGTCGTCGACTACCGGCGGCGGTCGGGGAACCTCGTCCACCGCTACCCGCCGATGGTCACGACCGACGTCGCCGACAGCAGCAGCGACCAGGAGGCCTGACCGATGCCCCATGCCAACGCCCTGTACGGGCCGCTGGACCCCGCGCCGGACGCCGGCTACGAGAACCCGCCACCGCGGATGGGGTTCTTCACCGACACCAGCGTCTGCATCGGCTGCAAAGCGTGCGAGGTGGCCTGCAAGGAGTGGAACGGCGTCCCCGAGAGTGGTCTCGACCTGCTGGGCATGTCGTACGACAACACCGGCGCGCTGACCGCCAACTCGTGGCGGCACGTCGCGTTCGTGGAGCAACCCCGCTCGGCGGGCTGGGCGACTCCGGCGTTCGCGGGGGACCCGGACGGGCCGGCGATCAGCCCGGTGACGGCGGCCGTCGGCGCGCGTACCAGCACCGATACCGGAACGGACCCGGGCCTGCCCACCGGCTCGCCCGCCGCGGCGGCCCGTATGTCGGGCGGGCCGGAGTTCCTGGGGATGCCGGGTGCGCAGCCGCCGGGGAGGGGCTCGGGCGCGGAGGAGCGGACGGATTTCCGCTGGTTGATGATGTCGGATGTGTGCAAGCACTGCACCCACGCGGCCTGCCTGGATGTCTGTCCGACAGGTTCCCTGTTCCGGACGGAGTTCGGCACCGTTGTGGTGCAGGAGGACATCTGCAACGGCTGCGGTTACTGCATTTCCGCCTGCCCGTACGGCGTCATCGATCAACGTAAGGACGACGGTCGGGCGTGGAAGTGCACGCTGTGCTACGACCGGTTGGGCGCGGGCATGACGCCGGCGTGTGCGCAGGCGTGTCCGACGGAGTCGATCCAGTACGGGGAACTGGACGAGTTGCGGGAGCGGGCCGCCGCCCGGGTGGCGAAGCTGCATGAGCGGGGAGTGCCGGAGGCGCGGTTGTACGGGCACGATCCGAACGACGGCGTCGGTGGTGACGGTGCGTTCTTCCTGCTGCTCGACGAGCCGGAGGTGTACGGGCTGCCACCGGACCCGATCGTGACCACCCGGGACCTGCCGGCCATGTGGAAACGCGCCGGCCTGGCGGCGATGACGATGGCGGTCGCCACGGCTGTCGCGTTCCTGGGTAGGCGGCGATGACCCGCGGCGGCGAGCAGCTCACGGTGCCGCCGGCCGACTTCGCCTCCTACTACGGCCGGCCGGTTCTGAAGCCGCCGGTGTGGAAGTACGACATCGCCGGCTACCTGTTCACCGGTGGCCTCGCCGCCGGAAGTGCGCTGATCGGCGCGGGCGCTCAACTGACCGGCCGACCCGGGCTGCGCACTGTGGGCCGTTGGACCGCCCTCGGCGGCGTCGCCGCCAGCACGTACCTGCTGGTCCACGACCTCGGCCGACCGGACCGGTTCCATCACATGCTCCGGGTGGCCAAGGTGACCTCGCCGATGTCGGTCGGCACCTGGATTCTCGCCGCGTTCGGCCCGCTGGCCGGCGTGGCGGCGGTCGCCGAGCTTGCGCCGCTACTTCCGCAACACGGTGTGCTCGGCCTCGCCCGTCGGATCGCACCGCCCATCGGCAACGTCGCCGGCCTGGCTGCCGCAGCCACCGCGCCGGCGCTGGCGACGTACACCGGGGTGCTGCTCGCCGACACGGCCGTGCCGTCCTGGCACGACGCCTACCCGTCGCTGCCGTTCGTCTTCGCCGGCAGCGCGCTCGCCGCCGCGTCCGGGGTGGGCCTGATCGCGGCGCCGGCCGCGGAGACCGCCCCCCTGCGACGACTCGCCCTGGCCGCCGCGGCCATCGAGTTGGGCGGGGGGCACCGGCTGGAGCGGCAGGGCCTCACCGGCGAGCCCTACACGCACGGACGCAGCGGCCGGCTGGTCAAGGCGGGACGCGCCCTGCTCGCCGTCGGCACCGCCACCGCGCTGATCAGCCGGCGCAGCCCGGTCCTGTCGGCGATCGCCGGCGCCGCCCTCGTGGCATCGTCGGTCGCCACCCGGTTCGGCGTCTTCGAGGCCGGAAGGGTGTCGGCACGCGATCCGAAGTACACGGTCGTGCCGCAACGGGAGCGGCTCGCGTCAGCCGGTGAACAGCTTCGCGGCGGTGATGGCGGTCTGGACGATTCCGTAGCCGAGTAGCACCGCGATCAGCAGCCACGACAACCAGAGCCGCCCGGTCTGGCTACCGACGCGCGGCGGCGCGGGCGGCTGGCTGTCCCGCCCGAGAGCGACCGGCTCGGTGACGGTGGCCTTCGCCACCGGCGAGGCCGGTCCTCGGTTCGGTTCGTGGAACCGCTCGGGCACGGCACGAACCAGCAGGTTCGCGATGAACCCGATGGCGAGGATGACGACCATGGTGAACAGCGCGGGCCGGTACGCCGCCGCGGTTAGGGTGCCGGGCTTGCCCTGCGTGTCGAGGATCCCGTTGACGATCAGCGGGCCGGCGACGCCCGCGGCCGACCAGGCGGTGAGGATCCGGCCGTGGATGGCCCCGACCTGGAAGGTGCCGAACAGGTCACGCAGGTAGGCGGGCATGGTGGCGAAGCCGCCGCCGTAGAAGGAGATGATCGCGGCGGCGATCAGCACGAAGACCGCGGTCGCGGAGTGGCCGGCCACGGCGAGCAGCAGGTACAGCACCATGCCGACGCCGAGGTAGACCATGTAGATGGGCTTTCGGCCGATCAGGTCGGACGTTGTCGACCAGACGAACCGCCCGGCCATGTTGAACAGCGACAGCACTCCCACGAAACCGGCCGCTGCTGTCACCGAGACCGTGGTGGCGGTCCCGTTGTCCCGGAAGAAGTCCTGGATCATCGGGCTTGCCTGCTCCAGGATGCCGATGCCGGCGGTGACGTTGCAGAACAGCACGATCCACAGCAACCAGAACGACCGGGTACGCACGGCGTTCGACGCGGACACGCTCGCCGTCGTCACCAGAGGTCGGGCGGCGACGCTCGCGGGGTCGAACCCGGCGGGCCGCCAGTCCGGCGCCGGAACTCGAACGTTGAACGGGCCGAACATCATGATCACGAAATAGCCGATGCCGAACGTGACGAAGAGCGCCACGAGGGCATGTCCCGACGCGACGGCGGCCGGGTTGTCGGGGTTGTAGCCGGAGTCGTAGAGGGAGAGCAGTTGGCGCGCGAGCGGGCCGGCGACCAGGGCGCCGCCGCCGAACCCCATGATGGCCAGCCCGGTGGCGAGGCCGGGGCGGTCCGGGAACCACTTGATCAGTGTGGAGACGGGCGAGATGTAGCCGATGCCGAGCCCGATGCCGCCGATGACGCCGTATCCGAGGTAGAGGAGCCAGAGTTGTTGGGTCGCGATGCCGAGCGCGCCGACCAGGAACCCGACGGCCCAGAAACACGCCGAGACGAACATCGCCCGGCGCGGCCCGTTCCGCTCCACCCAACGGCCACCCACCGCCGCCGACGAACCCAGCATGACGATGGCGATGCTGAAGATCGCCCCGATCGCCGTCTGGCTGACGTCGAAGTGCGCGATGAGGGAGTTCTTGTAGACACTCGTCGCGTAGACCTGGCCGATGCAGACGTGCACGGCCAGTGCCGCGGTCGGGATGAGCCAGCGGCTGTATCCCGGGGGAGCGACAGTGTGCCGGGGATCGAAGACCGACAGCATGGGCATCGTCCACACCTCCTGCGGCTGAGTTGGGCCGCGACGTTGCCGAGCTGTCCGACCCGGCAGTTGGCCGAGCGGCGCCGCCGCAGTGGCGGCCCGGCGCACGTCTGGCGTCAGCCGATTACCGGCTCTACCTCACGTTACGTGTCTGTCGGTTCACGCCATGCTGTTACCAAAAAACGCGAGCAGCGGCGTGGGGCCGGCCGACACCGGCCGTGCCCCACGTCGCCCGTGTGGGCTCACTCGCTGCGGGCGAAGCCACCCTTCGGCGCGATGATCTCCAGGTTCGTGCCGTCCGGGTCGTTGAAGTACGCGACCTCGGTGCCGACCGCCGCCTCCGGGTTCACCTCGCCGGACGCGAACGTGTACGGCTGCCCGAGGAACTCGAACCCGGCCTCGCTCATCCGGTCGTAGACCGCGCGTACGTCCTCCACGTGGAAGCACAGGTGCATCGAGCCGGGCCGGTTGGCGGCCACCTGGGCGGCGTCGCCGACCGGCTCCTGGAACTGGATCAGGTCGATCCCGAGGTTGTCGAGGTTGAACGTGGCGTACCGCAGCTTCGTCGTCGGCAAGCCCTGCGACTGGGCGAACCCGGCGCCGTGCATGCTTTCGTCCCGGACGACCGGTTCCGCGCCGAGCAGGGCCTGATAGAACGCGACCGAGCGGTCGAGGTCACTCACCGCGATCCCGACGTGCGCGGCCTTCTTCAGCCCGATGGACACGGTCGAGGGATTGGGGAATGCCATCCTGACTCTCCTTACCAGCGCTCTTCGTCGCCTTGTTGATGCTGATCTTCCTGCCGTACCCCGGGCGGGATCAGTTCATGCGACGTCGCTGTCAGGCCCGTTCGACCCGCGCGTGCTGGTGATCGGTCAGCCGTAGCCCCACACCACGGACGACATCGATGGTGGCCCGGGTGCCCAGGTCGTGCAGCTTGCGGCGTAGCCGCTTCACCAGCGACTGCACGTCCGCCTTGCGTTCGCGCCCCTCGTCACGCCAGACCGACCGGTGCAACTCGGCGTAGCTCCAGACCCGGGCCGGCTCGGTGATCAGGCAGGTCAGCAGGTCGTGTTCCAGGCGGGTGAGGTCGATCTCGCGTTCTCCGCAGCGGGCGCTGGAGCGGGCCGAGTCGATCACCAGGGCGGCGACCGGCGCCGGTTCGGACGGGGCGGCGACCTGTTGCGGAGCGGCGATCAGCCGGCGCAGCTCGTCGAGGTCGGCCACCAGCAGCAGCGGCGCGATGCCGTCGAGAAGTTCCGCGAGCCGGATGCGCTCGGCCGGCGACGGAGTCACAGCGATCAGCAGTGGGAACGGCTCGTCGGCCGGATCACCCCTGTTCACCGTTGCCTCGTCCTCGGCCACCGCACCACCTGGGATCGATGGGCATCCCTGCCCAGCTCTCGTCACGGTACTGACAATGATTGGCAAGCGCGCCGCCAGCCAGGGCAACTCTTAGCGACAAGTTGCTCACGGCAAGTTCTTGATCGTCCGTTCTTCTCGATCATAGTGTCCACTCGGGCAACCGGCGTGACCCGCGCGGTGCATGGGGGAGGTCCACCATGGCCCATTACACCCTGGGTCGTTTGAGGGAGGCAGCACCGATGTTCAGACGTCCACAATGGCGGCGCGCAGCCAGATCACTGGTGAGCGCCGGCGCGGCGACGATCCTCGCCGCGACATGCTTGGCCACCATCGGCTCGGGCGCGCAGGCCGCGCCCGGCGGTTCGATGGGGGCGGGCGCCTCGACCGGGGACAAGATCCGACCGGAGCTCGCCAAGCAGCTCCAGGCCAAGAGTGAAGGGGACTTCTGGATCCGGTTCAAGGACCGGGCGGACCTGAGCAAGGCCAGCGCCATCAAGGACTGGTCGAAGCGTGGAACGGCGGTGGCGGACGCGCTGCGCAAGACCGCCGCCGCAAGCCAGGGCAAGATCCGAGCCGACCTCGACAGCTCGGGCACGAAGTACCAGACCTTCTGGGCCACCAACGCCATAAAGGTGAACAGCGGCTCGCTGGCGATGGCCCAGAAGTTCGCCGGGCACTCGGAGGTCGAGGGCCTCTACGCCCCGGTCGCCTACAAGGTGCCGGAAACGATCAAGGGCTCCGACGAGAAGACCGTGAACGCCCTGGAGTGGGGCATCGCCAACATCAACGCCGACGACGTCTGGTCCCAGTACGGCGTCAAGGGCGAGGGCGTCACCATCGCGAACATCGACACCGGGGTGCAGTTCAACCACCCGGCGCTGGTGAACTCCTACCGGGGCAACAACGGTGACGGGACGTTCGACCACAACTACAACTGGTTCAACGCCGCCGAGGCCACCGGGGCCTGCGCGACCGCCCCCTGCGACGACGACGGCCACGGTACGCACACGATGGGCACCATGGCCGGCTCCGACGGCGCGAACCAGATCGGTGTCGCCCCCGGGGTCAAGTGGATCGCGGCGAACGGTTGCTGCCCCAGTGACGCCGCTCTGGTCGAATCCGGTCAGTGGATGCTCGAGCCGCTGGACCTCAACGGTCAGAACGCGGACGCGAGCAAGCGACCCAACATCATCAACAACTCGTGGGGCACCGAGGACCCGTCCAACGAGCCGTTCATGGAGGACGTGACGAACGCCTGGACCGCGTCCGGGATCTTCGGCACCTGGTCCAACGGCAACAACGGGCCGGCCTGCCAGACCAGTGGCTCGCCGGGCAGCCTCGTCAGCAACTACTCGACCGGCGCGTACGACGTCAACAACAACATCGCCGGCTTCTCCTCCCGCGGCGCCGGCCAGAACGGCGAGATCAAGCCCAACATCTCCGCGCCGGGCGTGAACGTCCGGTCCAGCCTTCCGGGCAGCGGGTACGGCACTGCCAGCGGCACCTCGATGGCCGCACCGCACCTCGCGGGCGCGATCGCGCTGCTGTACTCGGCGGCACCGACGCTGGTCGGTGACGTCAACGCCACCCGTGCGCTGCTCAACGGCGCCGCCATCGACAAGGCCGACGACCAGTGTGGTGGCACCGCGGCTGACAACAACGTCTACGGCGAAGGCCGACTCGACGCCCTCGCGTTGCTCAACGCCGCCCCGACCGGCGACATCGGCACACTGGCCGGCACGGTCACCGACGCGACCTCCGGCGCCCCGATCGCCGGCGCGACACTGACGCTCACCGGCCCGTCCGAGCGTGAGCTGACCACCGGTGCCGACGGCAAGTTCTCCACCCAGCTCCCCACCGGCGACTACCAGGTCGCCGTCGCGGCGTTCGGGTACGGCAGCACCACCAGGACGGCAACTGTCGCCAAGGGCGCGACCACGACGCTCAACGTCGCCCTCACGGCGGTGCCGAGTGTCAACGTCACCGGAGCGGTCACCGACGGCTCCGGCCACGGCTGGCCGTTGTACGCGAAGGTGACCGTCACGGGCGTGTCCGGCGTCTACGACTACACCACCCCGTCGAACGGCCGCTACAGCATCAAGCTGCCGGCCGGGCAGACGTACACCCTGAAGTACGAGTCGCAGTACCCGGGCTACCAGACCGTCACCAAGGAGGTCGTGGTCGGCTCGGGCAACACCACCGCCAACGTCGCCGTGCCGGTGGACACCAGCGTCTGCACCACCGCGCCCGGTTACACGACCGGCTCCGACGGTGAGTACGAGACCTTCGACGCCACGACCACCCCGGCCGGCTGGACCGTCGTGGACAACGCGGGCAGCGGTCAGGTCTGGAAGTTCACCGACGACGGCGACCGGGGCAACCTGACCGGCGCCAGCGGCAACTTCGCGATGATCGACAGTGACGCGTACGGAGCGGGCACCAGCCAGGACAGCTCCCTGGTCAGCCCGGTGGTCAACCTGACCAGCGTCGCGGCCCCGGTCATTCGGTTCAACCAGGACTTCAACCAGCTCAACGACGACACCGCCGACGTCGACCTGAGCATCGACGGCGGTGCCACCTGGACCAACGTGCTCCGGCAGGAGACGGACGTCCGGGGACCGAAGCTGACCGAGATCCCGATCCCGCAGGCGGCCGGTCAGGCACAGGTGCAGGTTCGGTTCCACTACTACGACGCCTCGTACGACTGGTGGTGGGAGGTCGACAACGTCCTGATCGGCAGCCAGGTCACCTGCGTGCCGGTCGATGGCGGTCTGGTCGTCGGCAACGTCCGTGACAAGAACGACGACAGCTACGTCAACGGCGCCACCGTCACCAGCAAGGACCGGCCCGCCGAGAAGGCCGTCACCGTGGCGACCCCGGACGACCCGGGGCTGGCCGACGGCTTCTACTGGATCTACTCGTCGCTCACCGGCGAGCACCCGTTCACGGCGACCGCCGGCAACTACGTCAGCCAGACCAAGTCTGTCGACGTCGAGGCCGACTGGGCGACCACCGCGAACTTCCAGCTCGCGGCCGGTCGACTGTCGGTGACGCCGACGCAGCTGAGCGCGACGCTCCAGATGCCCAACGGCAAGACCAGCAAGTCGTTCACGGTGACCAACACCGGCGGCGCGCCGGTCGAGGTCAAGTTCGGTGAGCGGGACAACGGATTCGAACTCCTGCGGGCGGACGGGTCCAAGGTCACCCGGCAGCAGGTGCTCGGGTCCAGCGGCGCGCCGGAGCAGCGGCTCACCGTACCGACATCGTTCGCCGCCAAGGCGTCCGGCAAGGAGGCCAAGGCCGCCGCCGCGGCGACCGGCCCGCAGGCGGCGCCGTGGACCGACATCGCCAACTACCCGGCCACGATCATGGACAACCGGGTGGTGAACCTGGACGGCAAGGTGTATTCGCTCGGTGGCGGCGACGGTGAGGCCTCCACCACCAAGAACTACGCCTACGACCCCGGCGCGCAGACCTGGACGGCGATCGCCGACCTTCCCGGCGCGCGCAACGCCCTGACCGCGGGCGTGGTGAACGGCAAGATCATCGTCACCGGCGGCTGGTCCGATGCCGGCCCGGACTCCGCCACCTGGTCGTACGACCCGGGGGCCAACACCTGGACGGAGCTGGCTGACAACCCGGCGCCGCGGGCCGCGGCCGGTCAGGCAGTCGTCGACGGCAAGCTGTACGCGGTCGGCGGCTGCACGACGGCGGCCTGCCTGCCGATGTCGAACAGCGTCGTCCGGTACGACCCCGGCGGTGACAAGTGGGAGACGGTGGCCAACTACCCGAAGTCGGTGGCCTTCGCCTCCTGCGGCGGGATCGACGGCGCCCTCTACTGCACCGGCGGCAACGACGGTTCCGCCGCGCAGAAATCTAGCTACGCCTTCGACCCGGGTGCCAACACGTGGACCGCCGTCGCCGACGCTCCGGCCGACAACTGGGCCAGCTCGTACGCCGTCGCCAGCGGCAAGCTCCTCGTCGTCGGTGGCTCGCAGGGTGGGGCCATCAGCAACGCGGGCTTCGCCTTCGACCCGGCCGCCGGTTCGTGGTCCAACCTGCCGAACTCCAACACCGCCCGGTACCGCGGCGGCGCGGCGTGCGGCTTCTACAAGATCGGCGGCTCGTCCGGCAGCTTCAACGCGGCTCCGGACAGCGAGGTGCTCCCGGGCTTCGAGGGATGCTCCGAGTCGGCGGCCGACGTCAGCTGGATGACCATCGACAAGTCGGCGGTCACCCTCGCGCCGGGTGCGAAGGTCACGGTCACCGTCGGTCTGACGGCGAACGTGGACCAGCCGGGCACCTACTCCGGCGCGGTCGCGATCTCCGAGAACACCCCGTACTCGGTGGCGCCGGTCGCGGTGACCATGACCGCGAACCCCCCGAAGACCTGGGGCAAGCTCATGGGTACGGTCACCGGCACCAGCTGCCAGGGTGCGACCTCGCCGCTCACCGGCGCGGTCGTGCAGGTCGACTCGTGGGCGGCGTCGTACACCTTCGCCACCGATGCCGAGGGCAGGTACGCCTACTGGGTGGACCGCCGCAACAACCCGCTCACGATGATCGTGGCCAAGGACGGCTGGAAGCCGCAGACCCGTCAGACCAGGATCGACACCGCGACTCCGACTGTGGAGAACTTTGGGTTGGCGCCCATCAAGTGCTGACGCCCGAGCGTTAGACGAACAAGTCCGGCCCGCCTGGTCTCCGACCAGGCGGGCCGGACCGCGTGCGGGGTGATCAGACGGGGGCGAGCCGGAAGCCGACGCCGCGCACCGAGTGGATCGTCGTCGCGGCGTTGAGCCGGGCGAGCTTGCCGCGCACCCGGCGGACCACCGAGTGAATGTCGGAGCCCCGGCCCAGGTGCCGGTTGCCCCAGACCTCAAGGTGCAGGCGCTCGTAGGTCCAGACCTGGCCGGGCGCGTGCACCAGGCAGAGCAGAACATCGTGCTCCAACCGGGTCAGGTCGATCTCCTGGTCGCGCCACCGCAGCACCCGGCGGTCGGAGTCGACGGTCAGATCCGGCGGCGGTGGCTGTGGGGTCGGCGCCACCTCGGCGAGCGCCGCCCTGGCCGGGGGAGTGGGGACGGGCGGCGTCTCGACCACTCCGAGGAACTCTCGTGCCTGGTCGACGGTCGAGACGATCAGGAAGGCGTCGCTGCCGCCGAGCAGCCGGGCCAGATGCCGCCGCTCGGCCGGCGAGGATGCGATGCCGATGACCAGGCTGGCGACTGGAATTCCCTGCATGTGCCAACACCTTCCGGTTCCCCAACTCACTCCGGATGGATTTTTCGCGCCGCCGACCGAAACATCGATCGGCGTCCTGACCCTAGTGGTGGCTGATCTCGGCTGGGTTAAACATCGTTGCATGTAAGCATGTGGATCTCACTTGCCGTCCAGGTCCACCCAGCTCCCACCGCCGACGATGCGCTTTTCCGAAGGCGGTGGGGGGCTTGTGACAGAACCAAGACAATTCGCGCACGGTGTACGGACCTGCCGGGGCGAGCATGGTCGCCATGTCCATCGGATCGTTGTACTCCGTCGGGCGGTCGACGCCCGGTCCGGCGCGACCGCTGCCGCACGCCCGTGCGGCGGTGCCGCTGGGGCTCCGACTGCTCGCGGCGGCGCTGTGCGGTCTGTTCGCCCTCACCCTCACCGCCGCCGTCTTCGTGCGGACCTACCCCGGGCAGTGGCTGGACGGGGTGCTCCTGCCGCGCGCCGAGCGGGGTGGAGGGTACGAGCAGCAGACCGTGCTGGTGGGCCCGGCCAAGACCGTGCTGGCCACCTTCGGCAGCCCGACACTCATCGCGGCCCTGCTCGGCGTGGTGCTGCTGGTGGGTGTGCTCCGCCGACGGCTGGTGGCGGGGGTCGTCGGCGTGGGCATGGTCGTCTGCGCGGTGCTGGTGGCCGGCGCTGTGAAGTCGCAGCTGCCCCGCCCGGATCTGGGGATCGAGAGTTCCACCACCCACAACAGCTTCCCCAGCGGTCATGTCGCGGCGGCGACGGCCCTGCTGTTGGCGTTCATGCTGGTCCTGCCCGGCTGGGCCCGGCGGTGGCTGGCGGTGCCGGGCGCAGCGGGTGTCGCGGTGATCGCCTCCGCCACCATGATCGCTGGCTGGCACCGGTTCAGCGACGTGCTCGGTGGCGTACTGCTGGGGGTGACAGTGTTCTGCCTGGCCGCGGCCGCGTTGGCGGCTTGGCCCGGCGATCGCGCCGCGGCCGGCGGTGCGGACGGTGGCAGCCTCTGGCGCAGGCTGGCCGAGGCGGGAGTCGGGCTGGTCGTGCTGGTCTGGGCGCTGGTGGTGGTCGTGCCCGGTCTGGCCGCGTCGGTGCAGCGCGGGCTGCTGGTCGCCATCGTGGCCACGGCCGCGGCCACGATGTTCCTGGTGGGCGCTGTGGTGTTCCTGGTGCGTTCGACGGATTTCGCGGTGCCGCTCTCCGCGCGGAGCCCTGAGCCGTCGCCATCGACCGAGGCTCGAAAGATCTCATGATGGGATACTTGACGACATGTCCCAGGTGCTGTTGATCGAAGACCACCAGACGGTGCGCGACGGACTGCAGTTGGCGCTCACCCGACAGGGCCACACCGTGCATGCCGTGGGCACCGGTGAGCAGGGGCTGGAGCGGCTGCGCACCACCTCGTCCGATGTCGTGGTCCTCGATCTCATGCTGCCCGGGATGGACGGTTTCGAGGTCTGCCGCCGCATTCGGCAGCTCGGCGACCTGCCGATCATCATGCTCACCGCCCGCAACGACGACATGGACGTGGTGGCGGGCCTGGAGGCCGGCGCCGACGACTACGTGGTCAAGCCCGTGCAGGCCCGGGTGCTCGAGGCGCGTATCCGCGCGGTGCTGCGACGAACCGGTGCCGACTCGCGGCGCGGCGGCGACCGGGCCGGCCTGGAACAGCACGGCGCGTTGACCATCGACCGGGCCGCGCTTGTGGTCAGCAAGGACGGGACGCCGGTCAGCCTCGCACCCACGGAGCTGCGGCTGCTGCTCGAACTCTCCCACACGCCGGGTCAGGTGCTCAGCCGCCAGCAGCTGCTGGAGGCCGTCTGGGAGCACGGGTATCTCGGCGACTCGCGACTCGTGGACGCCTGCGTCCAGCGGGTCCGGGCCAAGATCGAGGCCGATTCGTCGGCACCGGTCTTCATTCAGACGGTGCGTGGTTTCGGATACCGGTTCGGGCCGCTGTGACGTTCTGGCGCTCGGTCGCCGCCCAGGTCTCGGGCCTGCGGGTCCGGCTGCTCCTGGCGTTCGCGCTGCTGGGCGTCACCACCTCGGCCGTCGTGGCCAGCGGCAGCTACGTGCAGGCCCGGACCGTCATCCTCCAGCAGGCGCAGGATGCCGCGGTGATGTCGCTGACCGACGAGCTCACCAAGGGCTATCCGATCGCCCAGCTCCCGCCGACCCAGGACGACCTCGAACTGATGGCTCAGCGCCTCAGCGACCGGGAGAGCTACGCGGTGGTCGTCTACCGGGACCTGCGGGCACAGGGCGGCTCCGAACCCGCCGACCCGCTCACCCCCGAGCTGCGGCAGAAGGTCCGCGACGGTCACATCGCCTGGCAGCGTGTCTCGCTGGACGGACAGCCCGCGCTGCTCATCGGCACCCAACTGAAGCTCGACCGACCCGACGGCACGTCCCGACCGTCCGGGCTGGAGGTCTACTCGGTGCGCAGCCTCGTGCCCGAGCAGCAGAGCATCGACCGGCTCGCCACCTGGGCGTGGCAGACCGGTGGACTGTCCCTGCTCCTCGCCGTCCTGCTGGCCCTGCTGTCCGCCCGTGGAGTTCTGCGACCCATCCGCGACCTGGGCCGGGCGGCGCGCCGCCTCGGTGAGGGCGACCTGACCACCCGGCTGACGGTCCGGGGCGTCGACGAGTTGGCCGATGTGGCGCGGACCTTCAACGACACGGCGGGCACGCTGGAGCGGCAGGTCGGTGAGCTGCGGCGGATGGAGTCCGACGCCCGCCGGTTCGTGGCCGACGTCTCGCACGAACTCCGTACACCGCTGGCCGCGATGACGGCGGTCACCGACGTGCTCGACGAGGAGGCCGAGCACCTGCCCGGGGACGCGGGCCGGGCCGCTCGGCTGGTCAGCCAGGAGACACAGAACCTCACCCAACTGGTCAACGACCTCATCGAGGTCAGCAGGTTCGACTCCGGCACGGCACGACTCGCCCTGGACGACGTGGACGTGGCCGCGGCGGTGACCGCGACCCTGCGGATCCGCGGCTGGTCCGACCGGGTACGCGCGGACCTGCCGTCCGGAGTGGTGGCCCGGCTCGATCCCCGCCGGCTGGACGTCATCGTCGCCAACCTGGTCGGCAACGCCTTCCGACACGGTGCCGACCCGGTATCCGTGCGCCTGAGCGCCGACCCGGACTGGGTCACCGTCGAGGTGGCCGACCAGGGGCCGGGACTGGACCCGGAGGTGTTGCCGCACGTCTTCGACCGCCTCTACAAGGCCGACACCGCGCGTACCCGCTCCGAGGGCAGCGGCCTCGGCCTCGCCATCGCCTGGGAGAACGCGCGGCTGCACCGCCACGGCGAGCGACGGGGGGCCCTCGTCGCCGGCAACGGCCCGGGCGGCGGCGCGGTCTTCACGCTCCGACTGCCCCGCGAGACCACCGACGCCGGAGGTGCCCGGTGACCGCCCGGCGGACCGGCCGCGCGCTGCTCGCCGGCGGACTACTGCTCGGCACACTGCTGGCAGCGGGTTGTGGGGTACGGCCCAGCGCCGTCATCACCGGTCGTCCCGCGGTCAGCGGCCCGGGGCAGGGCGTCGGGCTCTACCTGTTGGCGCAGGGCGAACTCGTGCTGGTGCTGCGTTCGGCGACGGCGGAACCCGCACCCGCCGAGCCCGCACCCGCACCCGCCGACAGCCTGGCCCTGCTCGCGGCCGGCCCGGAGGAGAACGAACGCCGCCAGGGCCTCACCAGTGAGGTGCCGGCCGGGCTCGACCCGGTCACTGTGACGTCCGCGGCCGACCAGTCCGGTGGCCTCACCGTGCGGACGACCACCGCGGCGCGCGCGTTGTCGGTGAACGCGGTCAACCAGATCGTCTGCACGGTCGCCGACGCCGCGGCGCAGACCGGCTTCACGAGCAGTTCCGCCTCGGTCACCATCGTCGGGCCGGACGGCGCCCGGCCGCCTCAGCGCTGCCCGATCAGCTGACCGGGCAGCGACCATCGCCTCACACCAGGTTGACCGCTGGGGCCGGCCGGGGCAGCGCGCTGTGCCGGCCGTGGTCCTGGTCGGCCAGCGCGCCGGAGATCAGGATGTCGATCAGGGCGGCGAACCCGATGCCGGCCTGCTGCCAGATCTGCGGGAACTGCGACGCGGCAGTGAAACCGGGGAACGTGTTGACCTCGTTCACGATGGGCTCGGTCGACCCCTCGGTGGGCAGGAAGAAGTCGACCCGCAGCAGCCCGCGGCAGTCGAGGGCCTGGAAGGCGCGGATCGCGCGGTCCTGAAGCACCTCGGTGGTCGCCGCGTCGAGCGGGGCGGGAATCTGGAAGATGGCCCCGCCGTCGTACTTCGCGTCGTAGTCGAAGAAGCCGGAGCCGGTCACCCGGATCTCCAGCGGCGGGCCGGCCTGCACCCGACCGTCCGGGTGCTGGAGGACGGCCACGTCGATCTCGCGCCCCCGCGCCCCCTGCTCGACGAGCACCTTGGGGTCGACCTGGCGGGCCTGCTCCAGCGCGGCGGGAACCCCCGCCCAGTCGTCCACCCGGACGACGCCGAGGCTCGACCCGGCCCGGGCCGGCTTCACGAAGACCGGCAGCTCCAGCCGACGCTGGTCCTCGGGCGACAGGTCCTCGCCGGTACGCAGGGTCACCCCCGGGCTGACCCGCAGTCCCTCCGCCGCGAGGAGCCGCTTGGTGACTCCCTTGTCCATGCCGGCGGCGCTGGCGAAGACGCCGTTGCCGACGTACGGCACGCCGAGCCATTCCAGCAGCGACGACACGGTGCCGTCCTCGCCGTACGGGCCGTGCAGGGCCGGGAACACCACATCCTGGGCGCGCAGCACGCGCAACGCCGCAGGCAGCGGCGTCGGCCGGCCGCCGACGTGCCACCCGCCGTCGCGGTCGATGAGCACCTCGGTGACCTGGTACCGCTCACGGTCGAGGTGGGCGAGGATGCTCGCCGCCGAACGGCAGGACACCTCGTGCTCGCCGCTCTGCCCGCCGTACAGCACTGCCAGTCGGGTTGTCATGAGTTCCGTGCCCTTCCGTGGAGGTGCTCGCGGGCCACCCGGGCCCCGATGCCGGTCAAGATCTCGTGTGGGTTGGTGTCGGCCCAACGGGCCCACTCGACGACCGTCGGAGGGTGCTTGTCACCCTCGGCCGGGCCGAACACCACGACCGGGTCGCCGATCGTCACGGGCAGATCCCCGGCGTCGACCACGCACTGGTCCATGGCGATGCGCCCGACGATCGGGCACCGCCGACCGGCGAGCCACACCGAGGCGCTACCACCCGCGGCCCGGGGCAACCCGTCGGCGTAGCCGAGCGGCAGCAGCGCCAGCGTGGTCGGTGCGCCGGTCACGTGCTCGGGCCCGTAGGAGACGCCCGTGCCGGCCGCTACCCGCTTGACGTTCACCACGCTCGTTCGCAGGGTCATCGCGGCACGCAGCCCGAAGTCGCCCGGACCGTTCGCGCCGAACGGGTCCACACCGTAGAGAGCGATCCCGATCCGGCAGAGGTCGAAGCGGGTCCGTGGTGCGGAGAGCGCGGCCGCGGAGTTGGCCAGGTGGACGAGTTCGGGGTCCAGACCAGCCGACCGAGCGGTCCGCAGCGCCTCCTCGAAGGTCGTCACCTGCCGGGTGAGCGCGGGGGCGCCCGGCAGGTCGGCGTCGGCGAGATGGGACCACACCCCGCGCACCCGGATCCCGCCCTCCCGTTCGTACTTGCGGGCCCAACCGACCAACTCGGGCCAGTCGTCCCCGGCGGCCCCGTTGCGGGACAACCCGGTGTCCGCCTTGAGCTGCACCATCGCCGGTACGCCGAGCAGACGGGCCGCGTCGGCGACGGCGTGCAGGTGCGTCGTCGTGGACACGCCGACGTCGACGCCACCCTTGATCAACATACCGAAGTCGTCGTCCGGGCCGTGCAGCCAGCTCAACGTGGGCGCGGTCACACCCGCGTCGCGCAGGGCCAGCGCCTCGGTCGTCGAGGTCACCCCCAGCCAGGTGGCGCCGGCGCGCAGCGCGGCTCGGGCCACCTGCACCGCGCCGTGGCCGAACCCGTCGGCCTTCACCACCGCCATCAGTCCGGTGCCGGTGACCGCCGCGATCGTCCGCACGTTGCTGGCGATCGCGTCCAGGTCGACCAGGGCTTCGGCGAGGGCGCTCATCCGGCCGCCTCCACCCGGCGTGGGCCGGGGAGCGCGAACAGCCAGCCCGCGCGAACCGCCAGCAGCCCGCGGTGGACGGCCAGGCTCAGGCCGATCACCAGCGCGGTCAGCAGAATCGGATAACCGAGCACGATCAGGTTCTGAGCGGACCCACCCAGCCCGGAAACCGGTGCGAGCAACAGCCGGTGCAGCAGGGCCAGGACCGGCATGTGGATGACGTAGATCGGCAGGGTGATGCGGCCGAGCCTAGCCAGCGGTTTGCTGAGCGCCGACCACCGCGACAGCCGGGCAGCTGCGGTTATGCCGAAGATCACTGCCACCACGGAGACCAACGGCCAAACCCCGAACCACTGCTGGGCGCCGGTCACCGCCATCGCGGCGAGCGCCAGGACATAGGCGCCCGAGGTCAGCAACAGCCGACGACGGCCGGCGGTGGCGGCCCACTGCTGGATCTGCGGCCGCAGGTACAGGCCGGCGAGGAAAAAGACCAGGTTCTGGTAGAGACCGGCGCGGTTGCCCGGGGTGTCGAGCAGGCCGGCGGCGGCGACGGCGGACAGCGCAGCGGCGGGGACCAGGACCAGCGCCCGGGGCACCCGACGGGTCGCCTTGGCGATCGTGAAGTACAGCGCCAGGGCGTACAGGTACCAGAGGTTGGACGGCGTGATGGTGAGCTGCTCCAGCAGGCCGAGGGCCGAGGTGGCACGGTCGGTGGGCAGCTGCGGCGCGGTGGCGAGGACCACCGTGTGGATCAGGAGCCAGACGGCGTACAGGTAGAGGAACCCGGCGATCCGGCTGCGCGCGACCACCCGCCAGGGTCGCTGCGCCGCGTTCGCCGCGAAGACACCCGAGATGGTGAAGAACAACGGCATCCGTAGCGGGAGGAACTGCTCACCCAGCGTTCCCCAGAAGCCCGGCACCGGTACGCCGATGTGCCAGTCGATCTGGAGGTAGTCCTTCACGACGACATGCCACAGGACGACGAGGATGATGCAGACGCCCTTCGCGGCGTCAGCCCACTCGGCCCGCTGTGGTCGTCCCACGGCGGGGGTGGTCCCGGCCCGGTGACGGAATCGGACGCGTGTCGCGTCGGACTCCACGTCGGCGGTTCGGGACTCGGTGCGAGACAGCAGTTGGATCACTCATCAGAAGCTGCCAGCCGGATATCCGCAGGCGAGCCACGAATTGTCATGAACGCGTAATGGACGCCGACGGACCCGAATCGTCGGCAGGTCCGAGCCGCCCCGGCGGACGTCGGGCGGCACTAGGCTCGTTGCGGAGGTGCCGAACATGAAGCTCGGGCTGCACTACTGGAACTACTCGACCCCGGCCGACCCGACCGGGATCGCACTGACCCTGGCGCAGACGGCGACCAGCGCCGAGCAGGCCGGCGTCGCGTCGTTCACGGTGATGGACCACTTCTTCCAGATGGACGCGGTGTTCGCGGCCGAGGAGCCGATGCTGGAGGCCTACACCACGCTGGGCTACGTCGCGGCGAAGACTCAGCGGATGACGCTGGGTGTGCTGGTCACCGGTGTGATGTACAGGTACCCGGGGTTGCTCGCCAAGACCGTGACGACCCTCGACGTGCTCTCCGGCGGTCGGGCCCGCCTCGGCATCGGCGCCTCCTGGTACGAGCGGGAGCAGCTCGGGCTGGGTGTGCCGGTCGTCCCGGTGGCCGAGCGGTTCGAGCGGTTGGAGGAGACGCTGCGCATCTGCCTCCAGATGTGGAGCGCCGACGACGGCCCGTTCAACGGCAAGCACTACCAGCTCGCCGAGACCATCAACTCGCCGCAGCCGTTGAGCCGCCCGCACCCGCCCATCATGATCGGCGGCGGTGGCGAGAAGAAGACCCTGTTGCTGGTGGCCCGGTACGCCGACGCCTGCAACCTGTTCGGCCGCGGAGGCATTGACGACGTCGCGCGCAAGCTGGACGTGCTGCGCGGGCACTGCGCCGCCGAGGGCCGCGACTACGACACCATCGAGAAGACGGTGGTCGCCGGCCAGGCGCCGCTGGAGGACATCGACGCGTTCCTCGCCGAGGTCTCCGAGTACGCCGCGCTCGGTGTCAGCGAGGTGCAGGTGACGCCGGATCGGCACCCGGTCGAGTTCGCCCAGCGACTCGGCGACGAGGTGCTGCCCCGGTTGGCCGACATCAGCTGATCCCACCGCGAGCACCACAGACGAGGGCCGCCCTCCCGGTGGTGCGGAGGACGGCCCTCGTCGGTGGTCGGGTCAGGCGACCGAGGCGGGGAACCGTTCCCACACCCGGTGCGCGGCCATCAACTGCTGTACCGCCGTCAGCGCCTCGGCGCCGGAGCCCGCCGCCACGACGCCCGGGGTGCCGGCCACACCGGCCTGTTCCAGCACTGTGACGCCGGCGCCCCAGGCGCCGATCGCCTTGGCGTGCCGCCAGCACTCCTCGACGAGCAGCAGCACGCGGGGGTCCACGGTTGCCGGGGCCGGACTGCCCGCCTTGGCGTCGCGGGCGGGCAGGGCATCCGGTGCGGGTGCCGGCGCTCCGGCCAGCAGGACCGCGTCGAACTCGACCGACCGGCCGGTGGCGAAGGTGCGCTGCACCGGCAGGTCGCCCACCATGCCGCCGTGCGGGGCGATCAGCAGCGGCACCATGCCGGCGTCGAACACGGCCCGTCGGACCTCGTCGACACCGTCCAGGTCGCCGTCGGGGTCGACGACGATCCCGACGACGCGGCCGTCACTCGGCCACTCCCGACCGACCTGTGACAGCGCCGGGCTGGGCGTGACGTCGACGAGGGGCGTGGTCGGCTGCGGCGCGGGCAGGCCCAGGCCGGTGGCGACCTGCTCGCACAGCACCGGGTCGATGTTGGCCAGGCTCTGCAGCTGACGCTCCTTGATCGCCTGGTGGTAGCACTTGCCCAGCTCGAAGGTGTACGCCCGGATGATGTGCTCCTTCTCGACCGGTGACATGCTCAGCCAGAACAGGCGGACCTGGCTGTAGTGGTCGTCGAACGAGGCCGGGTTCGCGCGTACCTTCGGTGCCTGCGCGACAGTGACCGGCACGTCGACGAAGGCGTGCTCGGCGTCCCCGGCGGGGAACGGGTTGCCGCCGTCGAGCGAGTTCGGCCGGTACGGCGCCACGCCCGCGTGCACGGCGTGCTGGTGGAAGCCGTCGCGCAGCATGTCGTTCACGGCGGCGTGCGGGCGGTTGATCGGGATCTGCGTGAAGTTGGGCCCGCCCAGTCGGGTGAGCTGCGTGTCGACGTACGAGAAGAGCCGGCCCTGCAGCAGCGGGTCGTTCGTGACGTCGATGCCCGGGGGCAGGTGGCCGAGGTGGAAGGCGACCTGCTCGGTCTCGGCGAAGAAGTTCGTCGGGGTGCGGTTGAGCACCAGCTTCCCGATCGGCTGCACCTCGGCCAGCTCCTCCGGCACGATCTTCGTCGGGTCCAGCAGGTCGATGCCGGCGAAGGTCTCCTCGGGAGTGTCCGGGAAGACCTGGATGCCCAGCTCCCACTCCGGGTACGCGCCGGCCTCGATGGCGTCGTAGAGGTCGCGGCGGTGGAAGTCCGGGTCCATGCCGCCGAGCAGCTGCGCTTCCTCCCAGGTCAGCGAGTGCACGCCCAGCTTCGGCTTCCAGTGGAACTTGGCCAGCACCGTCTCCCCGGCCTCGTTGACGAGGCGGAAGGTGTGCACGCCAAAGCCCTCCATCGTCCGGTACGAACGCGGAATGCCTCGGTCGGACATGTTCCAGATGGTGTGGTGCTGCGCCTCGGTGTGCAGCGACACGAAGTCCCAGAAGGTGTCGTGGGCGCTCTGCGCCTGCGGGATCTCCCGGTCGGGGTGCGGCTTGCCGGCGTGGATGATGTCCGGGAACTTGATCGCGTCCTGGATGAAGAAGACCGGCATGTTGTTGCCGACCAGGTCGAAGGTGCCCTCGTCGGTGTAGAACTTCGTGGCGAAGCCACGGGTGTCGCGGACCGTGTCGGCCGAACCTCGCGAACCGAGCACCGTGGAGAACCTGACGAAGACCTCGGTCTCGCGCCCCTTCTTGAGGAAGCCGGCCCTGGTGACAGCCTCGGCGGTGCCGTACGCGGTGAACACACCGTGCGCACCGGCGCCCCGGGCGTGCACCACGCGCTCCGGAATGCGTTCGTGGTCGAAGTGCGTGATCTTCTCGCGTAGGTGGTGGTCCTGCAGGAGCACCGGGCCGCGCGGGCCGGCCTTGAGCGAGTGGTCGGTGTCGCGCAGCCGCGCCCCGTTCGCGGTCGTGAGGTAGGCCCCCTGCTGACCGTTCGCGATCGTTGGCGCGCCGGTCTCGGCGCCGGTTGGGGTGCGCGTCTGCGGTGCCCCCTGTTCCGGCTTCGGCGGCAGCGGGTCGTGCGGCGTCGTCGGCTCCTCAACCGGCGGTGGCGCGCTCCCCGGCGCACCGGGGACATCCGGGGTGAGGGCGTCGGCGATCTTTCCTGAGGCGGTCTTGACGGCGTTCTTGACCGCCTCGGTGGGCTTGCTGGAATCCACTGAATGAACCTCTCCATGGCGCGTGTGCGGGCCGGCGCCTGCCCTGCTACCCCTGGTCAGAGGGTCGAAACACAACTCGGCTCGGCATCCTGCCCGGGGACTGGTGATTTCGCCGATGCCGGGATCGGCGGAACAGCCAAAACTGACACACGTCGATATCCCTCGACTTTAGGGAGTGCCCGACGTGTCCTCACCAACCACCACCCGTCCCCGTTCCGTCGCAGCCCGTGCCACCCGGCTCGCGCTGGCTGCCGTCCTGGCCGCCGGCGGCGTCCTGGCCGGATCGTCCGGCGCCGCCCAGGCCGCGAGCCCGTACGAGCGGGGCCCCGCCCCGACCACAGCGATCCTGGAGGCCAGCCGCGGCCCGTTCGCCACGTCCTCGCAGAGCGTGTCCTCGCTGAGCGTCACCGGCTTCGGCGGCGGCGTCATCTACTACCCGACCAGCACCAGCGAGGGCACCTTCGGCGCCATCGCCATCTCGCCCGGTTACACCGCCGCCTGGTCCAGCATCAGCTGGCTCGGACCGCGCATCGCCTCGCACGGCTTCGTGGTGATCGGCATCGAGACCAACAGTCGGCTGGACCAGCCGGCCAGTCGGGGCCGACAGCTCCTCGCCGCGCTGGACTACCTCACCCAGCGCAGCTCGGTGCGGACCCGGATCGACAGCAGTCGACTCGCGGTGGCCGGTCACTCCATGGGTGGCGGGGGCAGCCTGGAGGCGGCCTCGTCGCGGCCGTCGCTGCAGGCCGCGGTGCCGCTGGCACCGTGGAACACGGACAAGAGCTGGTCCGAGCTGCGGGTGCCCACGCTGATCGTCGGCGGGGAGAGCGACAGCGTCGCCCCGGTCTCGTCGCACTCGGTGCCCTTCTACAACAGCATCCCGGCGTCCGCCGAGAAGGCGTACCTGGAGCTGAACGGGGCGAGCCACTTCTTCCCGCAGACCACCAACACGCCGACCGCGCGGCAGATGGTGGCCTGGTTGAAGCGGTTCGTCGACGACGACACCCGCTACGAGCAGTTCCTGTGCCCCGGCCCGAGCGGCTCGCAGATCCAGGAGTACCGCAACACCTGTCCCAGCGCCTGACGGCGGTCACGGGGCGGTCGCCGCTGGCGGCCGCCCCGTCCACGTGCGTGAAGGGGGCATTGAAGGTCTTGACGCCAAACCCGAGAAACGTACACTGCGAGTGTAAATAAACACCCGCCACGACAGAGGGATGGGTGATGGAGCGCGGCCTCGAACTGCACCACATCGGCGTCCGTTTCGGCGGCCTCACCGCCCTCGACGACGTCTCCCTGCGGGTGCCACCCAACCAGGTGGTGGGCGTCATCGGGCCCAACGGCGCCGGCAAGACCACGCTGTTCAACGTGATCTGCGGCTTCGTCGCGCCGGAGACGGGTTCGCTCACCCTCGACGGCCGGCCGCTGCGGCCACGGCCGCACCGGCTGACCCGGCTCGGCATCGCCCGGACCCTGCAGGGCACCGGGCTCTTCGCCGGGCTCACAGTGCTGGAGAACGTGATGACCGGCGCTTCGCACACCGCTCGTGCGGGCTTCGCCCCGGCGCTGCTCGGGCTGCCGGCCAGCGACCGCGACGAGCGCCGGCTCCGCGGGGACGCCCTGGCCATCCTCGACGAGCTGGGCATCGCCGAGCACGCCGAGGCCGCGCCGACCACCCTGCCCTTCGCCGTACGCCAACGGGTCGCCCTGGCCCGCGCGCTCGCCGCCCGGCCCCGACTGCTCCTGCTCGACGAGCCGGCGGGTGGCCTCGGCGCCGACGACATCGCCGCCCTGGCGGAGCTGGTCCGGCAACTGCCCCGGCGGGACACCGACCCCTGTGCCGTGCTCCTGGTCGAGCACCACATGGACCTGGTGATGGCCGTCTGCGACGAGATCGTGGTGCTCGACTTCGGCCGGGTCATCGCCTCCGGCACACCCGACGAGATTCGCGACGACCCCGCGGTCACCGACGCATACCTCGGTGCCACCGTCGAGGAAGAGGTCTCCCCATGACCGCGACCGACCTGCTCGTCGTGCGGGGGCTGGTCGCCGGTTACGGCGCCGCGCCCGTGCTGCGGGCCATCGACCTCACCGTCCCGGCCGGCACGATCGCCGCGGTCGTCGGCGCCAACGGCGCCGGCAAGACCACCCTCCTGCGTGCGCTCTCCGGCATGATCCGCCCGGCCGCCGGCCAGGTCCTCCTGGCCGGAGAGGACCTTCGGGGCACGCCTGTGGAGCAGCTCGTCCGCCGTGGCATGGCGCACGTCCCGGAGGGTCGGGGCGTGATCAGCGAGCTGACAGTCGACGAGAACCTGCGACTGGGCGGGTTGTGGCGGCGCGACCGGGCCGACGCCCGGCTGGCGCTCGACGAGGTCTACCAGCTCTTCGAGCCCCTGGCCCGACGCCGCCGCCACCTCGGTCACCAGCTCTCCGGCGGTGAGCGGCAGATGCTCGCGCTCGGTCGGGCCCTGGTCGGCCGACCCCGTCTGCTGCTGCTGGACGAGCCGTCGCTCGGCCTGGCGCCACGGGTGGTCGCCCGGACCATGGCGCTGCTGCGCCAACTGCGTGACCGCACCGGCCTGACCGTCCTGCTGGTCGAGCAGAACGTGCGCAGCGCGCTCGCCGTCGCCGACCAGGGCGTCGTGATGTCCCTCGGTCGGGTGGTGATCGCCGCCCCGGCGGCGCGGCTGCGCGACGACGTCGACCTGCGCCACGCGTACCTCGGTTTCTGACCACCACCTCGTCCCCCGGAGGGAGGACTGTTGGACCGCTTCGTCTTCCTCACCGTCGACGGCCTGTCCCGGGGCGCGGTGTATGCCGCGTTCGCGCTGGCCCTGGTGCTCATCTGGCGGGCGGCGCGGGTCGTCAACTTCGCCCAGGGGGCGATGGCCGTCGCCGCCGCCTACGTCGCCTACACCGTCAGCACCGCGACCGGCTCGTACTGGCTGGGCTTCGTGGTCGCGATCGTCGCCGGGCTGCTGCTCGGCGCGCTGGTGGACCGCGTGGTGATGCGGCACGTCGATCACGCCTCACCGCTCAACCCGGTGATCGTCGCGCTCGGGCTGGTGCTGCTGATCCAGGCCGTGCTGGGCATGGTGTACGGCAGCGAGTTCCGCCCCGCCGAAGCTCCGTTCAGCCGGTCCGCTCTGACCGTGGGCGGGGTCGCCGTGCTGTCCCCGTACGACCTGTTCGTCTTCGCCACGATCGGGGTGGTGGTCAGCGGCCTGGCCTGGATGTTCGCGCGTACCCCGGTGGGGTTGCGAATGCGGGCGGCGGCCTTCGCTCCGGAGGTCTCCCGACTGCTCGGGGTCAACGTCGGTGGCATGCTGACCCTCGGCTGGGCGCTCGCCTCCGGGGTGGGCGCGCTGGCCGCCATGCTGGTCCTGCCGACCGAGTTGGGCCTGCACCCGCACGCGATGGACCTGGTGTTCGTCTCGGCGTTCACGGCGGCGGTGGTCGGCGGGTTGGACAGCCCACCGGGGGCGGTGGTCGGCGGTCTGGTGGTGGGGCTGCTGCTCTCCTACGTGAGCGGCTACGCCGGCAGTGACCTCACCCCGCTCGCGGTGCTGGTCCTGCTGCTGGCGGTGCTGCTGGTCCGGCCCGGTGGGCTGTTCGCCCCGGTCGCGGCGAGGCGGGTGTGAGCGCCACGAGGGCGGCAGTGCCGCCGAGACACCGGCTCGATCACCCGGGCGGCCGACCTGTCGACCGGCGACGCGGCTCCACACTGCTGCGTCACCTCGCTGTGGTGTTGGCCGCCGGGTTGCTGCTGGTGGCGGTCAGCTACGCCGTCGAGCCGTTCCGCAACTTCCAGCTCGCCACCGTGGCCGCCTACCTCTGCGCGACCGCCGGGCTGACCGTCCTCACCGGGCTCAACGGTCAACTGTCGCTCGGGCACGGCGCGTTGATGGCGACCGGGGCGTACACCGTGGCGCTGTGCCAGACCGCGTTCGCCGACCGGGGGATGACCGGCGGATGGCTGTTGCCGCTCTCGCTGGGCGCGGCGATCGTCAGCACTGTCGCGGTCGGCGCGGTGGTCGGTGTGGCGGCGGCCCGGCTGCGCGGTCCCTACCTGGCCGGGGTGACCCTCGCGGTGGCCGTGGTGGTGCCGGCGCTGGCCGTCACCTTCGACGGCGTGTTCAACGGCGAGCAGGGGTTGTCGGTGCCGGTGGAGCCGCCGCCGCTGTCGCTCGGCCCGTACTTCCCGTACGAACGGTGGCAGCTCTGGGTCACCGGAGCGGCCACCCTGCTCGCGTTGCTGCTGTTGGCGAACCTGATCCGCAGCCGGTACGGGCGAACCTTCCGGGCGGTCCGCGACGACGAGGTGGCGGCTCGCCTCGCCGGCATCCACGTGGCCCGCACCCAGGTCCTCGCGTTCGTGGTCAGCGCCGCCACCGCCGGGCTCGGCGGCGCGTTGCTGGCGGTCCTCGCGCAGAGCGTGTCACCCGGGGCGTTCTCGCTGACCCTGTCGCTGTTCCTGCTGATGGCCGTGGTGATCGGTGGACTGGGTCGACTGACCGGCGCGTTGTGGGGGGCCGTTCTGCTGGTCGCCCTGCCCGATCTCACCCACTCGCTGACCGACACGCTCACGCTCTCGCCGGCGGTGGCGCAGCGGCTGGAGGGCAACCTCCCCCTGGCGATCTTCGGACTCACCCTGATCGTCGTCATGATCGCCGCCCCCGGCGGTGTGCAGGGTCTGCTGTCGCGTCTCGGCCGGGCGTTGCTGGCCAGGCGGCCGACCCGGCGTTCCTGAGCTGTCCTCGGTCCGGCCTCGGCCGGGCGCCCCACCACCACACCGTTCCCACAGAGATAACCGGACCGAGAAAGGTCGGTGTTCCCATGCACCGTAAAGCGCACCGCGGCCTCGCGATCGCCAGCACCCTTGCCCTGCTCATCACTGCGGCCGGCTGTAGCGGCGACGACGGCCCCGGCTCCGGCGGGGCGTCGGTGCCGGGCGTCACCGACACCGAGATCGTCGTCGGCACCCACATGCCGCTGACCGGGCCGGCCTCGGCCGGCTACTCCAAGATCGCACCGGCGACGAAGGCGTACTTCGACTACGTCAACGCCAACGGCGGAGTACACGGCCGGAAGATCACCTACAAGATCATGGACGACGGCTACAACCCGGCGAACACCCAGCAGGTGGTCCGTCAGCTCGTCCTGCAGGACAAGGTCTTCGCCGTCCTCAATGGTCTGGGTACGCCGACGCACACCGGGGTGCTGGACTTCCTCAAGACCAACCGGGTGCCCGACCTCTTCGTCGCCTCCGGCAGCCGCAGCTGGGACCAACCGGACAAGTATCCGGGCACGTTCGGGTTCAACCCGGACTACACGGTCGAGGGCAAGATCCTCGCCAACTACGCGAAGGTGAACCTGGCCGGGCAGAAGGTCTGCTTCCTCGGTCAGGACGACGACTTCGGCCGGGACAGCCTGGCCGGCGTGGAGAAGGTGCTCGGCGCCGGGGCCGTGGCGGCCAAGCAGACGTACGTCACCAGCAACACCAACGTGGCGCCGCAGATCGGCGCCTTCAAGGCGGCCGGCTGCCAGGTCGTCGTGCTCGCCACAGTGCCCGGCTTCACCGCGCTCTCCGTCGGCACCGCGGCACGGCTGGGCTTCAAGCCGCAGTGGCTGGTCTCCAACGTCGGCGCCGACCACCCGACGCTGGCCAAGCAGCTCGGCGCCGCCGCGCCGCTGCTGGAGGGCATGGTCGGCACGAACTACCTGCCGATGCAGAACGACACCGCGAACCCGTGGATCCAGCTCTTCACGAAGGTCAACAAGGAGCACAACGGGGACGCGCCGTTCGACGGCAACACCGTCTACGGCATGTCGGTCGGCTACCTCTTCGTGCAGACGCTGCTCGCCGCCGGCAAGGACCTCACCCGGGAGAAGGTGCTGGACGCCGTGCAGAAGGGCGGCTTCCAGGGCCCCGGGCTGGTGCCGCTGCGCTTCTCCGCCACTGACCACTCCGGGTACGGCGGCCAGCGGTTGAGCCGGGTGACCGGGGGAGTGCAGAGCTACTTCGGGCCGGCGTACGAGACGGACGAGGCGGACGGGTCGGTCAACGAGTACACCGCCACCCCGGCCGCGCCGCCGGCGAACGGGGTGCCGACCGCCTCCTGAGGCCCCGTCCCCCCCGACGTCCGACCGGGCGTGGTCCCGCGTGACCACGCCCGGTCGGACGGCTGCGCGTGTGCTGTCGGCGCGGCCTGCCGACCGATCGTCCGAGGCGTTGACCGACACCGATCAGCGCTCATACTATCTGCACCGTGACTGCATATTCGGCCCGTCCCGTCGCCCGACGACACCACCTGGCCGATCGTCTGCGACGGCGGCTCCTCGCTGACCGGCCGGACCGGATGGCGGCGTCGGTGGAGCGTCCGGGAACGCTGATCAGCGCCTGTCTAGACTCGGCGGTGCGTCGGGGGACGCCATGACGGTGAGGGGGCGGGGGCGAATGGACGGGGTCGATGTGGTGGGCCGGGTCGACGGGCGCACCGCCCGCGCCGAACGGACCCGGGCGGCCATCGTCGAGGCGCACCTCGCGCTCATCTCCGAAGGCGACCTCCGCCCGACCGGGGAACGCATCGCCGAGCGGGCCGGCATCTCGCTGCGCACCCTCTGGACCAACTTCAAGGACATGGAGACGCTCTTCGAGGCGAGCGGCGCGGAGGTGCTCCGCCAGCAGGACGCCGCCCACCGGCCGATCTCACCCGGGCTGCCGATGGCGAAGCGGGTCGACGCGTACTGCCGGCAGCGGGCTCGGCTGCTCCAGCTCATCGCACCGTCGGCGCGAGCCGCCCAGATGCGGGAGCCGGTCTCCGAGCAACTGCACCGCAACCGTCTCAAGCACATCGAGCGGGTCCGGGACGAGGTCGAGGAGCTCTTCGCCGTCGAGCTGGCCGAGGCCGGTCCGGGGCGGGAGCAGTTGCTCAACGCCCTGGTGGCGGCGAGCACGTGGCAGGCCTGGTCGATGTTGCGCTACGGGCTCGGTCTGGGCGTGGACCAGGCCCGCGCGGTGATGGCCCGGACCGTGGGCGCCCTGCTGGCCGAGGTCGCGCCCGACTGAGTCCGGCCGGCCCGGCCCGATATCGCCCCCTCTTTCCATTCGGTTTCCGATGGGTAACACTGGCAGACATGGTTACTGCATCAAGAGTGCAACTAACCGTACTGCGTGGCCGGGACGACGAGTGCCGGGCTGTCCGGAGCCTGCTCGACGGCATGACCAACGCCGGCGGTGCCCTACTGGTGCGCGGAGAGCCCGGATCGGGCCGGACGGCGCTTGTCGGCTATGCCCATCGGCACGCCGAGGGCTGCGCCGTGCTCGCCGGCAGTGGCCTCGCCGAGGAGGCCGCCCTGCCGTACGCCGGCCTGCAACGTCTGGTCGACCCCGTGCTCGACCGGGCCGCAGCCCTGCCCAACGAGCAGCGCCAGCTGCTGCGGCGAGCGCTGGCCGGGGAGAGCTGCCCGGCCGACCGGCAACTGACGCTGTCGATGGCGGTGCTCGGGCTGCTCGCCGCCGCCGCCCGGGACCGGCCGTTGCTCGCCACCATGGACGACATCGACCGAGGTGACCCGCAGACCGCCCAGGTGCTGGCGTTCGTGGCCCGCCGACTGCGGCACCTGCCGCTCGTCGTCCTGCTCACCGCCGACATCACCGCCAACCTCGACGGGATACCGGCACACCGACTGCGCGCGCTGACCGAGCAGGAGAGCGCCGCTGTCCTCACCGACCGCCTCCGTCGGCTGACCGAGCGCGAGGGCGTCGACCGGCTCCCCGAGCGGCCCGCCGCGTCGGCCCTGACCGCGTTGGCCCTGATCGGCGGCGGCAACCCGCAGGCCCTGGTGGACCTCGCTGAGGTGCTCAGCGCGGGGCAGTGGCGGGGGGAGGAGTCGCTGCCCGCCGCGCCACCGGCGGATGGAGCGCTGGGTCGCGCGTACCGCGCCCGGCTGGACCGCCTGCCACCGGAGACCCGACGGGTGCTGCTGCTCGCCGCGCTCGACGAGGACGGCGAGCCGGTCACAGTGATCCGGGCAGCCGCGGCCGCCGGCGCCGAGGTCGAGGCGCTCGCCCCGGCGGAGGTCGCCGGCCTGGTCCGCGTCGACCAACGAGGTGTCACCTTTCCACAGCCGCTGGTGCGCGCGATGATCGCGGCCAGCGCGCCGCTCGCGGAGCGCCGCGCGGCCCACCGCCTGCTCGCCGAGGTGCTGGTCGCGGACGGGCAGCGGCTCCGCCGGGCGATGCACCTCGCCGCCGCGACGGCGGGTGCCGATCCGGTGCTCGCCGCCGAGCTGGAACAGGCGGCGGTCGGCGGATCCGACGGGTGGGCCGCCGCCTCGGTGGCCCTGCGGTGGGCCGCCGAGTTGAGCGATCATCCGAAGCTGACAGCCGCCCGCCTGTTGGCCGCTGCCCGCTACGCCTGGGCCGGCGGGCAACCCGACGCGGCCCGGCTGCTGCTCGACCGCCTCCGCGCGGTCTGCGCCGACCCGACCGTCCGAGCGCGCGCCGACCTGCTCCGCGGTGAGCTGGAGCTGCGCTGCGGCGCCGCGTCGAGCGCGTCGGCCACGCTGCTGGCCGCCGCCGCGGCAGTGGACGGCACCGACCGGGCCCTGGCGTTGACCGGGTTGGTGCGGGCCGGCGAGGCGGTCTGCTTCGCTGGCGACCAGTACCGGTACGCCGAGGTCGGCCGCCGGGCGCTGGCGCTGCGGCGTCCGAACGATCCGCCGGCCCTGGAGGTCATGGGCTGCCTGATCGCCGGGGTGGCGGCGACCCTGCGGGGCGACCACGAGCGAGCCGGGCCCGCGCTGCGCCGCGCCGTGGTGCTGGGCGGGCGGCTGACCGGTTGGGCGTTGACCCCCACCGCGCTCAGCTGTGCCGCGGCGGCCGGACTGCTGGTGGCCGTGGACGGCGCGGCCCACCGGCTCGCCGAGCGCGCCGTCGAGCTGGCCCGGGAACGGGGCGAGGTGTCCATGCTGTCGCGGGCATTGGAGCTGCGGGCGGTCGCCGAGTACTGGCTGGGTCGGCACGAGACGGCGGCGGAGACCTCCCGCGACGGGCTGCGCGTCGCCCGTGCCAGCGGCCAGGTCAACTGCGCCAACGTCCATCTGGGCATGCTCGCCGTCCTCGCCGCGATCCGGGCCGACCGGGACACCAGCCTGCGGCGGATCCGCGAGATCGGCGAGTCGCCGACGCCGGGCAGCCGTCCGCACGCGCTCGCCGCGTGGGCCCTGGCGGTGCTCGATCTGGTCGACGGCCGGCACGCCGAGGCCGCCGACCGGCTGGCGTCGCTGGCCCGGCTCGGCACCGGTCGAGGTCAGGTCCTCGTGCAGGTGATGGCCACCCCGTACCTGGTGGAGGCGGCGGCGCACCTGGCGCACCGGCCGGCGGCGACGGCCGCGCTCGCCGCATACGACAGGTGGGCCAGCAGCACCGCGAGCCCGCTGCGCCGAGCCCTCTCCGCGCGGTGCCACGCGCTGCTCGCCCCTCGGGGCGGTGCCGAGGCGGAACGGGATTTCCAGGCGGCGCTGCGCCTGCACCCGACGGAGGCCGGCACGTTCGAGCGGGCCCGCACGGAACTGCTCTTCGGCCAGGAGCTGCGCCGCAGTCGACGCCCTCGCGACGCGCGGACGCACCTGCACCAGGCCCGCGAGATGTTCAGCCTGCTCGGGGTGGAGCGCTGGGCCGAGCAGGCCACCACGGAGCTGCGGGCGGCCGGCGAGTCCATCGGTCCGCCGGACCTACCCGCGGCGCGGCTGCTGACCGGCCAGCAACTGCGGATCGCCGAGCTGGTCGCCGAGGGTGCCACCAACCGGGAGATCGCCGCCCGGATGTTCCTCTCCACCCGTACGGTCGACCACCACCTGCGCAACGTGTTCCACCGGCTGGGCATCCGTTCGCGTACCGAGCTGGCCCGCGCGTTCACCGCCGAACGGCAGGTCGGTCTGGCCTCGGACCGGTGACCGTCCGGCCTGGACGCGTTAAACTATCACCGCTAGTTTGAGCGTCATGGACCTCACCCTCTCCGCCGAGCAGACGGCGGTCCGCCAGCTGGCCGCCGAGTTCGCCGACCGCGAGCTGCTGCCGCACGCGGCCGCCTGGGATCGCCGCGAATCGGTCGACCCCGCCATCGTCGGCACGCTCGGGGACCTGGGCTTCCTGGGACTGACCATCGCCGAGGCCGACGGCGGTTCCGGCGGCGACCACCTCGCGTACTGCCTGGTCCTGGAAGAGCTCGGCCGGGGCGACTCCGCGGTGCGCGGCATCGTCTCGGTCTCCCTCGGCCTGGTCGCCAAGTCGATCGCCGCGCACGGGAGCGCGGAACAGCGGGCCGAGTGGCTACCGAAGCTCTGCGCCGGCAGCGCGCTCGGTTGCTTCGCGCTGACCGAGCCGGACAGCGGCTCCGACGCGGCGGCACTGCGCACCCGTGCGGTCCGCGACGGCACCGACTGGTTGCTCACCGGCACGAAGACGTTCATCACCAACGGCACCACCGCCGACGTCGCGCTGGTCTTCGCCCGCACCGGCGGCCCCGGGCACCGAGGAATCAGCGCGTTCCTGGTGCCCACCGACAGCCCGGGGCTGACCCGGCGGGAAATCCACGGCAAGTTCGGTCTGCGCGGCCAGGCCACCGGCGAGCTGGGCTTCGACGAGGTACGCGTGCCCGACACGGCCCGCCTCGGCGCCGAGGGCGCCGGGTTCCGGCTGGCCCTGGCCACCCTCGCCAAGGGCCGGATGTCGGTGGCCGCCGGGTCTGTCGGCATCGCCCAGGGCTGCCTCGACGCGGCGGTCGGCTACGCCGGGCAGCGGACCCAGTTCGGCAAGCCGATCGCCGGGCACCAGCTCGTCCAACAACTGCTCGCCGCCATCGCGGTGGACACCGCCGCCGCCCGGCTGCTGGTGTGGCAGGTGGCCGACCTGATCGACCGCGACCAGCCGTTCGCCACCGAGGCGTCGATGGCCAAGCTCTTCGCCAGCGAGGCCGCCGTCCGCGCGGCCAACAACGCGGTCCAGGTGTTCGGTGGGTACGGCTACATCGACGAGTACCCGGTCGGCAAGTACCTGCGCGATGCCCGGGTGGCCACCCTCTACGAGGGCACCAGTCAGATCCAGCAACTCCTCATCGGACGCGCGCTCACCGGCGTCAACGCCTTCTAGCTGTAGGGAGACCTGGCATGAGAGTGTTCACCTCGTTCGAGGAGTTGGCCGCCGCCACCGGCGAGAGCCTCGGACCCGGCCCGTGGCAGCGCATCGAGCAGAGCCGCGTCGACCTCTTCGCCGACGCCACCGACGACCACCAGTGGATCCACCTCGACCCGGTCCGTGCCGCGGCGGGGCCGTTCGGCGGGACGATCGCGCACGGGTACCTCACCCTGTCGCTGTTGCCCGCGTTGGCGGGCGGGCTCTACCGGGTCGAGGGGGTGGCGATGGGGGTCAACTACGGGCTGAACCGGGTGCGTTTCCCCGCGCCGCTGCGGGTCGGCGCCGCCGTGCGCGCCACCGCCACCATCGCCGACGTGTCGCCGGTGAGCGGCGGCGTGCAGCTGGTCGTGACGGTCACAGTGGACAGCGACAGCGGCGGCAAGCCCGTCTGCGTGGCCGAGACCGTGAGCCGGCTCTACCGCGCCGCGCAGCAGTGAGGCCGGTGGTGCCTTCCTGCACCGCCTCCTGAGCGCCTCCGCAGGCTGAGAGGCGGGGACGAGATCCCGTCCCCGCCCCTCAGCTGTCGAGAGTGGGCACCCCGGTCGCCCGGGTCGTCCTGGCAGTCGATGCGCAACGACCCTTATCGGCTCGTCCGCGTCTACCTTTCCTGGGCTGCTAACGCTTCGGATAGGCGCTGCCGCGATAGGGAACTCGTAAACGACAAGAATCCCCCTCGTCTATCCGGGATTGCGTGACACCCCCCGATCCCGGAACGACCATCAGTGCTGCGGATAACAACGCCGACGCCGTTTCTGGCCTGCATCACACACCCCCTCCCGGTCCTCCTCCGTGTCGCCGATCGCGTCGGGCTGTCGAACGTGGCCGCACGCCTAGTTGCGCTGTGGCTGCTACCCGACACTCGCCGATCGGCGTCCACGGAACTAGATATAGTCGCTGATGGATTGTTTGCCAATCATGTCGCCAGGCTGACAAACAACTCTGTGACGGGGGACAACGTGGGAAGACCTGAGCGGCCGCTCGACCCGGAGGCAGGCGCGCTGGAGCGGTTCGCGCTCGACCTGCGCCAGTTGCGAACAAAGGCGGGCGGGCCGACGTACCGCCAACTGGCCAGGCGTGCGCACTTCTCGGTGACCACCCTGGCGAAGGCGGCCAGCGGTGACACCGTGCCGAGCCTTCAGGTGACACTGGCGTACGTGGCCGCCTGTGATGGCGATCTGGCCGAATGGACCGAACGGTGGCACAGCCTGATCGCAAGCGTGACGTCCGCCGAGACGACGGGGGTCGGCCGCGGGCCGTACTGGGGAATGGCGGCGTTCCAGCCGGAGGACTCAGAATGGTTCTTCGGACGCGAGCGCATGGTGGCCCAGCTGTGTGAAATGCTCACCCGCCTACGATTCGTCGCGGTTTTCGCCCCGTCCGGCGCGGGCAAGTCATCCCTGCTCCGGGCGGGTCTGTTAGCGACAGTGGCCGAGAATCCCGTCAAGGGTCAGCCGGCCTGGGCCACGGTGCTGATGACGCCCGGCGAACATCCAATCGAAGAGCTCGCGCTCCAACTCGTGAATGAGCAGGACCTGGCTCGGGACGCGGTCCAGCGCCAGTTGGCCGATGATCCGGCGAACATCCGCGCGACGATCGAGCACATTCTCGATTCCCGTCCATCGGTCGCGAACATGCTCATCGTGGTGGACCAGTTCGAGGAGCTCTTCACGCTCTGCCGGGACGAGGAGGAGCGGTCGGGGTTCATTGCCGCGCTGCTCGCCGCAGCGGAGGTTTCCAGGGCGCGCGTGGTGCTGGGAGTGCGGGCCGACTTCTATGGACGGTGTGCGGCCTACCCGGCCCTGGTGGCCGCTCTCCATGAGCACCAGTTGTTGATCGGCCCGATGGACGACGAGGACCTACGGCGGACGATCACCGGCCCCGCCGAGCGCGCCGGACTGCTGGTGGATCCGGCGTTGGTGGAGATGGCCGTAGCGGACGTTGGCGGTCAGACGAATGCGCTACCGCTGCTGTCCCACGCGCTTCTGGAGACGTCGCGTCTGCGGCAGGGCAAGCGGATCACACTGGCCCACTACCGCGAGTCGGGTGGCGTGAACGGCGCCATCACCCGTACCGCCGAAGGGGTGTACGCGCAGTTCGACGAGGGGCAGCGAGGGCTGGCACGGTACGTCTTCCTGCGCCTGACCGCCCTCGGTGACGGCACCGAGGACACTCGACGGCGGGCACCACTCGCCGAGTTGGTAGGTGGCGCCGACCCGTTGGCCGCGGCTGGGGTGCTGGGTAGGTTGACGGCCGCGCGGCTGGTCACGGCGGACGACAAGGGCGTCATGGTGACCCACGAGGCCCTGATCCAGGAGTGGCCGCGGCTGCGTCGCTGGCTGACCGAGGATCGGGCGCTGTTGCGCTCTCACCGCAGGCTGACGGAAGCCGCCGCCGAGTGGAGTCGGCACGACCGGGTGGACGGATTCCTGTATCGGGGGGTCCAGTTGGCGCTCTGGGGGGCCCACCAGGTGATGGACCTCAGCGACCTGGAACGGGACTTTCTGGCGACCAGCCGGGCCCGAGAAGCCCGGCGCCGGACGGCCCGGCGACGGCGGACCAGCGTGGCATTGACCGGGCTCGCGGCAACCGTTGTCGTGGTGAGCGTCCTCGCGGCGGTGGCGCTGGTGCAGGCGAACCGGGCGGCCGCCGAACGAGACCTCGCTGTTTCGCGGCAGCTGACGGTCGAGGCCAGTAACCAACTGCAGATCGATCCGCAACAGGCGCAGCGCCTCGCCAGACGTGCTCTGACCACACGCCCGACCCTCGACGCGGAGATGGTGCTCCGCCAGGCCGCTGTCGACGACCGGCTGCAGGCGGTTGTGCCGATGAGCAGCAAGAAGGCCCTGGGCGTGGCATTCAGTCCGGACGGAAGGCGGGTGGCCGCCACCGGGACGGATGGCGAGGTGCGGGTGTGGAACTGGGCCGCGCACGGTGTCTCCGGACCGGGCCTGGCCCTCGCCGGCGGACCCGAGGGGCAGGTCTGGAGTCCGATGTTCAGCCCGGACGGGAAACGACTGGTCATCGCCGGCTCGGACGGCACCGTCCGGATCTGGCAGGTCGATGGAACCGCTGAGCCCATCGTCCTACGCGGGCACGAGGGCCCGGTGTGGGGCGTGGCCTTCAGCCCCGACGGACGGTTGGTCGCCAGTGCTGGCGAGGACACCACAGTGCGGGTCTGGGATGCCCGCGGCGTCGACCGACCGGTGGTGCTGCGTGGGCACACGAAGGTCGCGGTCGGTGTGGCCTTCAGCCCGGACGGGCGCCGGTTGGCCAGCAGCGGCCACGACGCGACGGTACGGCTCTGGGATCTGGCCACGCGATCCACCAAGACGATTCTTACCGGGCCACGCGCGGGCACCAGGACATTGGTGTTCAGCCAGGACGGCACCCGCCTGGCCTGCTCCAGCGCCGACGGTACGGCGTGGGTGTGGCCGCTGACCGGGCCGGTGGCTCCGGTGGTGCTGCGGGGGCATGAGGGCACTGTGGAAGGGCTCGCGCTGAGCCCGGACGAGCGGTGGATCGCGACCACCAGTGACGATCTGACCGTACGGATCTGGAACGCCAACGGCGCCGGTGACCCTTTGGTGCTGCGCGGCCACACCAACCGGGTCTGGGCGTTGGCGTTCAGTCCGGATGGCTCCCGGCTGGTGAGCGCGGCCGACGATGGGACGCTACGGATCTGGGATCCGGGCAGCGATCGTCTGATTCTGCGGGGCCACACGAAGGCCACCTGGTCCGCCGCGTTCACCCCGGACGGGCAGCGGGTGGTCAGCGGCGGCGAGGATGGCACGGTACAGGTCTGGAACCTGGCCACACCGGCAGTGCCTCGGGTGCTGGGCCGCCACGACGGCGACGTCTACGGTCTCACCGTGAGCCCGGACGGGACGAGTGTGGCTACCGGCGGCCGCGACGGCAGCGTGCGAGTTTGGGACCTCGCCGGCAGACATGACCCGGTGGTGCTCCGCGGGCACGAGAAGCAGGCGTGGATCGCCGACTTCAGCCCTGATGGCCGTCGCCTGGCCAGCGTCAGCAACGACAGGAGCCTGCGAATCTGGGACCTCACCGGCCAGAGCGGCCCGGTGGTCCACCGAGTCGCCGAAGAGATCCGGTACGCCGCCTTCAGCCCGGACGGCAGGAAGGTCGCCACGGCTGGCGCGGAGGGCACCCTACGGATCTGGGACGCCCTCGGCACGGCGGCACCTCTGCTCCTTCCCGGTCACGAGGGACTGGTCTGGGCCGTGGCCTTCAGCCCGGACGGACAACGCGTCGCCAGCGCCGGTTTCGACGGCACAGTGCAGATCCACTCCGTCACGAACGCCATCCCTCCGATGACACTGCGAGGACACGAGGGTCCGGTCTGGCACGTGTCGTTCAGCCCGGACGGGCAATGGGTGGTCAGCTCCGGGAAGGACGGCACCGCTCGGCTGTGGCGCGCGTCGGAGGCCGCGCAGTCCGTGACGTTCGAGGGCTTCGGTGCTTCCGTGGAGACCGTCGACTTCAGCCCGGACGGCGAGCGGCTCGTCTCGACCCACGACGACGGTACGGTGCGTGTCTGGCCCTGCCGCGCGTGTGCTCCGGTCCACAGCCTGCTGGCGCCGTGACCAAGGACGTCCGCGACGAGCGGATGCCGGGGGCGGTGCCGGGCCACCGGGGCCCGGCACCGCGCGGGTGGGATCAGGCGACCGTGCAGGCGGTGCCGTTGAGGGTGAACGCGGACGGTCGGCCGGTACTGCCCGTGTGGGTTGCCTGGAAGCCGATGTCGACCGACGTGTTCGGCGCGATCGTCGCGTTGTAGGAGACGTTGCGGGCGGTCACCGCTCCACTGGACGGGGAGTAGCTGGCGTTCCAGCCACTGGTGATGGTCTGCCCACCGGGCAGCGTGAACGTCAGGGCCCAGCCGTTGACCGGCGTGCTGCTCGTGTTCGTCAGCGAGACCGACGCGGTGAGACCGCTGTTCCAGGCGTTGACCGTGTACGCGACGCGGCAGTCACCGGACGGCGGGGGAGTGGTCGGCGGGGGAGTGGTGGGTGGGGGAGTGGTGGGTGGGGTCGTGGTCGGAGGCGTGTCGCCCCCGATGCTGCCCGGCACCGCACGGAGAGCGTCGTACCAGGCGGCGGCCATCTTGCGGTAGCCGGTGGCGTTCGGGTGCACCCCGTCGGCCAGGTCGCTGAGCGTCAGGGCGCCGTACATGTCGACCAGGTGTACGCGTTTGCCGGCGGCGGCCCGGCTCTGCACGATTCCGGGGATCGCGGCGTTGTAGCCCCGGACCTGGTTGTCCGCGCCGGACTTCGGGATGATCGTGGCGACGAATACGTCCGCGGTCGGGGCGGCGTTGGTGATCCGGTCGACGAGCGTGGCGAGCCGGGACGGGGCACCGGACGTGTCGCCGTACATGTCGTTGGTGCCGATGTGCAGCAGCACGGTCCGCGGGTTCGTGGCCCGCAACCAGTTCACCACGTTGGCGTCGATCTGGGCGATGGTCCAGCCGGAGTGGCCCTGGTGGTCGTGGTCGCCGAGGCTCGCTGGGCCGTTGAACTGGGAGCCGACGAAGTCGATCCGGTAACCACCGGACGTGAACCGCTGCCACAACTCGATCCGGTAACCGCCGGGAACGTTGAAACCGTCGGTGATCGAGTCACCGAGCGGCATCACGCGTACGCCGCCGTTGGACTCGGCGCTCGCGGGGGTGGTCGCGATCGGCACGGCGGCGACCATGGCGGCGACGGCGGCCACGGCCGTCCACCATCGGCGGGCCCGCCGGGGCCTCGACGTCGTCGCGCCGCCGGTCGGTGCGGGAGGGAGGGCTTGGACGAGGGTCGGACTGCGCATGGGACTTCCTCTGGTGGGGGTGCGCAATACATTAACACTCGTCTATGAAGTGGAGGTGAGTCGCTCAGGCCCCGACCGGGTGTAGCACCGAGCCCAGCCAGCGCAGCTGACGCCGGACGTGGACGGCCTCGCCACCCTCGTGGCCGTTGAACGGGTAGACGTGCATCTCCCGCTCAGGTGGGACCGGCCGCCCATTCGCGGCGCCGTAGTGGTTGTAGGCGGCGAAGGCGGTTCGCGGTGGGCAGACCGTGTCGCGCCGGCCGACCCCGAACTGCGCAGGCGCCGTCGCCCGACGCGCGAAGCTCACCCCGTCGACATAGGACAGGGTGCGCCACACCGCCTCCTCGGCCTCCCGGTGCACCGCCAGGTACCTGGCGATCTCGCCGTACGGCGCGAGGTCGGTGAGCGCGACGGCCCGGCGCATGTCGCAGAGGAACGGGGCGGTGGTCAGCGCCGCGCTGAGATCGTCGACGAGACCGGCCACCGCCAAGGCGATGCCGCCGCCCTGGCTGTTGCCGACCACGGTGACCCGGTCACCCTCGACCCCCGGCAGCGCCCGGACCGCCTCGACCGCCCGGACCGCGTCGGTGATCAGGCGGCGGTAGTGGTAGGTCCGCGGATCGAGGATCCCCCAGGTGACCGGCCAGGGCCCGCCGGGCGCCCCGTGCGGGTCCGGGGTGTCCCCGGCGCCGTACTGCCCCGCCTGGCCCCGGTTGTCCATCAGCAGGTGCGCGTACCCGGCAACCGGCCACGTCAGCCGCTCGTGGGGCAGGCCACGGCCGCGACCGTAGCCGGCGTACTCGACCACGGCCGGCAGCGGCTCTCGAACACCAGCCGGCCGGGTGTACCAGGCGCGTACGGGGTCACCGCCGAACCCGGCGAACGTGACATCCCAGGAGTCGAGCAGCCGCAGCTCGGTGGGCTCGGGACGGACGTCGACGAGCACCGGCACGGCGTCCGCCTCGGCGAGCGTGTCCCGCCAGAACTCGTCGAAGTCGTCGGGCTCGGCGACCTCGGGCGCGTACCGCTGGAGTTCGTCGAACGTGAAGGCGGAGTGGGGCACGGGTCCTCGCAGGGGCCGGGGTCAGTGCGGGCTGGCGGGGGGCGCGGTGCTCTCCCGGACGACCAGCTCGGTCACCAGGTCGATCCGGCTGGTCGCCGGCTCGTTCCCCCTGGTCAGGTCGAGCAACATCTGGGTGGCGATGCCGGCCATGTCCCGCAACGGTTGGTTGATCGTGGTGAGGGCCGGGTCGGTCCAGGCGGAGACCGGCAGGTTGTCGTACCCGATCACCGAAAGGTCCTCTGGCACTCGCAGGCCGCACTGACGGGCGGCCCGGAGCACCCCCATGGCCTGGATGTCCGACCCGGCGAATATCGCCGTGGGTCGGTCCGGCCGCTGGAGCAGTTGCAGCCCGTGGGCGTGCCCGGCTCCGGCGGAGAAACTGCCGTAGCGGATCAGCTCGCGGTCGACAGCTATCCCGGCCTCGTCGTGGGCCGACTGGAAGCCGGCGGCGCGGGCGCGGCTGCACAGCACATCGGGTGGCCCGGAAATGATGGCGATCCGTCGGTGCCCCAGCTCCAGCAGGTGCCGAGCGGCGAGGAGGCCGCCGTTCCAGTTGTTCGACCCGACGGTGGGCACGGAGGCCGAGGTCGCGCTGTCGGTGTCGACGACGACGAACGGGATGCCCTGCCGCCGCAGGTGCTGCTGCTGGGCCTCGGCCAGGTGGGAGAGGACGAACACCACGCCCAAAGGGCGGTCGGCGAGTAACGCCTCCAGCCATCGTGCTGGCGGGCGGTGCGCGCCGTCGAGCTGGGCGATCGACAACCCGATTCCAGCCGCGGAGGTCACCGCCTCGACGCCGCGCAGGATCTCCATCGCCCAGCCCGTGTCGAACTCGTGGAACACGAGGTCCACCCGGCCGCCGCTTGTCGCGTGTCGCCGGGCGCGGCGCTGGTACTGGTGGCGGTCGAGGCTCGCCTCGACGCGGGCTCTGGTGCCGGGGGCGACGTCGCCGCGTCCGTTGAGGACCTTGGACACGGTCGCGACCGAGACGCCGACATCGTTGGCGATGGTCGCGATGGTGGTGGAGGCGGGTGGGTCGAGCGGGCGGTGCTCTGTCATCGCAGCCTCATACAACATCGAAAGTTTCGGCCGACCTTAACATGATGGGACATTCACGCCAGTCGGTACCGGAGTCGCGTTGCCCATTCACCGGTCGTCGCACGGCTCATCGGCGACGGAGCGCCGATTGGGGAGTCACCGTGCGCAGGAAACACCCCCTGGTAGTCCGATTGAGACTCTTGACAGGCATCGATGCGGCACTTAGGTTGCCGAAAAGGTTACGCAGGTTTCCGGAAAGTTTCGGATCGTGAGAAACGTCCGCCACGGAGCCGGTTCCACGAGGGCACGGGGATGTGGCCGGAGCTAAGGGGTCATGGCATGCGAAGTCAGTCGCTCGAGGACAGCGGCGCCGCTCCCTGGCGTGATCAGCGGCTGTCGCCGACCGAGCGGGCCGAGGCGCTCCTGCCGAAGATGTCCCTCGAAGAGAAGATCGCCCAGCTCGTCGGGGTCTGGGTCGGCGCCGAGGCCAGCGGCGAGGGCGTCGCACCGCACCAATCAGACATGATCAGCGAGTTGCCGCAGTGGAGCACCGTCATCCAGCACGGGTTGGGTCAGCTGACCCGCCCGTTCGGCACCGCCCCGGTCGACCCGGTGCTCGGCGCCCGATCGCTGGCGGCCTCGCAGGCGCAGATCGTGGCCGCCAGTCGGTTCGGCATCCCCGCGCAGGTGCACGAGGAGTGCCTCACCGGGTTCGCGGCGTGGCGGGCCACCGTCTACCCGACCCCGCTCAGCTGGGGCGCGTCCTTCGACCCCGACCTGGTCGAGGCGATGGCCGACCGGATCGGGCGGTCGATGCGCGCCGCCGGTGTGCACCAGGGTCTCGCCCCGGTCCTGGACGTCACCCGCGACTACCGCTGGGGCCGTACCGAGGAGACCATCGGCGAGGACCCCTACCTGGTCGGGACGACAGGCGCCGCGTACGTGCGGGGCCTGGAGCGGGCCGGCGTGGTGGCCACGCTGAAGCACTTCGCCGGATACTCCGCCTCCCGGGGCGGACGTAATCTCGCACCCGTGCCGATGGGGCGCCGCGAGCTGGCCGACGTCATCCTGCCGCCGTTCGAGATGGCGCTGCGCCTCGGCGGCGCCCGCTCGGTGATGAACTCGTACGCCGAGATCGACGGCCTGCCCGTCGCGGCCGACCGTGGGCTGCTGACCGGGCTGCTGCGCGACGAGTGGGGCTTCACCGGCACCGTGGTGGCCGACTACTTCGCCGTACGGTTCCTGCAGACCCTGCACGCAGTCGCCGGGAACGCCGCCGACGCGGCCCGGCTCGCCCTGCGGGCCGGGATCGACGTCGAGCTGCCCACAGTGGACGCCTTCGGCGAACCGCTGGTGGAGGCGGCTCGCCGCGGCGAGGTCGACGAGGCGCTGATCGACTGCGCGCTGCGTCGGGTGCTGATACAGAAGATCGAGCTCGGTCTGCTCGACGAGGGCTGGCAGGAACTGCCCGACGACGTGGCGTCCCTGCGCTTCGACGACGAGGCCAGTCAGGACATCGCCCTTCGCCTCGCCCGGGAGTCGGTCGTCCTGCTGCGCAACACCGGCGTCCTCCCGCTGCCCATGGGGAGCCGGGTCGCCCTGGTCGGCCCGGTCGCCGACGACCCGATGGCCATGCTGGGCTGCTATTCGTTCCCCAACCACGTGGGCGTCAACCACAGCGACTACGGCCTCGGCCTGGACATCCCCACTCTGCGCGACGAGTTGGCCCGACGCGTCCCGATGCTCACCCACGAGCCGGGGTGCGCCATCACCGGCGAGGACACCTCGGGCATCCCGGCCGCGGTCGCCGCGGCAGCCGCCGCCGACGTGTGCGTGCTGGCCGTCGGCGACCGGGCTGGAATGTTCGGCCGGGGCACCTCCGGTGAGGGCTGCGACGCCGTCGACCTGCGCCTACCCGGCGTGCAGAGCGACCTCGTCCGCGCCGTCCTCGCCACCGGCACCCCGGTCGTCCTGGTGTTGATGGCCGGCCGCCCCTACGCGCTCGGCCCGGAGTTCGACGGCGCGGCGGCAGTGGTGCAGGCGTTCTTCCTCGGCCAGCTCGGTGGGCAGGCGCTCGCCGAGGTGCTCACCGGCGCGGTCGACCCCTCGGGGCGGATGCCGGTCAGCGTTCCCCGCGACGCCGGCGGGCTGCCGAGCACCTACCTGGCGCCACCGCTCGGCCGGCGTAACAAGGTCTCCTCGATCGACCCGACCCCGGCGTACCCGTTCGGCCACGGGCTGAGCTACACCACCTTCGAGTGGTCCGACGCGACGGTGGTCGAACCGCGCGAAGATCCGGCCGCCTGGCCGGTCGACGGCGAGGTGCGGGTGCGGATCACCGTCGCCAACACCGGTGAGCGGGCCGGCACCGAGGTCGTGCAGCTCTACCTGCACGACCCGGTCGCGCAGACCACCCGTCCGGTGGTCCGGCTGATCGGCTACACCCGGTTGCCGTTGGCGCCCGGCGAGGCGGCGCACGTGACGTTCGGCGTACCGGCCGACGTGGCGTCGTTCACCGGGCTGACCGGCCAACGGATCGTCGAGCCCGGCGACGTCGAGCTGCGCTTCGGCCGGTCGAGTGGCGACGTGGCGGCCACCCTGCCGCTGCGACTGGTCGGCACCGAGCGCCAGGTCGGTCACGAGCGGGAACTGCTCACCTCGGTGCGGGTGGAGCCTCTCGTGGCTGTTCCACAGTCGGCATAGGAGGCCGAGGATGACATCCACCCTGCGGCCACCGCCGCCGGCGCCGCCGCGTTCTCCGCAGGCGGCGCAGAGCCCTGCCCCGCGCTCGCCACGACGCGGTCGCAGTTGGCGGCAGGCACTGCGCCGGGACTGGCAGCTCTACTCCCTCGCCATATTGCCGCTGCTCTTCTTCCTGGTCTTCAGGTACCTGCCGATGATCGGCAACATCATCGCCTTCCGCCGGTTCAAGCCGGGCGGCAGCATCTTCGGCGAGTACTGGGTCGGGCTGCGCTACTTCCGGATGTTCCTCAACGACCCGACGTTCTGGGAGGTGTTCACCAACACCCTGGTGCTCGGGACGCTGACCCTGCTGTTCTGTTTCCCGCTGCCGATCGTGCTGGCGCTACTGCTCAACGAGGTCCGGGCCCGCCGCTTCAAGCGGTTCGTCCAGTCCGTGTCCTACCTGCCGCACTTCCTGTCGATCGTGATCGTGGCGGCGATGGTCATGCAGTTGACCTCGATCGAGGGTACGGCCAACCAGATCGTCAGCCTGTTCGGTGGCGACCCGGTGGCGTTCCTGCAGAAACCGGAGTGGTTCCGCACCATCTACGTCTCGTCGGAGGTCTGGCAGACCGTCGGGTGGGGCACGATCCTCTACCTCGCCGCCCTCACCACCGTCGACGAGGACCTGTACGAGGCCGCCCGGATCGACGGCGCCGGCCGGTTGCGGCAGACCTGGCACGTCACGTTGCCCGGCATCCGTCCGACGATGGTGACCCTGCTGATCCTCAACATCGGCAGCTTCCTGGCGGTCGGGTTCGAGAAGATCCTGCTGCTCTACAACCCGTTGACGTACCCGACCGCCGACGTGGTCTCCACCTATCTGTTCCGGATGGGCTTCCAGTCGAGCAACTTCAGCTACGCGGCCGCCATCGGCCTCTTCGAGGCGGTGATCGGGCTGATCCTCGTCCTGTCGGCGAACGTCATCTCCCGGCGCACGGTGGGGACGAGCCTGTGGTGACCCTCGGTACGAAGGTCGACGCCCCGAAGACGCGCGGGCCGGTGGACAGCCGGGGTTACCGGATCTTCCGAGTCGTCAACACTGTCGTCCTGCTCGGCGTCGTGGTCGTGACGCTGTACCCGTTCCTCAACATCGTGGCCCGCTCGCTCAGCGAAGAGGCGTACATCATCGCCGGCGAGGTGACAGTCGTCCCGCGTGGGTTCGACCTGACCGCGTACAAGCTGCTGATGTCGGACGCGATGTTCTGGACGAACTACCGCAACACTGTGGTGTACACGGTGGTCGCCACGCTCATCTCGATCGTGCTGACCACCTGTTACGCGTACGTGCTGTCGAAGCCGCAGCTCAAGGGGCGCCCGTTCCTCATCGGCGTCGCGCTGTTCACCATGTTCTTCTCCGGTGGCCTGATTCCCAACTACGTGCTGGTCACCAGCCTGGGCATGAAGAACACCATCTGGGCAGTGGTGATCCCCAATGCCATCAGCGTGTTCAACCTGCTGGTCATGAAGGCGTTCTTCGAGAGCCTGCCGAGCGAGTTGGAGGAGGCCGCGGCCGTCGACGGGCTGAACACCTACGGCATCCTGCTGCGGATCGTGCTGCCGCTGTCGAAGGCGATCATCGCGACGATGGTGCTCTTCTACGCGGTGTCCTTCTGGAACTCGTGGTTCGCCGCGTTCCTCTACATGGACCGGCAGGATCTGCTGCCGGTCACCGTCTACCTCCGCAACCTCATCGCGGGCGCCACAAGCGCCGAGTCGGCTGCCGCCGACGCCGACAAGGTCCAGGCCGCGGCCACCCTGCAGGCCGTGACGATCGTGCTGACCACCCTGCCGATCCTGGCGGTCTACCCCTTCGTCCAGCGGTTCTTCGTCCGCGGCGTGATGCTCGGCGCGGTCAAGGGATGACGCCGGCGCCGCACCGCTTCCCCACCGAAACCCCACCACCGAAAGGACGAGCCATGCTCCACAAGACGTGGCGCCGCGTGGCATTAGCCACCGCGGGTCTGCTTGCGCTCTCCCTTACCACCGCCTGTTCCGAGGACCCCGGTGAGTCGACTGACCTCTCGGAGAACAAGGTCGGCGCGATGGCCACCTATGGCGTCGGTGACCAGTTCAAGGCCACCGAGGCGCTCTCCTTCTCCACCCTCTACAACAACCACACGTTCTACCCGCTCAAGGAAGACTGGGCGTTCTGGTCGGAGCTGACCAAGCGGACCAACGTCAAGATCGAGCCGGTGGCCGTTCCGCTCAGCGACTACGAGCAGAAGCGCAGCCTGCTGATCGGCGCCGGGGACGCCCCGCTGATCATCCCCAAGACGTACCACCCGCAGGAGGACGCGTTCGTGTCGTCCGGGGCGATCCTCCCGGTGAGCGACTACCTGGATCTGATGCCCAACTTCAAGGAAAAGATCACCAAGTGGAACCTCAAGCCGGAGATCGACAACCTGCGGCAGGCCGACGGTAAGTTCTACCTGCTGCCCGGCGTCCACGAGAAGCCCACGCAGGACTACACGGTGCTGGTGCGCACCGACATCATGCAGGAGCTCAACCTCCCCGTCCCGAAGACCTGGGACGACCTGTACACGGTGCTCAAGGCGATGAAGGCGAAGTACCCGAACGTCTACCCGTACTCCGACCTCTTCAGCAAGCCCAACCCGACCGGCGCCCTGCTGGGCATCCTCGGCTCCTCCCACGCCACCTACGCGGGCTGGGACTTCCAGCACGCCACCTGGGACCCGACGGCGAAGAAGTTCACCTACACCGGCTCGTCCGAGCAGTACAAGCAGGTGGTCACGTACCTGCACAAGCTCGTCGCCGAGGGCCTGCTCGACCCGGAGAGCTTCACCCAGACCGACGACCAGGCCCGCCAGAAGCTTGCCAACGGCAAGTCCTTCGTGGTCACCGGCAACGCGCAGACGCTCGTCAACAACCACCGGCCCGACCTGGCCAAGACCCTGCCGAACGCGAAGATGGCCAAGATCCCGCTGCCGATCGGCCCGTCCGGCGAGGTCAACCCGTTCCCCCGGCTGGAGAACGGCATCATGATCTCCTCGAAGGCGCGGGAGAGCAAGAACTTCGTGGCCATGATGCAGTTCATCGACTGGTTGTGGTATTCGGACGCCGGTTTGGAGTTCGCCCGCTGGGGCGTCGAGGGCACCACCTTCACCAAGGACGCGTCCGGCAAGCGCACGCTCGTCCCTGACGTCAGTTTCCTGGGGCTCAACCCGAAGGCGTCCAAGCACCTGCAGAAGGACTTCGGCTTCCAGAACGGCGTCTTCGCCTACGGCGGCACCCCCGACCTGGTCCGTGGGTTCTTCTCCCCGGAGGAGCTGGAGTTCCAGAAGGTGATGGACGCCCGCAAGCCGAGGGAGGTCCCCCCGCCGCGCCCGTTCACCGACGAGGAGCGCGAGCAGGTGTCGCTCTGGGAGACCCCGCTGAAGGACTTCGTCACCCAGAACACGCTGAAGTTCGCCCTCGGGCAGCGGCCCCTCAGCGAGTGGGACGCGTACGTGGCCGAGCTGAAGGCCAAGAACTCCGACCAGTACATCGACCTGGTCAACAAGGCGTACGAGCGGTTCCAGAAGAACAACGGCTGATCAGCGGGGATCCGGTCGGGCGGCCTGTCGCCGCCCGACCGGACCCCCGGCGACCACGGGTCAGCGACATCGACCGGAGGGAGCGATCGTGAGTGGCGCGGCCCAGACCTGGCGACAGTTCGGCGACGGCCCACTGTCGCGGATCACCTCGCGCGTCTACATCCTGCTCGTGGTCGAGTTGCTCCTGCTGCTCACCACAGTGCCCGCCCTGCTCCCGCTGCTGTTGCTGGGCCGCGACCCCAGCAACCTCCCGCTGGTCGCGCTCCTCCTGGTGCCGGTCGGCCCGGCCGTCTCCGCCGCCCTGTACGCCCTGCGCCACCAGCGAACCGACCTGACCGACCTGCGCCCGGCCGCCCTGTTCTGGCGTGGCTACCGGGCGAACGCCTTGGGCGTGCTGCGCATCTGGGTGCCGACGCTGCTGTGGCTGACAGTGCTCGCCGTGAACCTCGCCTACCGGGGCGCGGTCGGCCTGTCGAGCTGGTGGGCGGTGCCGCTGGTGCTGATCGGAGTGGCTGTGACACTCTGCGCGGCCAACGCCCTGGTGATCACCTCGCTGTTCGACTTCCGCACCCGGGACGTGCTCCGGCTGGCCGTGCACTTCGTCGTGCGTACCCCAGGTGTTCCCGTCGGCAACGCCCTGCTGCTGGCCGCGGCGACCGGCATCATCGCGGTCTTCTCCGAGGTGGTGCTGATGCTGCTCGCGGCGATCGCGGTACTGGCGTACCTGCGCGTCAGCGAGCCGATGATCCACCTGATCCGGAAGGAGTTCACCGCATGAGCCTGCCTCTCAGCGCCAAGGTGCCCTTCGGGGGCGACTACAACCCGGAACAGTGGCCCGAGGACGTGTGGAAGCAGGATTACCGTCTCTTCGACACGGCACGGATCGACCTGGTCACCCTCGGCGTGTTCGACTGGGCGCTCACCCAGCCCGCCGAGGACACCTACGACTTCACGCTGCTGGACAAGGTCGTCGAGCGGGCCAGTGCCGAGGGGCGCGGGATCTGCCTGGCCACCGGCACCGGGGCCCACCCGCCGTGGTTGGCGAGGGCGTACCCCGAGGTGACCCGGACCGACTTCGACGGTCGCAAGCACCGGTTCGGTCAACGGCACAACTCCTGCCCCAGTTCGCCGGTCTTCCGCCGGCTCTCGACGGAGCTGGCCCGCCGGGTCGCCCGCCGCTACGCCGACACCCCGGCGGTGCTCGCGTGGCACGTCGGCAACGAGTACGGCGGCGCCTGCTACTGCGCGCTCTGCGCGGCGGGCTTCCGGGACTGGCTGCGCCACCGCTACGGCACCCTCGACGAGCTGAACGAGGCCTGGTACACCACCTTCTGGTCGCACACCTTCACCGACTGGGACGAGATCGAGCCACCGTCGGCGTTGACCGAGCACTGGCGCGGCCCGGACCACACCGCGTTCCCGGGCATCACACTGGACTACCTGCGGTTCACCTCCGACGCCATGCTGACCAACTTCCGCGACGAGAGGGCCGCCATCCGGGAGTCCAGCCCGACGCTGCCGGTGACGACGAACTTCATGGGCATGTACCGGCCCATCGACTACCACCGCTGGGCCGCTCAGCTGGAATTCGTGTCCTGGGACAACTACCCGCCCGACGACGAGTCGGCCGCCCGGATGGCACTGACCCACGACCTGATGCGCGGGCTCAAGGACGGCCAGCCGTTCTGGCTGATGGAACAGACCCCCAGCTTCACCGCGTGCCGCGACGTCAACCCGTTGAAGCGCCCCGGTCTCATGCGGCTGTGGAGTTGGCAGGCCGTGGCACACGGCGCCGACGCGGTGCTCTTCTTCCAGCTGCGCGCGTCCCGCGGTGCCAGCGAGAAGTACCACGGCGCGGTCATCGGCCACGCCGGTCGCTCCGACACCCGCGTGTTCCGGGAAGTCGCCGAGCTGGGCGCCGAACTGGAACGGCTCGGCCCGGCGTCGCTGGGCGCGCGGACCCCGGCCCGAGTGGCGCTGCTGTTCGACTGGGACAGCTGGTGGGCGTTGGAACTGTCCGACGGCCCGTCCCGGCTGGTCCGCTACCAGCAGGTCGTGCTCGCGTACCACCGGGCGCTCTGGGACGCCGGTGTGGACCTCGACGTCGTCGCGGTGACTGCCGACCTGTCCCGCTACGACGTGGTCGTGGCTCCGGCCCTGCACCTGCTCAAGGGTGACCTGCCGCAGCGACTGGAGGCGGTGGCGACGCGCGGCGGGTCGGTGCTGACCACCTACCTGTCCGGCCGGGTGGACGAGAACGACCAGGCGTTCCTGATGGACGTGCCGGGCCCGCTCGGGCAGCTCACGGGTGTCCGCGTCGACGAGTGGGACGCGCGTGGGCCGGAGGTGGTCAACCCGGTCCGCCTCGGCGACGGCGCGACCCAGGTCGACGTCGACGCGCGGCTGCTGTTCGAGCTGGTGGTTCCGCAGGGCGCGCAGGTGATCGGCACCTACCAGGCCGACTTCTACGCGGGCACCCCGGCGGTGACCCGCAACGCGTTCGGCGCGGGCGACGGCTGGTACGTGGCCGCCGGTCTGGACCAGACCGGGGTGTCCTGGGTGGTGCGGCAGGTGCTCGACCGGCACGACCTGCTCGGGCCCTACCCGGACGTACCGGATCTGGAATCCGCCGTCCGAGTGGCACCGGACGGGTCGCGGCTGCTGTTTCTGCTCAACCACCGAGCCGAGCCGGTCGAGGTGACCGCCCGGACCGGCGGCGTCGACCTGCTCACCGGTGACCGTACGGCGGCCGGCGGCGCCCTGCGGCTGCCGGCGTACGGGGTTGTCGTGCTGGAGGAGGACCGGTGAACGCCGAAGAGTCGGTGGAGTTGGAGCAGTGGATGTTCGTCGACGAGCCGATGGATGGTGCGGAGCCGCGCGTCCACCCGGCCTGGCTGCCCCCGGAGGCGTTCCGGTCGCTCGGCGCGCGCCGCATCCTCCTGCACGGCGAGGGGTTGCTCGTCGACACCGTCCTCCACGAGGTCTCGCGTGCCTGCGCGCGTTACGGCGGGCGGGTGTGGCATTCCCCCTCCTGGGACGTCGACGTCGACCTGGTGCTCGCGCTGCGCGACGCCGGTGAGCTGCCCAACCCGGCGGTGGAGGCGGCGCGCGCCGCCGGCGAGGCGGCGCTGGTCGAGCTGGGCGACGGCGCGCCGCTCGGCGACGAGGGTTTCGTGTTGGCACGGGCCGGCGACGTGACGGCGGTGCTGGCCGACGCGCCCGCCGGCCTGCTGTACGGGCTCTTCCACGTGGTCCGACTCTGCGCGGCGGCCTTCGACCCGGCCCGCCCGCCGGAGCGGCACCGGCCGGCGCTGCGCCGACGAATGCTGAACCACTGGGACAACGTGGCCGTGCACCCGGTGATGGGCCAGGTCGAACGGGGGTACGCGGGCGGCTCGATCTTCTGGCACGACGGCCGTCCGCGCGGCGACCTGGCCCGGGTGCGGGAGTACGGGCGGCTGCTGGCCTCCTGCGGGATCAACGCGATCTCGGTCAACAACGTCAACGTGGCCCGCACGGAGGCGCTGCTGCTCACCGACCGGCTCGGCGACGTGGCCGAGATCGCGGACGTGCTGCGCCCGTACGGCATCCGGGTGCACCTGTCGGTCAGCTTCGCCGCGCCGGTGCTCCTCGGTGGCCTGCCGACCGCCGACCCCCTGGACGAGACCGTGCGGGTCTGGTGGGCCGCGACCACCCGGCGGGTGTACGACCGCATCCCGGACTTCGGCGGCTACCTGGTGAAGGCCGACTCGGAGGGGCAACCCGGCCCGTTCACGTACGGCCGTGACCACGCCGACGGGGCGAACCTCCTGGCCGAGGCGCTCGCCCCACACGGGGGAGTGGTGCACTGGCGGGCGTTCGTCTACAACCACCACCAGGACTGGCGGGACCGGTCCACCGACCGGGCTCGGGCCGCGTACGACCACTTCGCCCCGCTCGACGGGCGGTTCCGCACAAACGTTGTCGTCCAGGTGAAGTTCGGCCCGGTGGACTTCCAGACGCGCGAGCCGGTCTCGCCGGTGCTCGCCGCGATGCCGGCGACCCGGCTGGCGGTGGAGTTGCAGGTCACCCAGGAGTACACGGGCCAACAGCGGCACGTCTGCCACCTCGGCCCGTGGTGGAGTGAGGTGCTGCGCTTCGCCCCCTGGGGGCCGGACGGACGGACGATCGCCGACGTGGTCACGGGCGAGGTGGCAGCGGGCGGCGGGATGGTCGCCGTCGCCAACGTCGGCGACGACCTCTTCTGGACCGGGCATCCGTTGGCACAGGCCAACCTGTACACGTTCGGCCGGTTGGCCTGGGACCCTCGGCGGGACCCGACGGCGATCCTCGACGAGTGGATCACGCTGACCTTTCCGCCCTCGGCGACCGCCGACGCGGAGCTGGTGCGGCGGACACTGCACGAGATCATGGACGACTCGTGGCGCACCTACGAGCGCTACACCGCCCCGCTGGGCGTCGGCTTCATGGTCAACCCCGGTGACCACTACGGTCCGGGCGTCGACGGGTACGAGTACACGCGGTGGGGCACCTACCACTTCGCCGACCGCGACGGCGTGGGCGTGGACCGCACCCGGGCGTCCGGCACCGGTTTCACAGGGCAGTACCCGCCGTACTGGTCGGAGGTGTACGAGTCACCCGAAACCTGCCCCGACGAGCTGCTGCTCTTCTTCCACCACGTGCCGTACGGGCATGTGCTGCACAGCGGCTCGACAGTCATCCAGCACATCTACGACACCCACTTCGCGGGGGTCGAGGAGGTGACGGCGATGCGACGCGCGTGGCAGACGTTGAACGGCATGATCGACCCGAGCGTGTACGAGCGGGTCGCCGAACGCCTCGACGAGCAGGTGCGCTGCGCCACCGAGTGGCGCGACCAGATCAACACGTACTTCTTCCGCAAGTCCGGGGTGCCGGACGAGCGCGGGCGGGACATCTACTGAGCGGCGGCGAGGGACGGCCCCACCATCCGGTCGGGCCGCCCCTCGTACCGTGCTCACCGGAGGTCCGGCAGCTTCCGAAAACGTTCCGATAAATTCTCCCGACCTCTCGGTGCCGACAGCCCTCTTTGACGCCCATCGTTGCGCAGGTGACCGGTGGAACCGTTGCGGCGAAAGGTTTCCGGAAGTCTTGACAATCGAGTGTTCTCGATTGAAGCTGGCATGGTCACGCGAGCCGCGGTCAAGGTCGGGCGAAGGGCAGTCCTCGACTTAAGTCCCCTTCCACGCGCCTTTTTCGCAAGGGATCGCGACGATGACACTGAAGACGAAAATGCTTGGCGTCGTCATGGCGGCCGTGACGCTCGCCGCCGCCGCGCTGACGTTCGCCACCCCCGCGTCAGCGGCGACGCTCACGCAGGTGACCAACTTCGGCACCAACCCCACCAACCTGCAGATGCACCTGTACGTCCCGGACCGGGTGGCGACCCGACCGGCGATCCTCCTGGCCATGCACTACTGCACCGGCACGGGCCCCGCGTTCCACTCGGGCACCCAGTACGCGTCCCTCGCGGACCGATACGGGTTCATCGTGGTCTACCCGTCGGCCACCCGCAGCAGCAAGTGCTGGGACGTCTACTCCCCGCAGGCGCTTCGCCGTGGCGGCGGCAGCGACCCGGTCGGGCTCATGTCGATGGTCGACTACGTGCGGCAGCGCTACTCGGCCGACCCCGCGCGGATCTTCGCCACCGGCACCTCCTCCGGAGCGATGATGACCAACGTCATGCTGGGCGTCTACCCGGACGTGTTCGCGGCGGGCGCCTCGTTCGCCGGGGTGCCGTTCGCCTGTTTCGCCACCGGCGGCACCTCGGAGTGGAACAGCCAGTGCGCCAACGGGCAACTCATCCGCACCGCGCAGCAGTGGGGTGACCTGGTCCGGGAGGCGTACCCCGGCTACACCGGCCAGCGACCCCGGATGCAGATCTGGCACGGCACCAACGACGAGACGCTGCGCTACCCGAACTTCGGTGAGCAGGTCAAGCAGTGGACCAACGTGCACGGGCTGAGCCAGACCCCGACGTACACCGACACCCCGCAGTCCGGCTACACCCGCACCCGGTACGGCAGCAGCGGCCCGATGGCGCCGGTCGAGGCGATCAGCATGCAGGGTGTCACGCACAACCTGCCGGTCGACGCCGCGCAGGTGATCCGATTCTTCGGGCTGGACGGCACCGCGCCTCCGACGACCCCACCGCCGACCACCCCGCCCCCGACGACACCGCCACCGACGACCCCGCCGCCAACGACCCCGCCCCCGACGACTCCGCCGCCGACCGAGGGCGGCTGCCGGGTCGGCTACACGGTCAACGCCTGGAACAGCGGTCTCACCGCGAGCGTGGCCATCACCAACACCGGCGCCACCGCCGTGAACGGCTGGGCTCTGACCTTCACGCTGCCCACCGGGCAGCGCATCACCAGCGGCTGGAACGCCCAGTACGCCCCGGCCAGCGGTGCGGTGACCGCCCGCAACGTCTCCTACAACAGCACCATCGCCCCGAACGCGTCGGTCGAGATCGGTTTCCAGGCCACGCATGAGGGCGGCACCGGCAAGCCCACCTCGTTCGCCCTCAACGGTGCCGCCTGTTCGGTGTCCTGACCCCCATTCCCATCCACCACCACAGAAGGAGTCACACGATGAGAAACGCGAGATGGAAGGCGGCGTCGAGAGCCGCCATCGCGCTGGCCGGCGTGGGTGCCCTCGCGGCCGGCATGGCGCTGTTTGCGACGGCACCCGCCTCCGCCGGCACGACGCTCGGCGCGTCCGCCGCCGAGAAGGGTCGGTACTTCGGTACGGCGGTGGCCGGATTCAAGCTCTCCGACAGTGCGTACACCACGATTTTGAACCGTGAGTTCAACATGGTGACGGCCGAGAACGAAATGAAGATGAACGCCACCGAGCCGCAGCAGAACCAGTTCAGCTATGGGGCGGCGGACCAGATCGTCAACCACGCCCGCAGCCGCGGAATGAGCGTGCGGGGCCACACCCTGGCGTGGCATTCGCAGCAGCCCGGCTGGATGGAGAGCATGAGTGGTAGTGCTCTGCGGCAGGCGATGCTCAACCACGTGACGCAGGTGGCCACGCACTTCCGTGGTCAGGTCGTCGCGTGGGACGTGGTGAACGAGGCGTTCGCCGACGGCAGCTCCGGAGGCCGTCGCGACTCGAACCTGCAGCGCACCGGCAACGACTGGATCGAGGCCGCGTTCCGGGCCGCGGACGCCGCGGATCCGAACGCGAAGCTCTGCTACAACGACTACAACACCGACAACTGGACGCACGCCAAGACCCAGGGCGTCTACAACATGGTGCGCGACTTCAAGTCCCGTGGCGTCCCGATCGACTGCGTGGGCTTCCAGTCGCACTTCAACAACGAGTCCCCGTACGTGAGCAACTACCGCACCACGCTGTCGAGCTTCGCGGCGCTCGGTGTGGACGTGCAGATCACCGAGCTGGACATCCAGGGCGCGTCGGCGAACACGTACCGCAGCGTGGTCGAGGACTGCCTGGCCGTGGCCCGGTGCAACGGCATCACCGTGTGGGGCATCCGGGACAGTGACTCGTGGCGGGCTTCGCAGACCCCGCTGCTGTTCAACAGCAACGGCTCGAAGAAGCCGGCGTACGACGCGGTCCTCGCCGCGTTGAACAACGGCACCACGCCCACCGACCCGCCCACCGACCCGCCCACTGACCCGCCGACCGACCCGCCGACCGACCCGCCCACGACGCCGCCTCCGGGTCAGGGTGGCTGCACGGCGACGGTGTCGGTGAACCAGTGGACGGGTGGTTTCGTGGCCACGGTGAAGGTGACCGCCGGTTCGTCGGCCATCAGCGGCTGGACGGTCGGCATCGGTCTGCCGTCCGGTGCGACGGTCACCAACGCGTGGAACGCCAACCGCAGCGGTAACACCGGCACGACGAACTGGACGAACGTGGCGTACAACGGCCAGGTCGGCGCCGGACAGTCCACCGAGTACGGCTTCCAGGCCAACGGCACCGCCGGCAGCCTAAGCCCCACCTGCTCAGCCCGCTAGAGCTCCACCGGCCGGTGCGGAGGCGGACCCCGCCCCCGCACCGGCTGGAAGGGCGTTGGGCGCGCGGGGTTAGTCGCCGGAGAAGCCCCAGAAGTAGATTTCCTCCGGCTTGCCCTCGGCGTCGTGCAGGACCGTGCAGCGGCCGAACCATCTCTGCTCGGCCAGCCCTTCGATCGCGGCCAGGTGCTCGCGGGTCAGCCGCTCGGTGCCGGTGTGGCGCAGCGCCTCGGCGGCGCTCACCGGCTCGACAGTGCCGAATTCGGGCCGTTCGCCCTCGTCGAGGACTCGGTAGACGTCGAGGATGGAATGGGTGCCCGATTCCTGCACCCATTCGTCGTTGAAAAGCTCTTTCATCGTGGCGGGACGGTGGGGATAGTCGCTCGCCGAGTTGGGGGTCTCACCCCGGGCCCACCAGTACTGGCCCTCGGCGAAGATCTTGTCCCGCAGCGCGTCCAACGCCGCGTCCAGGTCTGGCTGGTACGCGACAAAGTAGCTCCAACCGGATGCGCCCACCACTGCCTCTTTCCTCAACGCGTCAACAGTGCCGGCACGGTAGCGGGCACCACCGACATCGCGACCGCGGAGAACGACGTCCTGCGCCGTCAGGCCACCGAAACAGCGTCGCGGACGATCGCCCCGCTACGGCGAGGTCCCACCGAACACTGAGCCCTGACCGGGTGTCAGCTGCCGGCCACCGCAACCTTCGCGGGCTGGGGCGGCCCTCCGGCCGCCCCAGCCGGTGACGGATCAGACAGGGGCGATCGCGAGGTCGTTGACCTGGTCGTCCTTGATGCCGAACACGAACGAGAAGGACAGCGGCCCGCCGGGGAAGTCACCGTCCCCGGAGGCCACCAGCCGGTCGCCCGCGAACGAGGTCGGCGTGAGCACGATCTTGGGGGTGATCAGATGCCCCTGGATCCACTCGCGGATCTCGGCCTCGCCGGCCCAGGTCTTCCCGTCATCGCGCACGGTGGCCCCGTCGCTGAAGACCGCGGCCAGGGCGTTCGCGTCGTGGGCGTTGGTGGCCGCGATGAAGTTCTCGACAGCGTTGGGCAGCGTGATGTCGTTCATTTCTACTCTCCAGTTTCTCGGGTGCCAGGGCGCGAGAGCGTGCTGGTATGTCCTTGCAGCGCATGGTCAAGTGCCGCGCGGGTCACCGACACCACTTTTGGCGACAGGCTCAGAAGTCCGCACTGCGTGAAAGCTTCTCGTTCGCGCGCAGCTCGGCGAGTGCGTTCTCGTGCATCGCAACAACGACGTCGTAGCCGGAGTTGCCGAGCACGATCCGGTGCGGTGGAACGGGTGCGTTCATCGCGCTGATCACGGCTTGCACGCCACGAACAGGGTCACCCGACTGCTTGCCGTTAGCGTCCACGAACGCCGCCTTGACGGCCTCGACCATCGGCACGTAGGCGTCGACGGTCTCGTTGACAGGCTCGTTCTGGAAGTAGGAGAAGGCGCTGGTGCGAAAGGCTCCCGGCTCTACGGCGAGCACGCGCACACCGAACGGCTCGACTTCCTGGCGCAGTGTCTCGGTGAGTCCTTCGATCGCGAACTTCGCCGCCGCGTAGTAGCCGAACCCCTGTGCGCCGACGAGGCCGGCCACCGAAGACATGTTGACGATCCAGCCGTCGCCGCGTGCCCGCATACCCGGCAGGACCGCCCGCATCACCTCGACGACGGCGAACAGGTTGAGGTCGAACGTACGGCGGATCGTCTCGTCGGGGGCCCCCTCGATCGAGCCGTACCAGCCACGGCCCGCGCTGTTGACGAGCACGTCAATTCCGCCGAACCGTTCCTCGGCGGTCTTGACCGCCGCACGCACCTGGTCGGCATCGGTGACATCGAGCTGGAGAACCAGCACACGGTCGCCGTGCGGTTCAGCCCATTCCTGCAGTTCAGAGGGCCGACGCGCCGTCACTACCACCTGATCGCCCTGGTCAAGTGCGGCCTCGGCATAGACCAGGCCGAAACCTCCGGGAGTCCCACCAGTGATGAACCAAGTCCTCATGGACTTCTCCTCTCGCTATAGAAGGCAATGTAGCGCTACATGAGCTACTATAACAACATGCAGAACGCACGGGATCGACTCCTGCTCGCGGCAGCCGAGTTGCTGGAGAGCGGCGCCACGGTGTCCACGAGGGCGGTGTGTGAACGCGCCGGGGTGCAGGCCCCGACGCTGTACCACCACTTCGGCAGCAAGCAGGGCCTGATCGACGCCGTGGCGAACCACGGCTTCACCCAGTACACGGCGGTCGAGAACTCTGGCGACCCGCTGGACGACCTGCGCACGGGCTGGGACAGGCACGTGCAGTTCGGGCTGGCGCACCCATCGTTCTACGGGCTGCTCTACGGCCGCGCCGAGCCGGGAAAGCCCTGCGCCGTCACCGCTCCCGCGCACGCCGCGCTGCGCGAGCGGTTCACCGCCGCCGCCGCCCGGGGCATGCTCAAGGTGCCGGCGGCCGATGCCGCCGAACAGGTGTTCGCCGCCAACGTCGGCATCACGCTCACCTTGATCAGCCAGCCGGAGCCGGACTTCGGGCTGTCCAAACGCGTCCGCGAGGCCGCGCTGGCCGGAGTCCTGCACACACCCTCCGCCGACGCCCCCGCGACCCGTGCAAGCGCCGCATTGACGTTGCGTGCGCTGGTCGACAGCGACCCGGGCGACCTCACCCCCGGCGAACGCGCGCTGCTCGGCGAACTGCTGGAGCGGTTGACCCGCTAGAGAACGGCGGTATTCCTCGAAGGGGGGTGAGGCCTTCCTGAACGGCTCAGCCGTCGATGCGGGTGATGTTGCGGATCTTGTTGGACGCGTCCAGGGCGGCGACCTTGTACGCCTCGGCCAGCGTCGGGTAGTTGAACACCGCGTCGACGAGGTAGTCGATAGTGCCGCCGCAGCCCATCACCGCCTGCCCGATGTGGACGATCTCGGTGGCGGCGGTGCCGAACACGTGCACCCCGAGCAGCCGGCCGTCGTCGGGGGAGACGAGCAGCTTGAGCATGCCGTACGAATCACCGACGATCTGACCGCGAGCCAGCTCGCGGTAACGCGCGACGCCCACCTCGAACGGCGTCGAGCTTTCGGTGAGCTGCGCCTCGGTCTGCCCGACGAAGCTGATCTCCGGGATCGTGTAGATGCCGATGGGCTGTAGGCCGTGCATCTCCCGGATCGGTTCACCGCAGGCGTGTTGCGCGGCCAGCCGGCCCTGCTCCATCGAGGTGGACGCGAGCGCCGGAAAGCCGATCACGTCGCCGACCGCGTAGATGTGGTCCACCGAGGTGCGGTAGCTGGCGTCCACGGTGATCCGGCCGCGTCGGTCCGCCTCCAACCCGGCGGCCTCCAGAGCCAGGTCGTCGGTCTGACCCTGCCGGCCGGCCGAGTACATGACCGTGTCGGCGACGATCTTCTTGCCGCTCTTGAGGATGCACAGCGCGGCGGTCTGGTGCTTTTCCACGGCGGCGACCTCCTCGCCGAAGCGGAACGCCACGGACAGGTCGCGCAGGTGGTACTTGAGCGACTCGACAACCTCGTCGTCGCAGAAATCCAACATCCGTTCGCGGCGCTCCACCACTGTCACCTTGGTGCCGAGCGCGGCGAACATCGAGGCGTACTCCATGCCGATCACGCCGGCACCGACCACGACCATGCTGCGGGGGACGGCCTGCAGGTTGATGACGCCGTCGGAGTCCACGATCGTCCGGTCGTCGAAGTCGACGCTGTCCGGGCGGGCCGGGCGGGTGCCCGCCGCGATGATGACCTTGTCGAAGGTCACCTTCGACTCGCGGCCGGAGCCGCTGTCGACCCAGATCGAGTGCGCGTCCGCGAAGCGGCCGGTGCCGGTGATCATCACAACCCGGTTGCGGGCCAGTTGATTGCGAATGACGTCGGTCTGCCTGGTGATCACGTGCTGTGTCCGGGCGGCCAGATCGCTGACCGTGATCTCTTCCTTGACCCGGTAGCTGCTGCCGTAGAGGTCCCGCTGGCTCAGCCCGGTCAGGTAGAGCACGGCCTCGCGCAGTGTCTTGGAGGGGACCGTGCCGGTGTTGATGCACACCCCACCGATCATGTCGCGGCGGTCGACGATGCCGACCCGCCTGCCGAGTTTGGCGGCAGCGATCGCGGCCTTCTGACCGCCGGGTCCGGAGCCCAGCACCAACAGGTCGTAGTCATACACAGGCGTTAGCGTCGCAAGATGTCGCGGCTGGCGCCAGACCCCGGAGTGGAGCGTTACTCGTCTGCCACAGTGCAGAGGCCACCGTTCAGCGTGACCTCCTCGGGCAGTTGCGTGCCGGAGGCGACGAGCCCCAGCGACACCGTGCCGCCCGGCGGGATCACCGCGTTGCGACCGGTGTTGCGCACCCGCAGGTAGCTGTTGTTGAGACGGTCGACGATCGTCGCGCCCCAGATGCCGTGGACCTGCTGGCTGGCCCAGAACCGCCACGTCATCGTCCACCCGTCGATCGCCGTGGTGCCGGTGTTCTCGACGACGAGGTGCGCCACGAAGCCGTCCGACCACTGCCGCACGACGGAGCGGACCGCGCAGCTCGGCGGCGGCGGCAGTGTGGTCACCGTGACCGGTGCGGAGAGCGGGGACAGGTGTCCGACCTCGTCGCGGGCCTGCACCACGAAGGTGTACGTGGTGTTCGGCGCCAACCCGCTGATCTGGGCACTGTTCACCGGCGGATACTGGTACACCTCACGGACCCGGGTGAGAGTGCCGCCGGCGTCGACCCGGAACACCTCGTACCGGTCGAGCGCGACGTTCTCCACCGAGTGCGCCCACCGCAGCCGGACCACAGTGGCGGCGACGTCGTACGCCACCGGTTGACCCGGCGCGCTCGGGGGTTGGTCGTCCCCCGGTGGCATGGTCAGCCGCAGGGTCGGGTTCGACGCCGAGCTGTTGCCGGCCGCGTCCAGAGCCCACACCGAGAAGGTGTACGTGCGCGAGGGCCGCAGGTCGGTGATCCGGATGCTGTTGGTGTCGGTCGAGTACTGGGCGCCGAAATCCTCGAATCGCGCGCCGACCGGGTAGCGGACCACGCCCACGTTGTCGGTCGAGGCCGCCCAGGTCAGCTCGACCCAGGTGGTGTCGACGGCGACGACAGTGATCGGGCCGGGGGCGGTGGGGCGCTCGGTGTCGTCGGCGGCGGCGTGCGCCGGGGTCGCGCCCGCCGCGATCAGCGTCACCGCCAGCGCACACGCGGCCAGCGCGGCGGCCTTCGACCGGATTTTTCGACTTCGATGATCACGCACGACGAATTCCCCGCCTCCGGTCGCCAGCCGTTCACAGCAATCCATTGCGGTCAATGTTAGGTCACTATGGTTCGGCAGGTGACCCCGCCGGACCTCGGGCGCCGTCATCAGCGCGAGGAGTCCGGCCATGGCAGGCGGATGGTGTGCCGGTCGCTGCCTTTGGAGCTGAATCGTCTATGACATCGCCGGCCGCCGGCCGCCGGTGCTGCTGATTCGTTTATGACATCAGCTCCAAAGGCACCGGACAAGACAGCAAGCCGCCCGTGAGCCGCCGCCCGTGAGCCGCCGCCCGCCAGAGCCGGAGAACCCGGCGATCCGGCCGGCGGCCCGACCGACCTAGCCGACGAGGCGGCGTTCCCAGGCCCAGGCGGCGATCTCGACCCGGTTGCGGGCCCTGAGTTTCATCTGCACGCTCGCCAGGTGGGTCTTGACCGTGCCCACGGCGATGAAGAGCTGGGTGGCGATCTCGGCGTTGGTCAGGCCCCGGGCGACGAGCTTCACGACGTCGAGTTCCCGAGGTGACAGGCCGCCGTCGTCGCGTGCCGGGGCGGGTGAGCTGAGGTGCTCCAACAGCCGTACCGTGATCGAGGGGCTGATCAGCGCGTCGCCGGACACGGCCGCGCGGACCGCCTCCACCAGCAGGGCCGGGCCCGAGTCCTTGAGCAGGAAACCGCACGCGCCGTTGGAGAGCGCCGTGTGCACGTACTCGTCGAGGTCGAAGGTCGTCACGACGACCACCCGGATCGGGTCGGCGACGCCCGGCCCCGCGAGCAGCCGCAGTGCCTCAAGGCCGTCGAGGCGGGGCATCCGGATGTCCAGCAGCACCACGTCCGGGCGCAGTCGTCGGGCCAGTTCGACGGCGTCGACCCCGTCGGCGGCCTCGCCGACCACCTCCATGTCCGACTGGGCACCGATGATCATGCCGAAGCCGGTCCGGACCATCGCCTGGTCGTCGGCGATCAGCACCCGGATCACCGGGGCATCGCCATCTGCAGCGGGAACGCCGCGTCGAGCACCCAGCCACCGGCGACGCCGGGTCCGGCGGTGATCGTGCCGCCGAGGGCGCGTACCCGTTCGGTGAGACCGATCAGGCCGAAGCCGTGGCCCCGGGCCGGCGCGGTGCGCGGCGACGCCCCGTCGTCGGCTACCCGGACCAACAACCAGCCCGGGGTGCGTCGCACTGCCACGTTCACGGACCGCGCGTCCGGCGCGTGCTGGCGGGTGTTGGTCAGCCCCTCCATCACCACCCGGTACGCCGACGTCGACACCTCCACCGGCAGTCCGTTCAGGTCGCCGTCGACGTGCAGTCGTGCCGGCGCGTTGGCCGCGCCGTTGAACCCGGTCAGCAGCGGCTCCAGCTCGGTCACCCCGGCCAGTGGAGCCAGCGGCGCGTCCGGCGGGGCGTCCGGGTTGCGCAGGATTCCGACCATCCGCCGCATCGAGGCCATCGTCTCCGCACCGGCCCGCTCGATCTGCTCCAGGGCGACGATCACCCGCTGCGGGTCCTGTTCGGCGACGAACCGGGCGCCCTGCGCCTGCACCACGATGCCGGTCACGTGGTGGGCGATGAAGTCGTGCAGGTCCCGCGCGAACTCCGCGCGCTGCTCGGCCCGCACCAGCGCGATGGCCCGCTCCCGGCCGGCGGCCATGATTCGCAGGTAGAGCCCCACCCCGGCGGCGCCGGCCGCGGCGAGCACCTGGAGCAGCCCGAAGATGACCAGCAGGTTCTCGGTGCCGGCGCGCAGCGGCAACGCGGCCACGGCGAGCCCGGCGGCCACCGCCGCCCACGGGGCGAGCCGGGGCGCGCCCCAGCGGGCCACCACGAAGACCACCCCGATCAGCCCGGCCGACTCGGCGAGCCCCCAGCTGCCGCCGATCAGGTAACTGCTGCCGGAGAGGAACAGGACGGCCGCGGTCACGGCCAGTGAGGCGCAGGCGAGCACCAAGGCGCCCAGCGGCACCACGCGCGATCCCAGCCGGTGCACCGGCAGCCAGAGCGGCACCGTCGCCACCGCGAGCCCCATCCGCACCAGCAGGAGTAGCAGGGCGGCCAGGCTCTCCGGTGCGCCGAACCGCAGGTCGAAGAGGGCGAGCAGCCCCATGGCCACCAGTCCGGCGGCCTGGGCCAGGCGTACCCACCAACGTCGAAGATCCGGCGTGCTCATGGTGACCCAGCGTAGCCAGGCGGACGGAGGTGGCGGATCGGCCAAAAGGCAGACCCGGCGCCGGCGATACCTGGCCCCGGACCGATGCGCCCACCCGCCGATGGCGGCGACGCTGTCCGGGTCACCACGCAGCCACTGGAGGAACGATGACAACCCACGCCCCGCCGGAGACCAGCCACGCCGCGGTCGCCGCGGTCGACCTGGTGAAGGTGTACGGCAGCGGCGACACCGCCGTCCGTGCCCTGGACGGGGTCTCGGTCGGCTTCGGCCGGGCCGAGTTCACCGCGATCATGGGCTCGTCCGGGTCCGGCAAGTCGACACTGATGCACTGCCTCGCCGGTCTCGACACTGCCACCTCCGGTCGCGTCCTGCTCGGCGGCACGGAGCTGACCGGCCAGTCGGACCGGACACTGACCCGGGTACGCCGGGAGCGGATCGGATTCGTCTTCCAGTCCTTCAACCTGCTGCCGCAGCTCACCGCCGCGCAGAACATCACCCTGCCGCTGGACCTCGCCGGTCGGCAGCCCGACGCTGAGCTCCTCGCGCACCTCGTGCGGGTGCTGGGCCTCGGCGACCGACTGAACCACCGGCCCAGCGAGCTGTCCGGCGGCCAGCAGCAGCGGGTCGCGCTGGCCCGGGCGCTGGTGGCGCGGCCCGAGGTGGTCTTCGCCGACGAGCCGACCGGCAACCTCGACTCCCGTTCCGGCGCGGAGGTGCTCACCATCCTGCGCGACTCGGTACGCGACCTCGGCCAGACCGTCGTCATGGTCACTCACGACCCGATCGCCGCCGCGTACGCCGACCGGGTGGTGCTGCTCGCCGACGGGCGGCTGGCCGGCGAGATCGACAAGCCGAACCAGGTGTCGGTCACCGACGCGCTGCGTGATCTGGCGGCCCGCGCATGAGGGCGACAGTGCTGCGTACCCAGACGGCCGCCGCGGCCCGGCGGCCCGGCCGGCTGATCCTGACCGGCCTGGCGATCCTTGTCGCGTCGTTCGTCGTCTTCGGCACCGTGCTGGTGCAGCAGATCACCGAACGGACCGTGCGGGACAACCTCAGCGGCACCCCTGCCGTCACCGACCTGGTGATCGGGAGCCCCGGCGTGCCGCCACCCACAGTGATGGACGTGCGGCAGATCCGGGCCGTGCCCGGTGTGGCCGAGGCGGTGGCCCGGGTGGCGACCGGGGTCTCCGTCGGCGAGGGGTACCTCAACCTCCAGTCCGATCCGGGCACCGGCCCACTGAGCACGGTCCGGGTGATCGAGGGCAGCTACCCGGACCAGCCCGGCGAGATCGCGATCACGCCGCGCACCGCCGAGCGGCTCGGGCTCTCGGTCGGCACCACCACCAGCGGTACGGGCGGTGAACTCACCACGCCCGCCCCACTCACCGTGACCGGCGTGGTGGACACCGGCGCCGACGCCGGCTACGACGCGTACGCCCCGGACAGTGCCGTGATCGCCTGGGCGCGCCTGACGGCCGTGGAGCGCGTCGACGTGCGGGTTGCCCCCGGCACCTCGACGAGCGGTGTCCGCCAACGGGTGACCGCGGCGGTCGCCGGCCAGCCGATCCGCTCCGGCGCCGAGGTGCGCGAGGCCGAGGCCAACGCGGCGGCCGAGGAGGTCGGGAGGCTCTTCATCCTGGTCGGCATGTTCGTCTCCATCGCGGTCGTCGCGGCGGCGCTGGTGGTCACCTCGACCTTCCGCATCGTCTTCGCCCAGCGGATGCGGCAGCTCGCGCTGTTGCGGGCGGTCGGCGCGAGTCGGGGCACCCTGGTGGGGGCCCTGATCGCCGAGGGAGCCCTGACCGGGCTGGTAGCCGGCGTCGTCGGGGTCGCCAGCGCCCTCACCCTCGGGTACGCGCTGCCGGCGATTCTGCGGGCCACCGGCCACGAGGTCTCCTCGCCGGGCCTGCCACTGGCGGCGGCGGTCACCGTGGTGATCGGCGCCGTCGTGATCACCGTACTGGCCGTGCTGGCGCCGGCGCTCTCGGCCGCCCGGGTCTCCCCGCTGGAGGCGCTGCGGGCGGCGAGCGTCACCGCCGGCCGGCGCGGCATCGGCGTGCTGCGTCTGGTCTTCGGGCTGCTCCTGGCCGTCGGCGCGATCCTGGCGGCGGTCGCGACGATCAGCCAGTTGCCGAAGCCGGACCAGTCGGACTACGACCCCTCGATGCCACTGTTCCTGCTGGTCGGGTCCGGCGCGCTGGCGTTCTTCGCGCTGGTGGCCCTCGGTCCGCTGCTGGTGCGCCCGGTGCTGGCCGTGGTGGGTTGGCCGCTGCGCCAGCTCGGGCCGCTCGGGCGGATGTCGGTCGGCGGGATCGGCGGGGCGCCGCGCCGGGCCGCCGCGGTCTCCGTCGTGGTCGCGCTGGGCGTGACACTGATCTCCGGGGTGGTCATCGGCGGCGCGTCGTTGCAGATCCTCGCCGACCGCGAGATGGCGCTCTCGGCCCCGACCGACTTCGAGGTCACCAGCAACGGCGGGACGCTGCCGCCGGCCGTCGTGACCCGGGCCGAGGCGGCGCGCGGCGCGCTGGCGCGGGTGGTGCCGTACCGGAGGGTCGGCGACGCCACGCTGCTGCGCGGCGCCGACAAGCTCGGCGACGTCGAGTCCGGTTATCCGACCAGCGACCTGGACCTGGCGGCGTTGCCGACCACCGGTGACCTGGACGTGGCCCAGGGCACCCTGGCCGATCGTGGCCCCGGCCGGATCGTGCTCAACAGCTGGGTCGCGCGGGACGCGGGTCTGCGGGCCGGCGACACCGTCACGCTTGCCGTCGCCACCGGCACTGTCGACGTGCGGGTGGCAGCGGTCCTGCCCGGTGACGGGCCGCTGCACGCGGGCATCCTCACCGATCCGGCGGACCTGGACCGGCTCGGCGTGCCGGCCGCGTACACCGGTCTGCTGGCCGACGCGGCAGGTGCTGGCGAGGACGGTCGCACCGCCGGTGTGCGGGCGCTACGGCAGGCGATCGGCGGCAGCGACGGGGTGGGCCTCGCGGTGCTCGCCGACGAACGGGACCGCAACGACGCGTTGGTGCGCACCCTGGTCTGGATCGCTGTCGGTCTGGTCGGCCTGACCGTGCTGATCGCGGTCGTCGGCGTGGGCTCCACGACCGCGCTCTCGGTGGTCGAGCGGGTACGCGAGTCCGGGTTGCTCCGGGCGATCGGGCTGTCCCGGACCGGCCTGCGCACCATGCTGACCGTGGAGTCCGGCCTGTACGGGGTGATCGGCGCGACCATCGGCCTGGTGCTCGGCATCCCGTACGCCTGGTTGGCGGTCCAGACCCTCGGGATCCAGGCACCGCTGACCGCGCCGCTGCTGCCGCTGGCCGGGCTCTTCGTGGTGCTGGTCGGGCTGACCGCGCTGGCCGGGGTGCTGCCGGCCCGTCGGGCGTCGCGGGTCAGCCCGGTGGAGGCGCTGGGGGCCGACAACTGAGCACCGTCGTGGGGTGGCGCCGCGCATTCGGCGCCACCCCACGGCGGCCTGGTCAGTTGGGGTTGTTGGCGTGGGTCAGCGTCTCCCAGGCGACGAAGAGGTTGTTGGTTCCGGCCGGACGTTGTTGCAGCGTGAGGGTCTGCGTGTTGGTCATGACATTGCCCAACCGGGTGCTCATCGCGTTGAAGCCGACCTCGGTGATCGGGCCGAGGCCACGGGTGAGGCTGCCGCCGCAGAGCCAGGACGGCGGCGCCTCACCGAGCTGGTAGCGCGAGTGGAACCCGAGCGCCTGACGCAGTCGCTCACCGACCTGTGGGTACAGGTCCCGTCCCTGGATCCGGGAGGTCTCCGCGACGTGCGAGATGGCGGAGATCCCGTACCCGGTGTGGACGAAGTCGCGGCAGGTCTCCTGGGCGAGGCCGGCGACGAAGGTGGACTGGCCCTGCCAGTACCCGATGATCTCCGCGCTGGTGTCCAGGCCGCTGCCGGGCATCGTGTACGGCAACGCGCCGTCGCTGGGCAGGTAGACGAAGGCCCGGGCGCGGTTGAGGAAGCGGGTGGCCGCCGCGTCGTAAGCGGACCGGTCCTCCAGGAACACCGCGATGCCGATCGTGGCCTCCATCATGGTCAGTTCCCAGTTGCCGTTGCTGTTCGAGCCGTTGCGCACCATCGGCAGGTAGACGTTGCGCAGCATGGTGGCGAAGCGGTTGGCGTTGGGCCAGCTCGTGTACGTGTACTTGATGATCTCGGCCGCCCGGGGCCAGACCGAGGCCGCCCAGCCGGTCTGCAGCGGAGCGTTGCTGCCGGTGTGCGCGGTGATCGTGGCCGACCACGCGTCCATGAGCTGGATCGACTTCTGCGCGTAGCGGGCATCCCCGGTGAAATACCAGGCGAGCGCGTGGGTGTACGCGGCGATCGCGTCCTCCCGCTCGTCGGTGCAGCCGTTGTTCGGGTTGGAGTAGGAGCCGCACTCGACCACCGAGCGGGGCGCCGGGGTGCGCGACAGGGAGGCGTACCGGCTGCCCATCATCTGGTTGTAGGCCGCCGCCCACGGCTGCGCGCCGGCCTGCACGCGGCCCCGGACGAAGTCGAGCTGGCCTCGGCTGACCAGCACGCCGGGGTGGGTGAAACCACCCGATGACGGCGGTGGTGTGGTGCCGCCGCCGGTGGGCAACGTCCACGCCTGGTTGGCGGTGCCGGTGCAGCTCCAGATCTGCAGCGGGGTGCCGTCGGCCGAGCTGGGGCCGGTCGCGTCGAGGCACTTGCCCGAGGTCGGGTTGACCAGTTGCCCGGCGCTGGGCGACCACTGCTGCGCCCCGGTGCCGTTGCAGTCGTAGATCTGCACCCGGGCACCGTTGGCGGTGCCGGCGGCGGCGATGTCGAGGCACTTGCCCAGCGCCCGGATCGTGCCGTCGTCGGCCACCGTCCACTGCTGTGCGGTGGAGCCGTTGCAGGTGAAGAGTTGAGCCGGCGTGTTGTTGGCCGGGTTCGCGGCGGCCACGTCGACGCACTTGCCGCCGTACCCGGTGATGGCGCCCGTCGCGGCCGCTGTCGCGGGCGATGTGCCGACGACCAGGCCGGCCGGTACGGCGAGCAGGGCCGCGGCGAGCGCGGAGGTCAGTCTGATGCGGGGGCGGCGGGGCGCGAGCCCGGCCGATCGTCGCGCCATGTGGGGGTCCTTCCGGGCGGCGAAACAACTGTAAAGTCTGTTAATCATTACAGTCATACACACCGATATCAATGTCTTCGTCGCCCCGGATGCCGTTACGGGTGCATGGACGCACCCTTGAGCACCTTGTCCACCACGTTGCGCGGCGCGTGCAGCGCCAGGCCCACCAGGTCGAGCTTCTCCCGACCGACCGCCTCGATGGCGGCTCGGTTGTCCCGGTCGTTGCCGGTGGCGAACAGCTCGGACGTGAAGACCGCCAGCCGCAGGCCGCGGGCGAGCGCGCGCGAGTGCGCGCCGACCAACGCCGCCCGATCCCCGGCGAAGATCAGCACCGGCTGGCCGAACATCGGCAGGTAGCGCGTGCCGTCCGCGTCGCGGTACTCCTCGCCGAGCAGCTCCGGCAGCGCGTGCGCGAGGCCGCTGACCAGAAAGGCTGTGACGTTCAGCCGTTGCCAGCTCGCCAGGTCGTTGCGGAGCAGTACGGCGATCTTGGTGGGAAAGCGGATCGGTTCGGTCATGGCGTCGAGCCTGCCCGCCCCGACACCGCCCGGTCTTGTACGTTCTTAGCGTGGCCACCCGCCCGGCCGGCTCGCACGTCAGCGCGTGGCGACCCGCGGTAGCCGGGGTCGCCGAGGTCTTCCACGCCCATTTCGTCGACCACGCCTACCCCCGGCACATCCACGACGTGTGGACGCTGCTGATCGTCGACGACGGTGCCGTCCGCTTCGACCTGGACCGGCACCGGCACGGCGCGCTGCGCACGTCGGTCACCCTGCTGCCGCCGTACGTGCCGCACGACGGCAGTTCCGCGACACCGGGCGGCTTCCGCAAACGGGTCCTGTACCTCGACACCTCGGCGCTCGACGCCGAGCTGGTCGGCCGGGCCGTCGACGAGCCGGACCTGGCCGATCCGCAACTGCGGGACCGGATCCACCACCTGCACCAGGCGCTCGCCGCACCCGGCGACGAGTTCGAGGCCGAGAGCCGACTCGCGCTCATTCTGGACCGGCTGCGCCGCCAGCTCCACCAGCGGTCCCCGGTCGGTGGGCAGCCGACCGGGCGCGAGCTCGCAATCCGACTACGGGAGCTGCTGGACGCCCGGACCGTCGAGGGCGTCACACTGGGGGAGGCCGCCGAGTTGCTGCACGCCCACCCGACCCACCTGGTCCGGACGTTCACCCACGTGCACGGCGTGCCACCGCACTCGTACCTGACCGGCCGCCGGGTCGAGCTGGCGCGTCGCCTGCTCCTCGCCGGGCAGCGGCCCGTCGAGGCCGCCGTCGCGGCCGGCTTCTTCGATCAGGCGCACCTGACCCGACACTTTCGGCGGTACCTGGGCGTCAGCCCGGCCCGCTACCCCGCCCGCAGCTGATCACAATCAGACGCGCTGGCCGCCGATGACGGAGAGCAGCCGCAGCTTCTCGTCGCTCGGCGACCCGGGCGCGGCGGTGAAGACCAACAGGGTCTGCGACTGGTCGGGGTCCACAAGCGTCTGGCAGTGCAGCTCCAACGCCCCGACCTCCGGGTGCACGAAGTGCTTGGGCGGGCAGTAGCCGGCCGGCACCGGATGCTCCCGCCACAGCTGCGCGAACTCCGGGCTCCGGGCCAGCAGATCGTCGACGAGGGCCGCGGCCCGCGAGCCGCGCCCATCACGGGTGTACGACGCGTGCAGGTGCGCCACGAGCAGGCGACTCTGTGTCCGGTGGTCCTCCGTCGGGTGCAGCTGCCGTGCCGTCGGGTCGGTGAACCAGCGGTGGTGCGCGCTGCGCGCCAACCCGGCGTACCGGGTCTCGTCACCGAGCAGGGCGACGGCCGGCGCGGTCTGCGCCAGGGTCTCGCCGAGGTGGTTCACCACCTGGGCCGGGGTGTCGTGCATCCGGTCGAGGATCCGCATCATTCCCGGGTTCACATGGTCGGCGCGCACCGCGCGATGCGGTACGGCGTGTCCGGCGAGCTGGAACAGGTGATCGCGTTCGGCGAGGGAGAGCCGCAGGCCGCGAGCGAGAGCGGCGAGCATCTGCTCCGAGGGGTGCGGCCCGCGCTGCTGCTCCAACCGGCTGTAGTAGTCGGTGGACATTCCGCTCAACGTGGCGACTTCCTCGCGCCGGAGCCCTCCGGTGCGTCGGCGCGGGCCCCGGGGCAACCCGACGTCCTCGGGTTGGAGCGCCTCGCGGCGGGTGCGCAGGAAGCTGGCGAGCTGGGCGCGGTCCACGGTGTCTCCGATCATTACGTGCCAGCATGGGCCGGCCTGTTCACTGCAACAGGCCAGCCCGGGGGCGGTGTTCCGTTTCCCCAAGATCAGCGCTGGATGGACTTGGTCTCCAGGAACTCCTCCAGACCCATCCGACCGAACTCGCGGCCGTTGCCCGACTGCTTGTAGCCGCCGAACGGGGCGAGCGGGTTCCAGTGGCCGGCGTTCACGTCGACCTGGCCCACGCGCAACCGACGGGCGATCGCCAGCGCGTGCTCCGGCTCACCGAAGACGCCGCTGGTCAGGCCGTACAGCGTGCCGTTGGCGATGGCCACGGCCTCCTCCTCGTCGGCGTAGGGGATGATCGTCAGCACCGGGCCGAAGATCTCCTCCTGGGCGATCGCGGAGGCCGGGTCGACGTCGGCGAAGATCGTCGGCTGGACGTAGGCCCCCACGGTCAGCCCCTCGGGCCGCTGCGGGCCGCCGAACACCAGCCGGGCGCCGTCGGCGATGCCCCGCTCGATGTAGCCGACGACCTTCTGCCGGTGGGTCTCGGACGCCATCGGGCCGATCCGGGTGGTCTCGTCGCCCGGGTCGCCGACGGTGTACTGCTTCGCGGCCGCGACGGCCAACGCCACGACCTCGTCCTGACGGGAGGCGGGCACCAGCATCCGTGGCCACGCGCCGCAGACCTGGCCGCCGTTGCTGAACGCCATCATGAGACCCCGCTCGACAGCGGCGGGCAGGTCGGCGTCGTCGAGGATGATGTTCGCGCCCTTGCCGCCCAGCTCCAGCGCGACCCGCTTGACGGTCGCCGCGGCCACCGAGGAGATGCGCTGCCCGGCGCGGGTGGAGCCGGTGAACGAGATCATGTCGATGTCCGGGTGGGCGGAGATCGCCTCGCCGACGGTCGTACCGGTGCCGTAGACGACGTTGAAGACACCAGCCGGTACGCCGGCCTCGGCGGCGACCTCGGCGAGGACGCGCGCGGTCAGCGGGGCGTTCTCGGACGGCTTGAAGACCATCGTGTTGCCGGCGAGCAGGGCCGGCGCCAGCTTGGAGACGATCTGCTGAAGTGGGAAGTTCCACGGCGTGATCGCGCCGACCACGCCGATCGGCTCGCGGACGATCAGCGAGTTGCCGACCTCCTCGGTCCAGGCGAAGTCGTCGGCCAGACCGGCGACTGACTCGACCACCGCGGCCGGGAACGCGACCTGGGCGGTCCGGGACATACCAATCGGAGAGCCCATCTCGGCGGTGATCGCCTGGGCGATCTCCTCGGTACGGGCGGCGAGGCCGGCGCCGAGGCGGCGCAGCACGTCCGCGCGGTGCTGCGGGGTGGTCGCCGACCAGGCCGGGAAGGCCGCCCGGGCGGCGGCGACGGCACGGTCGACGTCGGCGGCGGTGCCGGCCGGGGTCTCGGCGACGACCTCGCCGGTGGCCGGGTTCACGACGGGAAGGGTGTCGGCGGAGCCGGTGACGGTCTCGCCACCGATCCAGTGGCCGGCGACGGTGTGGGTGGAAGGTGTCATGGACCGACAGTCGCACCGTGCCGGGACCCCAACCAGGTGCGGTTTATCCAGGGTTCCGCGATCCCTGGCTGGGGCCCGGCCCCGGTCAGAGCGTGAGGACGATCCGGCCGGCGGTGGCGCCGGCGTCCTGCCGGGCCCAGGCGTCCGCGATGGCGTCGAAGGGCACGACTTCGTGGTCGACGGTGAGCCGGCCGGCCGCCGCGTGCCCCGCCACCACTGTCAGCGCCGCGGCCCGCTCGTCGGTCGACAACCCGTTGTTGGTGTAGCCGATCATCCGCAGCGCGCCGCTGCGCAGCACGGCGGACTCGATGGGCGCTGTCGCGCCGGCCGCGCTGCCCAGGTTGACCAGTCGCCCACCCGGGCGCAGCACCCGCAGGGCCGCCGCGGCCGGGACACCGAAGACCGGGTCGAGGACGAGGTCGACAGGCCCGTCGGAGGCGTGGCGCAACCGGTCGGCCACCGACGTGACGTCGTCGTCGGGAAGCAGCGGGATGGCGACGGCGGCGCCCAACTCCTCGGCGCGGGCCCGAGCCGCGGCCGACCGGGCCACGGCGATGACGCGGCGGGCGCCGCCGAGCAGGGCGAGTTGGACGGCGGCCTGGCCGACCACACCCCCGGCTCCGAGCACGACGACCTGGTCATCGGCCGCCAGGCCGCCGGCGTGGGTCAGCGCCGCGTGCGCGGCGACCGCGGAGAGACCGAGGGCCGCGAGCACTGTCAGCGGTACGCCGGCCGGCAGCGCCACCACGTCGGCGGTGGGCACCGTGACAGTGGTCGCCATGCTGCCGTCGACACCGGACCGCATCCCGGCCGACGTGCCAAACCAGACCGGGGAGCCGTCGGCGAGCCGGCCGACCCCCTGCACACCCGGCACGTACGGGGTGGTCGGCGGGCCGAAGTAGCTGGTGCCGCTGGCGCAGAGCACATCCAGTGGGGTGATCGGTACGGCCTCGACGGTGACCGCCACCTCGCCGTCGGCCGGCACGGGTTCCGGCCGCTCGGCGATCGTCGGTGCGGCGCCGCAGGTGCTGAGCACTGCCGCGCGGATCACGTCGCGATGTCCGGGTAGGGCATCGAGAAGTGGGCCAGCCGTGCGCCGTAGGACTTCTGGTATTCCAGCGGTTCGGTGTTGTCCCGCTCGAAGAGGGCGATGAAGAGGGTCAGGGTGAGGAATGGGTGCGCGCCCAACTCGAAGAGCTTCACGTGGTCGTGGGTGACCAATGCCTCGCGCTCCACGTCGTCGAGGCGTAGCCAGGTGCTCGCCTCGCCGGTGTGGCAGTTGAGCACGGTGTTGGCACACTCGGCCTCCCACCAGGCAACCAGTTCGCGCGGCTCGCTGCGGTAGCGCTCGACCAGCTCCGGGTCCCGGTCGACCATGAAGAGGAACTTGTTCAGCAGGTACTTGCTCACGTCGGCGCTCCGTTCGGGTACCAGGTGAAGTACGCCTCCATGGTGTGGAACAGATCGAGGGTGTCGACGTAGTCGGCCTTCACGCCGGCACCGGCCACGCCCATCATCAGCATGAAGTCCATGAAGCCGTGGGTGGCGTTGCCCGGTGAGTGCAGGCTGTCCAGGGTGACCTCGCGCAGGCACTCGTCCAGGTCGCCGTTGGCGATCCACTCGACGGCCCGCTGATCGAACTCCGGATCCGGGCCGTGCGGGCCGAACTGCCGGGGGCCGCCCAGTTCCAGGGAGAGGTGGCCGGTGCCGATGACGGCCACCCGCAGGTGCGACGGCCACGACTCGACGATGTCCCGGATGCTCTGACCGAGCTGGACGAAGCGCTTCGGCTGCGGCAGCGGCGGCGCGAAGATGTTTGTGTAGATCGGCACGATCGGCAGGTCGGCCTCGGGCCGCAGCGTGATGATCGGGCAGGTGATGCTGTGGTCGATGCGCAGCTCGTTGCTGAACGCGAGGTCGAACCCGGCGTCGAGCCCGGCCCGCAGGACGTGCCCGGACAGGTCCTCCTGGCCCTTGAGCAGCATCCGGGGCAGCCCGAACTCGCGTTCCTCGTTGTACCAGTTGGCGTCGTAGAAGGGTGCCTTGCCGACCAGGAACTGCGGCATGTTGTCCAGCCAGAGCTGGTGGAAGTGGTCGGAGCCGACCATCACCAGCACGTCGGGTCTGGCCCGGGTCAACGTCTCCCGGAACGCCAGGATCTTGCGGGTCCACTCGTCGGCGAACGGTGGTCGATCCTCACCGGTGGCGGTGCTGGCCCGGTAGTAGAAGGGGTGGTGGGTGGAGGCGATGACCGCGACGATGGAGGCCATTCCCGCTCCTTTCGGGGGTGGACGAGGGGGATCAGGGTTCGTAGACGGCGTTGCGGTCGACGGTGCGGTAGATGTCCATCCCCAGCGGTCGTCGTCGCTCCTCGGCGAGGTGCCCGAGCAGCCCCGCCGCGCGGGCCAGCAGGGCGAAACCGCGCAGCATCTCGACGGGGAGCCCGAGGTCGGCCAGGGCCGCGCCGCAGACTCCGGCGCCGTTGAGCGGCAGGGTGCGGCCGAGCACCTGCGGGTGTACGCGTCCGATCGCCTCGAACAGCCGCAGGTGCGGGCCGTGCAGACCCTCCTCGGTGGCGATCCGGATCAGCACGGGGGTGCGCGGGTCCTGCTCCTTGTGCACGGGGTGCCCGAGCCCGGGGACCAGCCGGCGCTCCCGCTTGGCCCGGGTGACCGCGTCGAGCGCCACCGCGTCGTAGTCGGTCACCTCGCCGGCCTGCGCGAGCGTGTCGGCGAGGAAGCGTCCACAGTCCTCGGTGACACCGAGGAGGCGGGAGCCGCCGCCGAGCAGGCCGGCGGCGAGCGCGCCCTGCAACGACTCGGGAGCGGACAGGTACGTCAGCCGCGCCGCGATCGCCGTCGGGGTGAAGCCGTGGTCGGCGAGTGCCACCAGCACCGCCTCGAAGACCCGTACCTCGCCCGGGGTGGGGCGCCGGCCGGCGACCAGCCAGTACGCCAGCTCACCGAAGCCCACAGTGCCCATCAGATCGGCGGCCAGGTCCTGCCCGAGCAGGGAGATGCTGGTCGGGTCGGAGGTGCCGATCCCGGTCGGGAAGCTCAGTTCTTCAGCCACGCGCGGATCTCCTCGCCGTGTTCGTCGAGCCCGGGCGGCGGCAGCTCGTACCGGGCCGGGGTGTCGGAGAAGGTGATGGGGTTGCGGACGCCAGGCACGTCGCCGACGGTGACGACCGGGTCGAGCCCCAACTCCTCGGCGAGCGCCACACCGCCGTCGATGGTGTTGATCGGCGCGCACGGGACGCCGGCGGCGAGCAGGTCACGGAACCACTCGTCAGTGGTCCGCTTGGCGAGGCGTTCGACCAGCAGGGGCCGCAGCTGTTCGCGGTTGGCCGTGCGGTCCTGGTTGCGCCCGAAACGGCTGTCGTCCGGCAGGCCGGGCAGGTCGAGCACCTGGCAGAGCTTGCGGAACTGCCCGTCGTTGCCGGCGATGACGATCAGCTCGCCGTCGGCGGTGGGCAGTGGCTCGTACGGGAAGAGGCTGGGGTGCGCGTTGCCCATCCGGAACGGGACGGTGCCGCCGGCGACGTAGCCACTGGAATGGTTGACCAACCCGGACAGCGCCGAGCTGAGCAGGTTGACCTCGACGTGCTGACCTCGTCCGGTCTCGCCCCGGTGGTGCAGCGCGGCGAGGATGCCGATGCTCGCGTGCAGCCCGGCCATCACGTCGAAGACGGAGATCCCGGCCCGGTACGGCGAGCCGTCCGGGTCGCCGGTGAGGCTCATCAGGCCCGAGATGGCCTGCACCATGAGGTCGTAGCCGGGGAAGTCCCTCCCGGCGCCGGTGCCGAAGCCGCTGATGCTCGCGTACACGATCTTCTCGTTGTTCGCGGTGACGGTGTCGTAGTCGAGGCCGAACCGGGCGAGACCACCGGGCCGGAAGTTCTCGATCAGCACGTCGGCGCGGCGGGCCAGCTCCTGCGCGGCGGCCAGGTCGTCGGCCTTCTTGAGGTCCAGGGCGATCGACCGCTTGTTGCGGTTGATGCCGAGGTAGTACGTCGAAACCCCGTCGCGGGTGGGCGGCATCCAGGTGCGGGTGTCGTCGCCACCGGGGCCCTCCACTTTGATCACCTGGGCGCCCAGGTCGGCCAGGAGCATCGTCGCGTACGGCCCGGCGAGGATCCGGGAGAAGTCCGCGACGAGCAGGCCGGCCAGTGGGCCTGTCGAATGCTGCACCATATTTCCGCCCGTTCTGCGGACACCTGTCCGCCCGGACAGCTTGCGATACCGCACCAGGCGTGTCAACGGCTCGTTTGTTGCGCAGAACCACACTCTTGACACCAATGGTGACCGGGACCACACTTGCGCCACTCGGGCTGGCCGCACAGCGGACAACGGTCCGGACACCCCTCGTACCCCGAAAGGAATGGGTGGCGATGAGCGCAACCGACCGGCCGGTGGTCTTTCGTAACGGCCTGGTTCTCACCATGGACGACGCGCACACGGTGCTGCCCGGCGCCGACGTGCTGGTCATCGGCGGCCGGATCGCGGAGGTCGGCGTCGGCCTCACCGCACCCGACGACGCCCTGGAGATCGACGCCACCGACGGCATCCTCATGCCCGGCATGGTCGATACCCACCGGCACCTGTGGCAGACCGCGATGCGGGGGTACGGCGCCGACTGGACCCTCACCCAGTACTTCGTCTGGTACTACCTCGAGTCGGGCAAGCTGTTCCGGCCCGAGGACGTCTACGCCGGCAACCTGCTCGGGGCCATCGAGGCGATCGACGCGGGTGTCACCACCACAGTCGACTGGTCGCACGGGTTGCAGACGCCCGAACACGCCGACGCCGCCGTGGATGCCCTGGAGGCGGTGGACGGGCGGTTCGTGCTCGCCTACGGCAACATCCAGCAGGGGCCGTGGGAGTGGGCCACCTCGCCGGAGTTCCGCGACTTCCACCGCCGCCGGATCGACGGCGGCAAGCTGGCCGGCTTCCAGCTGGCGTTCGATGTCACCGGCGACCCCGCCTTCCCCGAGCGGGCCGCGTTCGAGGTGGCCCGGGAGCTGGGCATCGCGGTGACCACCCACGCGGGCGTGTGGGGCGCCACCAACGACGACGGCATCCGGCTGATGCACGAGAACGGGTTCATGACCCCGTCGACCGTCTACGTGCACGCGGCGACGCTCACCCAGGACTCGTACAACCGGATCGCCGCGACCGGCGGCTCGGTCTCCGTCTCCACCGAGAGTGAGCAGAGCGCCGGCCAGGGTTACCCACCCACCTGGCAGCTGCGCCACCACGACATCCCGGTGTCGCTGTCGATGGACACCAGCGTGTGGTGGAGCGGTGACCTCTTCTCCGCGATGCGGAGCACGCTCGGCGCGGACCGCTCCCGCGAGCACCTGGAGGCGCACGCCAAGCAGGAAACCATCACCCACTGCCACCTGCGCGCCGAACAGGTCGTCGAGTGGGCCACCCGAGGTGGCGCCCGCGCCCTCGGCATGGACGCCACGATCGGCGCCCTCACCCCCGGCCGGCAGGCCGACGTCGTCCTGATCAAGAACGACGCCTCGCCGGTGATGTTCCCGATCCTGAACCCGCACGGCCACGTCGTCTTCCAGGCCCAACGTGCCGACGTGCACACCGTGCTGGTGGGCGGCCGGGTCGTGAAGCGGGACGGCCGTCTCGTCGGCGTCGACCTCGCCGCCGCGCGGGCCAGCGTGGCGGCAACCATCGACCACCTGCGCGAGACGATGGGAGAGGAGGCGTGGCAGCGGGGCATGAACCCGGAGATCCCCGAAACCGCGATCCTGGAGAACCCGTACCAGTACACCGAGTGGGACGCCGGGTCGGCGCAATGGAAGCATTGAGGGATGAGTGACAACGGAAGGGGCGCCGGGCCCGACTTCATCGAGGCTCTCGCCCGTGGCCTCGACGTCCTGCGCTCCTTCCGTCCCGCCTGCCCCTCGATGACGCTCAGCGAGATCGCCGCCGCCACCGGCCTGGCCCGCCCCACCGTCCGGCGCATCCTCATCACGCTCGAATCGCTGGGCTACGTCCGCGCGGTCGGCCGCGGCCACACCCTCACCCCGCGCGTCCTGGAGCTGGGAATGGCGTACGTCAACGCGCTGAACATGTGGGACGTGGCCCGACCACACATGGAGAAGCTCGTCGCCCAGACCAACGAGTCGACCTCGATGGCCCAGCTCGACGGCAGCGACATCGTCTACGTGGCCCGGGTGGCCGTCCCCAAGATCGTCACCCTGGGCGTCACCATCGGCACCCGCTTCCCGGCACCCGCGACCTCGATGGGCAAGGTGCTGCTCGCGGCCCTCCCACCGGACACGCTGGAGGCCGTCCTCGCCGAGCCCAGCCGCTCCGGCATCACGCCGCGCTGGCAGCCCGCGCCGGGCGAACTCGACGCCGTGCTGCGCGAGGTCCGGGCGAAGGGCTGGGCGCTCGCCGACCAGGACCTGGCTCCGGGAATCCGGTCCGTCGCCACCGGCGTACGAGACGGCGACGGACGGGTCGTCGCCGCCATCAACGTGACAGTGCACGCCGCCGAAACCTCGCTGGAGACCCTGCGCGAGGAGCACCTTCCGAGGCTGCTGCGCGCGGCTGCCGACATCGGGCACGACTGGGCGCTCACCGCCGCGGTGCCGGTGGTCACGGTCTAGACGAGCTTCGGGTTGGCCGGGGCCAGCGGATCGTTGGGGGCAACGCCGACACCCGACCGGATGCCATAGTGCCGCGATGAAGGCAGACCTGCACAGTTACTTGACGGGCGGCCGCGAGTCGCTGCTGTGGAAGCTCGACGGGCTTGGCGAGTACGACATTCGGCGTCCGTTGACCCCGACCGCGACCAACCTGCTCGGTCTGGTGAAGCACTCGGCAGCCATGGAGATCCTCTACTTCGGCGTCGTGTTCGGCCGACCGTTCGAGCAGGAGCTGCCGTATGTCGGCGACGGGGCGGAGACCAATGCCGACATGTGGGCGAGCGCGGATGAGACCCGCGAGGAGATCGTCGCGCTGTACCGTCGCGCGATCGCCCACGCCGACACCACCATCGAAGCCCTTGCACTGCATGAGGTGGGCCACGTGCCGTGGTGGGGCGACGCGGCGGTCACGTTGCACCATGTCCTGGTCCACGTCATCGCGGAAACCCAACGGCACGCCGGCCACGCTGACATCGTGCGCGAACTCATCGACGGCACGGCCGGGCTGCTGCCCACTAACAACAACCTGCCCCCCGTGGACGAGTCATGGTGGCTGGGCCACCGCCAGCGAGTGGAGCAGGCTGCCCTCGACGCCAGCAAGCGCAGCAGCTAGTTCGCTGCCGGTCTGGCGCTGGGCCGGGGCTGCCGCGGATCGATCATGATGACTGAAACTGTCGTACACCTGTTCTAGGGTCAGCTCATGGTCGGGGAGTTGGCGCAGGCAGAGGGCGCCATCGCGGCCTGCGCCGACACGGCCACCTGGGCACTGCCCGAGGGCGAGCTGATCGCCGCGCTCGACACCGCGCACCGCATCGAGCAGCGTCTCGCCGCAGTGAAGCTGGCCCTGATCCGTGAGCTCGACGGCCGAGGCACCGCCACCACGCAGGGTGCCTCCTCCACAGCGGTCTGGCTCCGCGAACGGTTACGCCTCACCATCCCGGCCGCCCGCCGGCTCGTCGACCTCGCCGCCGTCCTGGATTCCGGCAACCCTGGCGTACGCCGCGCGCTGGCCGATGGTCACATCACCGTCGACCAGGCCCGGGTCATCGCCGACACGGTCGACACCGTGCAGACCGCCGCCGGCCCCGAGGCCGCCGACAAATCCCTCGGCGTGCTCGTCGAGTGGGCCGGGCAATTCGATCCCACCCTCCTCCGCAAACTCAGCACCCGCATCCTCGACCACGTCGCACCCGACATCGCCGACGCCGCCGCCAGAGCCGCAGTGGACGCCGAAGCCCGCCGCGCCACCCGCGACCGTCAGCTCACCCTCTCCACCCTCACCGACGGCCGCCTGCGACTCACCGGCATCCTCGACACCGAGACCGCCGGGCTGCTTCGCGCCGCCATCGACCCACTGAGCGCACCCTCGGGCCCTGATGACCAGCGCTCTCCCGGGCAACGCCGGCACGACGCACTCAGCGACGTGTGCCGCCTCGCCCTACGCGGCGGCGAGCTGCCCGAGCACGGCGGTGATTCCGCGCAGATAGTCGTCACCACCAGCTACGACGGGTTGACCCGGCAACTGGGCGGCGGCACCCTCGACACCGGCCTGCACCTCACCCCCGCGACCGTGCGCCGCCTCGCCTGCGACGCCGCCATCCTCCCCGCCGTCCTCAGCGGAGCCGGCCAACCACTCGACGTCGGTCGACAACGCCGTCTCATCACCGGCCCCCTCCGGCGAGCCCTGGTGCTGCGCGACCGAGGCTGCGCCTTCCCCGGCTGCGACCGACCACCGCGCTGGTGCGACGCGCACCACATCCGCCACTGGGCCGACGGCGGCGACACCAGCCTCACCAACGCCGTCCTGCTCTGCGGCCACCACCACCGGCACCTGCACCACAGCGACTGGGTCGTGCGACTGGCAGGCGACGGCCACCCCGAATTCGTGCCACCGGCCTGGCTCGACCCCGAACAGGTCCCCCGCCGCAACCACTACCACCGACGAACGTGAGCGCCACCAGAACACAACGCCACACAGCCGACCCCTGGCCCCAGCCGGGCTGATCCGGACCGCGGCCCCTCTCGCCGGTGGTTCTGTTGTCCTATCGCCACCCCGACGAGCGGCTGTAAATGGACGGCCGTTCGGATACGCGACCGGGCGGTCACGAAATCCGGCGGCGAATCGTCACAGCTGGCGGTTAGTCTGCCTCCGCGCGTCGCTGCCCCGGCACGTCGCGCCCCGCGCCCGGTAGGCGCGGCATCGCCGCCACCGCCCACCATCGGCCGGCTCAATCGACTTCAGGAGAGTTAGTGACACAGCAATCCATCGCGACATCGGACAAACTCGACGGTGCGGTGCTCAAGGTGGCGGGCGTCGTCGTCCTTGGCGCGATCATGTCGATCCTCGACGTGACGGTGGTCAGCGTGGCGCTGCCCACATTCCAGAACGAGTTCGACGCGTCCTACGCCCGCGTCGCCTGGACCATGACCGCCTACACCCTCGCTCTCGCCACCGTGATCCCGCTCAGCGGGTGGGCGGCGGACCGGTTCGGCACCAAACGGCTCTACATGGTGGCGTTGGCCCTGTTCACCATCGGGTCGGGGCTCTGCGCCATGGCCGACACGATCGGTGAGCTGATCGGCTACCGGGTCCTGCAGGGTCTCGGCGGCGGCATGCTCATGCCGCTGGGCATGACCATCATGACCCGGGCGGCCGGGCCGCACCGGATCGGCCGGTTGATGGCAGTCCTCGGCATCCCGATGCTGCTGGGGCCGATCGGCGGCCCGATCCTCGGTGGCTGGCTGATCGACACCGCGAGCTGGCACTGGATCTTCCTGATCAACCTGCCGATCGGCGTGATCGCCCTGATCTACGCGCAGTTCGCGCTGCCGAAGGACGCGCCCGAGCCGTCCGAGTCGTTCGACTTCGTCGGCATGCTCATGCTCTCCCCGGGTCTCGCCCTCTTCCTCTACGGCGTCTCGTCCCTGCCGGAGGCGGGCACCTTCGCCGAGGCCAAGGTCTGGGCCCCGATGCTGGTCGGCGGCGCGCTGGTGGTGGCGTTCGTGCTCTACTCGTTCAAGCCCCGGCACCCGCTGCTCGACCTGCGGCTGTTCCAGAACCGCAGCCTGACCATCGCGTCGGTCACGATGTTCGTGTTCATCATCGCGTTCATGGGCGCCGGCCTGCTGTTCCCGAGCTACTTCCTTCAGGTGCGCGGCGAGTCGACGCTGGCCGCCGGTCTGTTGATGGCCCCGCAGGGCATCGGCGCGATGATCACCATGCCGATCGCGGGCACGCTCGCCGACCGGGTGCCGATCGGACGCACCGTCCCGTTCGCGTTGGGGCTCATCGTCATCGGGTTCTTCGGGTTCACCCAGGTCGACCCGCAGACGTCGTACTGGCTGCTCGGCGGTTCGCTGTTCGTGATGGGCCTCGGCATGGGCGGCACGATGATGCCGATCATGACGTCGGCGCTGCGGACGTTGTCGGCCAACGACGTGGCCCGCGGCTCGACGCTTGTCAACATCCTCCAGCAGATCGGCGGGTCGGTCGGCGCCGCCGTGATGTCGGTGATCCTCACCAACGAGCTGAACGGCTCCCGGCCGATCCCCGGCCTGGTGGACGAGAGCGGCAAGCCGATCACCGAGGCCGGGCTGGCCATCGCCTCCCAGCAGCGGCCGGAGCTGCTTCAGCAGATGCCGGTGGACCCGTCGCTCATCGAGCGCGGGCTCGACTTCGCCGCCAAGTCGTTCGCCAGCACGTTCTGGGTCGCGTTCGCGCTGGTCGTGCTCACGCTCATCCCGGCGGCGTTCCTGCCGCGCCGACGTCAGCCGGCGCAGCTCGACGACCCGCAGGGCGAGCAGGTCAGGACGCCAGTCGTCGTCCACTGACCAACGCCGCCGCGCTCGGCACCCGGTGAGGTGCCGAGCGCGGCGGGTACGGCGTCAGCGCAACGGACCGTCGCCGGGCCCGTCCGGGTCCTCGACCACGTGGATCGCCGCCTCCTCCGCGCTGGCGGCACCCGCGTCGATCCCGGCGTCCCACGCCACCGACTCGGCCTCGTCGTCCTCGCGGACACCCTCGTCATAGGCGACGAGACGGCCGGCGCGTGCCTCCGCCTCGTACCCCCGGCGGGTCAGCTCGTCCTCGTCGTCGCCACCCTCGGCATACGGGTCGACATCCGGCACCTCCTGGGCCAGGTGTTGCGCCAGGGACTCGCCCGCCCGCTCCTCGGCGGGCGTGGTGCCGAACCGGTTTGCCGCCGTCCAGTGGTCCTCGGCGATGATGCCGGTGTCGAGGGGGTCGCCGACCCGGTCGTCGTCGAGGGTGTCCGAGGCGTCCAGGACACCGTCGTCCTCGGCCACGTTCCACTCGTCGACGGAATCCATCCGTTCGGTCTGGCTCACGGCGGTCTCCTCTTCGTCAGGGTGCAGCGAAGTGCTCAGCCTATGACCGTGTAACGCGACCGCGCCCCGGGGCCTGCCCGCTGTGACGAACGGACCTCGGGGCGCGCTGTGCCGCGCTGGGTTACCGCTTCAGCAGCTCCGCCACGGCGTCGGTGAACTCCACCGGCTGCTCGATGTGCGCGAAGTGTCCGCTTCGCTCCAGCGTCACCAGCCGCGAGTCCGGAAGCCCCGCGTGCAGCTGCTCGGCCCAGCGGGGGCCGCAGATGAAGTCGTACGCCCCGACGATCACCACGACGGGCACGGTGATCTCACCCAGGTTGTCCCGTACGTCGAAGGGTGTCGGGTCCTGCGCGCCGGCCGGCGCCGACCAGATCCGGACGGCCGCCTGGAACCTGGCGAACTCGTCCTGTCGACCCCAGAAGTCCGCGAAGTACACCGGCAGGGCGGCGCGCAGAGCGGCCCCCAACGACTCGTCGTCCGTCGCGCCGCCGATCTGCCCGAAGGCAGCCGGGACCGCTGCCGCTTCCGGCCGGTCCGGGTGCCGCTGCGGGTAGGCGGCGAGGCCGGCCATGGCCTCGGCCCAGAACTCGGCGCCGGTGACGGGGGAGGTGTCGTACAGGGCGAGGCCGGCGATCCGGTCCGGGTGGGCCAGCGCGTACCGCTGGACGACGAACCCGCCGTGCGAGTGCCCGAGGAGGTACACCCGGGGTGCGCCGAGGTGCTCGACGACGGCGTGCAGGAACCGGACATACGTGTCGAGACGGTAGTCGCCGGGGTTGTCGAGCTGCCCCGACGCGCCCGTGCCCACCGGCTCGACGTAGACCATCGTGAAGTGCGCCTCCAGGCTGGGCGTCCGCAGGTAGGCCCACTCGATGCCCGGGCCGCCGGAGTGCGCCACGCAGACCGGGCCGGTGCCGGCGACGTGGTAGACCTGCCGAACGCCATCGACGGTGAACGTGTGGGCGCCGGGTGCGAGGGCGCTGACGTCGTGGCTGGTGGAACCCATGAACTATCTCCCGATCCGAGACCCGCGCGGCGTCCGCCGACACGGCAACTGGTGCATGACGCGGACCAGATGCGCGGGTCGAGGGGAAAGTTCGTTCGGTCGGGAAAGTTTCTTCAGACCAGCGCGGGGACGGGGTGGAAGAGGGTGAGTTGGCGTACCCGGCCCTCGCGCAGCACCTGCAACCACAGCGCCGCCGGTGGGCAGTGCTCCGGGTCGTCGGGCGGGCTGATCAGGTCGGTCTCCCAGATCAGCACGTCGCCGCTGGCCACCACGTTGCGCAGCCGCTGACGTACCCCGGCGGCCAGGTCGCGGTCCATGCCACTGATCGCCAGGTCACGGCCGCCGCGCGGGCCACCCGGCACGATCATCTCGGCGTTCGGCCACCAGCTCTCGCGGACCACCCGCTCGAAGTCGCCACCCATCGCCGTGGTGAGCATGTCGCTGCCCTCCCGCCACCGCGTGTCGTTGGAGGTGGCGACGTCCGCGTGCGCCCTGGTCGCCGCCGTGCGGAGGCCGCCGGCGAGCGCGCGGCGGGCGTGGCTGAGGCGGCTGCGGACGGTGCCGACCGGCACGCCACACACGGCCGCGATCTGCTCGTACGAGGACGCGTCGCTGAAGTAGCGCAGCAGGGTGACGAGGCGGTCAGGTTCGGACAGTTGCTCGATGGAGTGCCACACCCAGTCGCGCATCGCGGCCCGGTCGAGTGCCTCCTCCGGGGTGGGTGTGTCGGCGGGGCGGGCGAACCACTCCGGTTCGGCGACCGGGACGGCTCGGGGCCCGCGCAACGCCATCCGGCTGTTGTTGCGGACGATGGCCCGCAACCAGGGGCCGACGGCGTTCGGGTCGCGGACCTCGCCGATGCGGCGCAGGGCGACGACCATCGCGTCCTGCACCGCGTCCTCGGCGTCCGGCCCGTAACCGAGGACGCTCAGCGCGACGGCCCGCATCCCGGCCTCGTGCCGGGCCAGCAGCGCCCCGAGCGCAGCCGGGTCGCCCGTCTGCGCGAGCACGACCAGCTCCGCGTCGCTCTGCGTCACGCGTACGTCCTCCTGTAGGGTCCCGGGGACTTGAGTGGATCATGCCCCTTGCGGGCGGACCTGCGGTGGCGGCCCCTGGAGAGGAGTGCGGCCGGGGGCGCGCATGCCGTCGAGCAGGACCATGACGACTCGACGCCACCCGTCGGGCCCTGCGTCGACGCCGAGGCAGTGGTCGGTGTCCAGCGCCGCGCGTGAGCAGAGCAGGACGTCCTGCCAGGTTACGTCCGCGCGGAGATCACCCGCTGCGTGTGCTCGCTCAGTCAGGTGGGCGACGGCCTCTTGCAACGCGACGGTGCGCTGCGCGAGTTCGGGTGTCGGCGGCCTTTCGCAGGCCGCGGTGACCTCGGCCAGGCCGCGGCTGTCCCGGTGGGCCCCGGCCAGCTCCAGCACGAACTCCGTCATTCCGTCCCACGGATCCGGGCGCTCCAGGCAGGCCCGTGCGGTGTCGCACAACTCGTCGTAGAGGCCGAGCACCGCGTAGTCGAGCAGCGCCTCCTTGGTCCCGAAGCGCCGGTACAACGTGCCCACCCCCACGCCGGCCGCTGTTGCGATGTCCAGAGCCGAGACGTCGAGCCCGCGGGCGGCGATTGCCTCCCTGGTCGCGATGATCAGTTGGCGTCGGTTCTGCCGGGCGTCCGCGCGGACGCCCGACGCCGGATCCAGATCAGGCATCCGGAAAGCGTAACACAAGCGGACGCAGCTCGTCCGATTGTTGTCCGCGACCGCCTCGATGCGCTCAGTGGGCGGGCGCCGGGACGCCGACCGGCGCGACGTCCTCCGACGCCGTGGCCGGCGGAGACTCCGGTGCGCCCGCGTTGACCATGATCGCGGAGACCAGTGCCGCGGCCACGACGAAGATGGTGGCCAGCCAGTACGCGGCCGCGTAGCCGTGCATCAACGCCTGATTCTGGACATGGACGGGGGCCGCCGTACCGCCGTGGGTGACCAGGTAGGAGGCGGTGGAGCCGGTCGCGACGGTGTTGAGCAGCGCTACGCCGATCGACCCCCCGACCTGTTGCGACGAACTGATCATCGCGGAGGCGACACCGACGTCGGCGGGCGCGACGCCGTGGGTGGAGATGCTCATCGCGGGCATGAACGCGGCACCGACGCCAATTCCGACCACCGCCTCGGCGACCGCGATCTCCAAGAAGCTGCTGTCGGCGTCGAGGAGGGCGAGCAGGACGAGGCCGGCCGCGCTGACGAGGTAGCCACCGACCATGATCGGCCGCGGAGCGATCCGGTGCGCGAGTCGGGCGCCGACCTGCGTGGCCCCGAGAGCCTGCAGCACCGCCATCGGCATGAACGCCAGGCCGGCCATGACCGGCGACCATCCCTTGACCTGCTGGAAGTAGTAGCTCAGTAGGAGGAACATCCCGAACATGCTGACAATGGCCAGACCCACCGACAGGTAGGCGGCTGCCCGGTTGCGTTCGCTCAGGACTCCCAGTGGGAGCAGCGGAGCCTTCACCCGTGACTGCACCACGACGAAGGCCGCCAGAAGCAGCACGCCGGCGACGAAGGATCCGATGGTCGTGGCCGCCGACCAGCCGTGGCTCTCCGCGGCGCTGAAACCGTAGACCAGGCCGACGAGACCGAGGCTGGCCAGCAGCACGCCGGGGATGTCGAGCCGGGCACGGTGTCGCTCACCGTTGTCGTGCACCGTGGAGATGGCGCCCACAATCCCGATGATCGCGATCGGAACCAGAATGAACATGGCGAAGCGCCAGTTCAGGTACTGGGTGAGCAGACCGCCGGCGATCAGACCGACGGCGCCACCGGCGATCGAGACCGCGGCGAACACGCCGAAGGCCTTCGCTCGTTCCCGCGGCTCTGTGAACAACAGGGAGATCAGCGAGAGCGCGGCCGGCGCGAGCAGGGCCGCGAAGGCCCCCTGCAACGCGCGGGCAACCAGCAGCATCTCCACGTTGGCCGCCAGGCCGCCGATCGCCGAGGCGATCGCGAAGCCTGCCAGCGCGAACAGGAAGACGCGCTTGCGCCCCAGCATGTCACCGACCCGGCCGCCGACCAGCAGGAGGCCACCGAAGGCGAGACCGTACGCGGTGACCACCCACTGGCGACTGCCATCGGTGAAGTGCAGTGCCTGCTGCGCGGAGGGGAGAGCGATGTTCATGACCGCGCCGTCGAGAACGACCATCAGTTGGGCGATCGAGATGAAGAACAGGGCTCTCCACCGCTGCGAGTTCGGGGTCTTGTGACGAGTGGGCATCAGTGTTCCTTCAGGAGAGGTGATGGGCGCCGGGCCGTCAGGCGGCGGTCAGGCCGCCATCGATCGCGAGAGCGGCACCAGTGATGAACGGCGCTTCGTCGCTCAGCAGGAAGGCCGCCAGCGCGGCGACCTCGTCGGGCCGCCCGATCCGGCCCACGGGGTGCATGGCGTTGCCCATCTGGAGGGCCTCCTCCGGGTTCGGGCCCAGGTTGCGCCGTAGCAGAGGGGTGTCGACGCCGCCGGTGACGAGCGCGTTGATCCGTACACCCGTGGTGGCCACCTCGAGTGCCGCCGACCGGGTGAGCCCGACGACGCCGTGCTTGGCGGCGCTGTAGGAGGCCAGGCCGGAGGATCCGGTGACACCACTGACGGAGGCGTTGTTCACGATCGAGCCGCCGCCGGAGGTCTGCAGCGCGGGGATCTGGTACTTGAGCCCGAAGAAGACGCTGCTCAGGTTGAGCGCCATCTCGGCGTCCCAGGCGTCCGCGCCGATCTCGGTGATCGGGCCGAGCGCGGTGGCCGCGCCCACGTTGTTGAACACACCGTCGAGCCGGCCGTAGTGGTCGACCGCCCGCTGCACCAGCTTCGCCATCTCGGCTCCGACAGTCACATCCGTCGGGACGAAGATCGCGTCTGCGCCGGTGGAGTGCAGGGTGGCGGCGAGAGCCTCGCCGGCTTCCTCGCCACGTGCCGCCAGGACGACCTTCGCGCCTTCGGCGGCGACTCGTTCCACGAGGGCACGCCCCATGCCGGAGGTGGCACCGGTGACCAGAATGACCTTGTTTGCGAAGCGTTCGGACATGGTTGATCCTTCTCTGGGCGTAGAGGCTGGGGTGTCTCCGCGGTTGAACGCGGGCCGTAGCGGACGACCATCGTCCGCATCAGCGAAGCTAGCCCAAGGGGACGAGCGTCGTCCACTTCCGCTGGCGGTCGGCGAAGTGACCCTGACCATCCCCGAACCAGGAACAAAGTTGACCCGCCACCACCCCTGACGTCTCGCCCGAGGGGTGCGCGCCCGGGAAAGTGACACACGTCGGTCGTAGCGTGGGCGGCATGAGGATCTGCCCTGTCGAAGCCCTTCGGTGGTGCGCGGCCGGCGTCAGCCCGTGCGACGGGCATTCGCGGTGATCGAGTTGAGCTGGGCTCAGGTGTCCGCCCGACGTCTTGCGCGGCACCGACTCTCCGCACCCGCGTCGGGCGCCGCACCGGACGCCGGACGCGTCGCCGACGTGGTGTCGGCGATCTGTGGCGCGCACGCCCAGATCGCGTCGGCCGCCGAGCTGTCCGTCGGGCTGCGGGTGCCGGGCGCGACCCGCGCCTTGGTGCGCCGGGCACTGTGGACCGACCGCACGCTGGTCAAGACCCGTGGGCCGCGCGGGACGGTGCACCTGCTCGCCGCGGCGGACCTGCCGATGTGGGTCGGCGCGCTGAGCGCATTGCCGGTCCCGTCCTCGGAGCGGAGCGTGGCAGTGCTGACGCCCCAGCAGACCGAGCAGGTCCTCGCGGCCATCGCCGACGCGGTCGCCGAGGCCGACCTGACCACCGCCGAGCTGACCGAGGAGGTCGTCTCCCGGACCGGCCCGTGGGCGGGCGACCTGGTCATGGAGGCGTTCCAGGACAAGTGGCCCCGGTGGGTCGCCGCGATGACCGCCGCCACCCGGAGCGGAGTGATCTGCTTCGGCCCGAATCGCGGTCGGGTCAGCACGCACACCAGCCCGACCCGGTGGCTGCCCGACTTCGTGCCGATGCCCGGTCCGGCCGCCCTGGCCGCCCTCGTCCGCGGCTACCTGTACGCGTACGGGCCGGCCACCCCGGCACAGTTCGCCCGGTGGCTGGCGGTGGCGCCGGGGTGGGCGACGTTGCTGTTCGACTCACTCGACCTGACCGAGGTGACGGTGGGGGGCACCCGGGCCTGGGTGGCCGCCGACGACACTGAATTTCCCGACGACCGGCCGTCCGGGTTGCGGCTGCTGCCGTACTTCGACGCGTACGCGGTCGGCTGCCACCCCCGCGAACGGCTCTTTCCCGGTGCCGCCGCCGACCGGGCGCTCGCCGGCGGCCAGGCCGGCAACTATCCGGTGCTGCTGGTGGACGGGGTGGTCGCCGGCGTGTGGCATCAACGCCGCTCCGGTCGCTCGATCCGCGTCACCGTCGAACCGCTGGGGACGCTCGGTGCCGCCCGGCAGCGGGCGTTGGGGGAGGAGGTCGAACGGGTCGGCGAGATCCTGGAGGGCAGGGCGTCGCTGACCATCGGCGCCGTCAGTGTCGGTCCGCACGCCTGAGACCACGCCGGCCGGTCGCCTGGGCCAGGATGAGGGCGTGCACCCCGAACCGGTCGACCACGCGCCCCGGCAGGCGTTCCCCTGGGCGATCCTGCGCCAGCGCTGGGAGGACCTCACCTTCCTGCACTGGGCCGTCGCTCCGGCACTCGTCGCGCCGTTGCTACCCGCCGGCACTCGTCCGGACACGGTGCAGGGGGTCAGCTACGTCGGCCTCATCGGCTTTCGGATGGTCGGGCTGGGCTTCGGCCGTGGCCCGGGGGTGCCCTACTTCGGCACCTTCTGGGAGACCAACGTCCGGCTCTACTCCGTCGACGACGCCGGCCGACGAGCTGTCGTGTTCCGGTCCCTCGACGCGTCCCGCCTGGTGCCGGTGCTCGTCGCGCGGGCGACGCTGCGCCTGCCGTACCTCTGGTCGTCGATGCGGTTGGATCGCGACGGCGACCGTCGCACCTACAGTTGCCGGCGGCGTTGGCCTGGGCCGGCGGGCGCGACGAGCCGGATGGTGGTGCGGGTGGGGGAGCGGATCGTCGACCCGACCCCGCTCGAACACTTCGTCACCGCCCGTTGGGGGCTGCACACCCGGGCGTACGGGCGCACGCTGCACCTGCCGAACTGGCATCCGAGCTGGCCGCTGCACCGGGCCGAGCTGCTGCACCTGGATGACGAGTTGGTTGCCGCAGCCGGGCTGCCGGCACCGGTCGGGCCGCCGGTCAGCGTGCTCTACTCGCCAGGTGTCGGGGTCAGGTTCGGCCCGCCGGTGGCGGCCCGGCCACGCGGTGCCGGGCCGCCGGAATCTCAGTAGCGGCCACCCTCGGGTGCGGGCAGCGCGTCCAGGTCGGACAGATCCTCGGCGCTGAGCCGCACGTCGGCGGCCGCGCAGTTGTCCGCCAGGTACGTCGGGGTCTTGGTCCCGGGGATTGGGATGACCTGGTCGCCCTGGGCGACCACCCACGCGAGGGCGACCTGCGCGGGGCTGAAGCCGGCCCGGTCGGCGATCTCCCGAACCCGGGCGACGATGGCGAGGTTGGCGCAAAGCGCGTCCTGCTGGAAACGCGGCAGGCCCCGCCGGAAGTCGTCGGCGGGCAGGTCGTCGAACGAGGTGAACCGGCCGGCGAGGAAACCGCGACCCAGTGGGGAGAACGGCAGGAAGGCGATGCCCTGCTGGGCGCAGTACGGCAACACCTCGGTCAACGGGTCGCGGGTCCACAGCGACAGCTCGGACTGCACCGACGCCACCGGGTGCACCGCCTGGGCCCGCACGATCTGCGTCACCGTCACCTCGGACAGCCCGATCTGCCGGGCCTTGCCCGCCGCCACGACCTCGGCCATCGCACCCCAGGACTCCTCGATGGGCACCTCCGGGTCGACCCGGTGCAACTGGTACAGGTCGACGTGGTCGGTGCCGAGCCGGCGCAGGCTCTCGTCGATCGCCGCGCGGATGTGCTCCGGGCGGCCGTTGTTACCGATCTTCGGTGAGTTGCCGGGGCCGCCGGTGGGGGAGGTGGCGACCAGGCCGACCTTCGTCGCCAGCACGGCCCGCTCCCGGTGACCACCGGCCAGCGCCCGCCCGACAAGCTCCTCGTTGGTGTACGGCCCGTACACGTCGGACGTGTCGACAAGCGTCGCGCCCAGATCCAGTGCCTGTCGGATGACGGAGATCGACGTGTCGTCGTCGCGAGGGCCGGTGATGTCGTAGCCGTGGCTCATGCCCATGCAACCGAGGCCGATGACGCCGACCTCGGGACCGGTGCTGCCCAGCGTGGTGGTTCGCATGCGCCCCACGCTACGACCGGGCTGGCCGAGTCGCACGTGCGGTGGCGGGCGCAGCTGTGCCCGGGTACGTGACGACTCTCACCGGAAGCGGACTCAGGAGTCCGGTACGGTGGAGGCTAAGCGGACTCGTGAGTCCGCATCTGCCCGAAAGTGCGTACGAGGAGCCCCATGACCCAGGTACGGATCAGCGACGCCCTGCGCGCCGTCGTCTTCGAGCCGACGCGCGACCTGACCGAGGCGCTCGACGAGTTCTACGCCCCCGACTACACCCACCGCAGCGACGGCGAGACGCTCGATCGGGCCGGCTTCGTTGAGATGGTCACCCGGGTGCGCGGCCAGATCGTCAGCGGCACCGTGCGGGTCCTCGACGAGCTGCACGACGGTCTCCGCTACGCCGAACGGCACGTCTACGAGATCACCCTGGCCGACGGGTCGACCGCCAAGCGGGAGATCGCCATCTTCGGGTCGTACGCCGAGGACGGCCGCTTCCGCCACCTCAGCGAGACGGGTTTCGACCTGTCCGCCTGAACCATCTCGACGACCAGCGCTGGAGAGAGAGCCATGCCCCGCCTTGCCGACCCCGACCCGAACGCCATTCCGGCCGACGTCCGCGACGTCCTGTCCGCACTGCCACCCGACCCGATGGTCAAGATGCTGACCCACTCGGTCGGCACTGTGAACCTCTTCATCCAGCTCGCGAGGGCGCAGTTCACCTCGCTGGAACTGCCCGCCCGCTCGCGGGAACTGGTCATCCTGACCGTGGCCGAGTACACCGAGTGCGAGTTCGTGGCCGCCCAGCACCGCCCGATGTCCGAGGCGGCCGGTGTCGACCGGGCCACCCGCGAGATCATTACCAGCCGGGACATCGACAACCCGGCCCTCTCCGGTCATGACCGTACGCTCATCCGGTTCGCCGCCGAGGTGGTCCGGTCGCCACGCGTTCCCGACGACCTCTTCGACGAGGTGCGGCACATCCTCAGCGAGCGCGAGATCGTCGAGGTGCTTCAGGTGATCGGCTACTACTGGTCGTTCGGCCGGGTGGCCACGGTGCTCAACGTCGAACTCACCACCGTGTACGGCGACGAGCCGCTGCTGACCGACGAGACCGAGCGGGCAGAGTGACACCATGACCCCGCCGACGCCGAGCGACCCGGATGCCCCCCATCGGCGTCTGGACGCCCGTCGCAACCAGGAGCGGGTGATCGCCGCCGCCCGGGAGCTCTTCGCCGAGCAGGGTCTCCAGGTGACGGTGCCGCAGGTCGCGGAGCGGGCCGGGGTGGGTCGCGCGACCGTGTACCGCAGCTATCCCAGCAAGGAAGACCTCATCGTCGCGGTCGTGCAGCGGCAGTTTCAGGAGCTGGAGCAGCGCATCCGCGCGGCGCTCGACGGCGCCGACGCGTACCGGGAGTGGTGTTCCTTCGTGCCCGACCTGTTCGGACGCCTCGCGCGCGACCGGGTCCTCGCCGACGCGTTCTTCGAGGGCAGGCTGGTGCCCGCCGCGCGCATCCTGGGCCTGATCGGGCAACTGGTGGCGGCGGCCCGAGCCTCCGGCAAGATCCGCCCGGACGCCGGGGAGCTGGACATCCGGGTGATCCTCTGCGGGGCGGTCCGGCAGCTCATCGTGCTCGACGAGCGCGACCCGGCGGTGTGGCGCCGGTACGCCGACCTGGTGCTCAACGCGCTGCGCGCCTGACCGTAAGTAAACGGTAAGGCGGTCGGAGCAGGGTGAAACACAACGCTTCACCCACCCACCGCTCCCGAAGGGACCTTCCCGTGTCGAACTCGGCAGGCCGCATCCTCCCCGTACTCACCGCTCTGCTCCTGCTGGCGCCGGCCGTCCCGGCGAACGCCACGACCACCGGGCGCGACGGCCCGGTCGGTTGGTCGACCGCGTGGTCGGCGGCGCACCACCACCCCGTGCCGGGCAACGACTGGGACGGCCCGAACTGGTCCGTCCCCGGTTTCGCCGACCAGTCGGTCCGGCAGGTGGTCCGGGTCAGCGCCGCCGGTTCCCTGATCCGGATCCGACTGTCCAACAGGTACGGCAACCAACCGCTGCGACTGACCGGTGCCACAGTGGGGCGTCCGATCTCCGGGGCGGCGGTGCGACCCGGCACCCTGCTTCCGGTCACCTTCGAACGACGACTGTCGACCACCGTGCCGGCCGGCGCCGAGGCCACCTCCGATCCGGTGCGCCTGCCCGTCCGGGCGCTGGAGGCGTTGACCGTCACGCTGTACTTCGCCGGTCCCACCGGCCCGGCGACCTTCCACCAGGGCGGGCTCACCAGCACGTACCGCTCCACGGGTGATCACCGCTTCGATCACCGCGCTGCCGCGTTCACCGGCGAGACCAGCCAGTCCTGGTATCACCTCGCCGGCGTGGACGTCGCCGGGTCACCGCGCACCCGCGGCACTGTGGTGACGTTCGGCGACTCGCAGACCGACGGCTACGGTTCCACGCCCGGCGCCGACAACCGTTACCCGGACCAGTTGGCCGAGCGCCTGGTCGCCACCGGCCGCCCGCTGGCCGTCGCCAACGCCGGTATCAGCGGCAACAAGCTGCTCGCCGACTCACCGTGTTACGGCGAGCAGGGCGTCACCCGGTTCCGGCGCGACGCGCTCGGGCTGCCGGGCGTACGGGTCGCCGTGGTTCTGATCGGCATCAACGACATCGGTGGCGGTGGCTACCCGGACTTCGGCTGCGGCGCCTCACCCGTGGTGACCGCCGCCCAGCTCATCGACGGTCACCGGGCGCTGATCCGGGCCGCACGAGCCGACCGGGTCGCCGTCGTCGGCGTCACGATGCCGCCGATGAAGAACGCCGTCGGCTACGACACCGCGCAGAACGAGATGCTCCGTGATGAGGTGAACCGTTGGATCCGCGGCGGCGGCGAGTACGACGCCGTCGTCGACCTCGACCGGATTCTCGCTGATCCGACCGACCCGGACGCCCTGCGGCCCGCGTACGATCACGGCGACCACCTGCACCTCAACGACGCCGGGGCGACCGTCGCGGCTGCCGCCGTCGCCGCGCGGATCCGCTGAGAACACGCCGTCAGAAAGTTCGGCGAACGTGTCGAGGACTGTCGCGCCGGCTTCGACCATGGGTAGAGGGCCGGGGATACCCGGTCCCGCCGACGAGCCGACACGGGCACGGACCGAGGAGTGGATCGATGACGAAGGTGACGACCGGGGCGACGATGTCGTTGGACGGCTACATCGCGGACGCGTCCCACGGTGGCTTCGAGTACCTCTTCCAGTGGTACGAGAACGGCGACGTCGAGACGCCGACGGCCGACCCCGAGTTGACCTTTCGGACCTCCGCCACGAGCGCCCGGCATCTGCGGGCTCTCACCGAGCGGACCGGCGCGCTCGTCGTCGGCCGGCGGCTGTTCGACATCACCAGCGGGTGGGGTGGCCGGCATCCCTTGGACGTACCTGTCGTGGTTGTCACGCACAGCGTGCCGGAGGGCTGGGCGCCCGAGAATGACTCGTTCGTCTTCGTCACCGACGGCATCGAGAGCGCCATCGCCCGGGCGAAGGCGATCGCCGGCGACAAGGAGGTCGGTGTCAACGGCGGCACCATCGCCGCCCAGGTCGTCGAGGCCGGCCTGCTCGACGAGGTGCACGTCGACCTCGTCCCGGTCCTGCTCGGTTCCGGCATCCCGCTCTTCGCCGACCTGAAGATCGCGCCACTTCAGCTGGACGGCCCGTTCAGCGTCGTCGAGGGCGACGGCGTCACCCACCTGGCCTACCGGGTACGCCCAGCGGCCTGAACGCCTCGGGGGCCGGCCCGGGCAGGGTCGGTCCCCGTTACGTCCGCCTTGCCGGCATAGGCATTGATCGATATTGTGCGCGAAAGGCGCCGCCCCGCCTCAGGCCACCACCGTCGATCCGAAGCGGGTTCCGCATGCGCACACTGAGACTCGTCACGACCCTGGCCGTCGCCGGCCTGCTCGCCGGTGGGGTGGCCCTGGTCGCCGCCACACCGGCCAGCGCGGCGACCGCCGTGTTCTCCGTGACGAACAACTGGGGCAATGGCTACCAGGGGCAGGTCACCGTCACCAACGACACCTCCGCACAGATCACCAGCTGGCGGGTCGAGTTCGACCTGCCGTCCTCCTCGACCGTCAGCCAGTCGTGGAACGCGCAACAGACCACCTCGGGCAGCCACTACACGTTCGCCAACGTGTCCTGGAACGGCACCCTCGCCGCCGGCGCCTCCACCTCGTTCGGCTTCCTCGTCAACGGCACCGGCACCCCGGTCAACTGCACAGTGAACGGCGCGGCCTGCGCCGGCGGCCCGCCCCCGACCACGCCCCCGCCGACCACGCCGCCGCCGACCACGCCGCCGCCGACCACCCCGCCGCCCACCACGGGTACGCCCGTCGAGCGGCACGGGCAACTGCGGGTCTGTGGCACCACGATGTGCGACAGGTCCGGCGCCCGGGTGCAGCTGCGCGGAATCAGCAGCATGTGGCTCAACTGGGAGACCGCCCCGTACGCCGAGAACCTCTCCGCGTTGACCTGGATGCGGGACAACTGGAACCTCCAGGTGATCCGCGCGGCCATGGGCGTGGAGCCGGCGGGGGCGTACCTCAGTGACCCGGCCAAGGCGCGCGCGCAGGTGGAAACCATCATCAACAACGCGGTCACCGCAGGGGTGTACGTGATCGTCGACTGGCACGCGCACGAGGCGCAGAACAACCAGTCCCAGGCGGTGGCGTTCTTCGGTGACCTGGCCCGTCGGTACGGCAACCTGCCCAACGTCATCTGGGAGCCCTACAACGAGCCGCTGCAGGTCAGCTGGACCAACGTCATCAAGCCGTACCACCAGGCGGTGGTGTCCGCGATCCGCGCCGCCGACCCGGACAACATCATCGTGCTCGGCACCCCGACCTGGTCACAGGACGTGGACGTCGCGGCGGCCAGCCCGGTCACCGGCACCAACCTGATGTACACGCTGCACTTCTACTCCTGCACGCACGGGGCGTCGCTGCGCGCCAAGGGCGACGCGGCGATCCGCGCGGGTCTGGCGCTGTTCGTCACCGAGTGGGGCGCCAGTAACGCCGATGGTGGCCTCGACGGCCGGGCCTGCCTGCCGGAGGCGCAGTCCTGGATCGACTGGATGAAAGCCAACGGCATCTCCTGGACGGCCTGGAAGCTCGACGTCGGCACCGACACCACGAATCTGCTCAGCCCGGGAGCGCCGGTGACCGGCGGGTGGACCAACTACCTGCACGGCCACGCGCCGTTCGTGGTGACGAACATGAGGTGACCGCGGCCGCGCCACGGTCACCGTCGAGGGTCAGGGGGTGAAGGCCCGCCGGTACGCGGTAGGGGTGGTCGCGAAGGCCCGCTGGAAATGCGCACGGAGGTTGGTCGCCGTGCCCAGACCGGTGCGCCGAGCGACCTCGTCAACGGTGATCCCGCCGTCCTCGAGCAGGGTGCAGGCTGCGCGTAGCCGTTGCTGGATCAGCCAGGCTCGTGGGCTCGTCCGGAACCGACTCCGAAAGGCACGGTGCAGCGAACGGCTGGACATCACACCCTGCCGGGCAAGGTCCGCGACGGTGATCGGGCGGTGCAGGTTGTTGCTCGCCCACGCGGTGAGCGTGGCCAGTTCGTCGTCCTCACCCGGGATGCCGACCGGGATGAACTGGGCCTGACCGCCGGCTCGGTGCAGTGGTGTGACCATGTGGCGGGCCCGTTGGATGGCGACGGCCTGCCCGTGGTCGCGGCCGACGAGGTAGAGGCACATGTCGAGGCCGGCGGCGAGTCCGGCGCTGGTGAGCACCTCACCTTCGTCGATGTACAGCGCGTTCGCGTCCACGAGCACCAGCGGGTGCTCGTGGGCGAGCGCGTCGGCGTGCGCCCAGTGGGTCGTCGCGCGGCGGCCGTCGAGCAGACCGGCCTGGGCCAGCGCGAAGGCACCGGTGCAGATCGACGCGATGCGGGCGCCACGACGGTGTGCCTGCCGCAGCGCCTGGAGAGCACGCGCCGGTGCCGGCCCACGGCGGAATCCGGGCACGATCACCGTGTCGGCATCGTCGAGCGCGTCAAGCGCGGCGGCGACTGTCAGCTCCAGGCCGCCGGTGGTGGTGGTGACCGAACCACCGTCCAGTGCGCACACCGTCATCGCGTACCGGCCGTGGCCCTCGTGGCCGAAGACCTGCGTCGCGATGGTCAGATCGAAGGCGACGACTCTGGGGAGGGCGAGAACGGCGACCCGGTGCGTGGCGGAACTCTTACGCATGATGGCAAGGATGCCACTCGTCGCTGCCCGCTCGACGGGAGATTCTGGGCCGTATGCGAATCGAGATCGTGGTGTTCGACGGCTTCGACGAACTGGACGTCTTCGGGCCGTTCGAGGTGTTGTCGATGGCCGGCTTCGACGTGGGGCTGGTCGCCGTCGAGCGGCCGGGCCTGGTCACCAGCATGCGCGGTGTCCAACTCCAGGTCCCCGAGGTGCTGAATCAGGCCGACGGCGTGATCGTCCCGGGTGGCGGATGGCTGGACCGGGCCACCGAGGGTGCCTGGGCGCAGGCGCAGCGCGGTGTGCTTCCGGCGCGGCTGGCCGCGTTGGCGCCGACGGCGCGGTGGCTGGCGTCGGTGTGCACAGGTGCGCTGGTGCTCGCGGCCGCCGGCCTGCTGACGGGTCGGCGGGCGACCACCAACCGCAACGCGTACGACGAGTTGCGCGCCTACGACGTCACAGTCCTCGACGAGCGGGTGGTCGACGACGGTGACCGGGTCACCGCCGGCGCGCTGTCGGCCGGGCTCGATCTGGGGCTGTGGCTCACCGAACGGGAACTCGGCGCCGCCACCACCGACCGGGTCGCCGCGTCCATCGAGTACCGGACGGCGAGTCGCTGAGCAGCCCGGACAGAGTCCCTGAGCAGCCCGGACAGAACGGGCGCGTCACCTTAACGCGCCGGAAACACCCCCGGTACCAACCCTGGGAACGCTCGTCGGACAGTCCCGACCACCGACACGCGAACCGGGGTGACCATGGCCGACAACACCACGAACGCGCCGACGTACGACGGGCCGGTGGGCCGGTCCGGCAACGGCCGGACGCTGCCCGCCCCGCGCACGAACCCGGTCCTGTCGCTGGACGACGGTGACCCGGCGGACCTGGCCACGATCGGTGTGGAGGAGGAGTTCCACGTCGTCGACCTGCACACCCGGGAGTTGGTGCCCCGCGCCGGGGAGTTGCTCGACCGGTTGCCGGCGACCTCGTTCACCGCCGAGTTGCACCGCAGCGTGGTGGAGACCAACACCGCGGTCTGTCGCACCCTGGACGAGATCCGCGCCGAGTTGACCCGGCTGCGGCAGGCGGCCGTCCAGGTCGCCGACCGGGCCGGGCTGGGCATCGTGGCGGCCGGCACGGTGCCGCTGCGCGTCGACGGCGACCCGAGCGTGACCCCCACGTCCCGCTACCGGCGGATGGTCGACGAATACCAGCTGCTCGCCCGGGAGCAGCTGATCTGCGGAGCGCAGGTGCACGTCGGCGTCTCCGACCGGGACCTGGCGGTGGCGGTCACCCGTCGGGTCCAACCGTGGCTGCCGGTGCTGCTCGCCCTCTCCACCAGCTCGCCGTACTGGATGGGCCAGGACAGCGGCTACGCCAGCGTGCGATCGCTGGTCTGGCAACGCTGGCCCACCGCCGGCGACCCGGGCGAGGTGACCAGCGCCGCGGACCACGAGGCGCTGGTCGCCGAGCTGATCTCCTCCGAGACCATCACCGACCCCGCCATGATCTATTTCGACGTCCGGCCGTCGGCGCACGTGCCCACCGTGGAGCTGCGGATCACCGACGCCAACGCCGACGTGGAGACCATCGTCCTGCTCACCGGCCTGTTCCGGGCGCTCGTCCGGCGGGAGGTCGCCGCCCTGCGCGCCGGGGTGGACCGCACAGCCGTGCGACCACCGGTGCTGCGCGCCGCCGTGTGGCGGGCGGCCCGCTCCGGGCTGGAAGGCGACCTGCTCGACCTGCCCCGGTCGGCCCGACCGGTGCCGGCCGCCCAGGCGGTCCGCCGGCTGGTGACCGACCTGCGCCTGCAGTTGGAGGCGACCGGGGACTGGGAGCAGGTCAGCGAGCTGACCCGGTACGCGCTGGAACACGGCAGCTCCGCGGCGCGGCAGCGGCGGGCGTACGAGCGGCGTGGCCGGTTGGCCGACGTGGTCGACCTGCTGCTCGACGAAACCCGGGGACGGGTCCGAGGGCCGTTGCCGGGTGCGCCGACACCGCCGACGCTGCCCACGTACGCCGACGCCGGCGACGAGGTCTTCGGACCGGCCGGACCGCAGCCGGCGTACGCCCCGATGCTCGCGGCCCTGCGCCAGCTCGGCGCCGGCGCCCTGCGTCAACGCGAACACGACCGGGACGAGGAACAGCGGGCCCGGGGGGTGACGTTCAGCGTGGCCGGCGAGGCGAGCACCCGGCTCTTCCCGGTGGACCTGGTGCCCCGGGTGGTGCCCGCCGCCGACTGGCGGACCCTGCGCACCGGCCTGGTGCAACGAGCCCGCGCCCTCGACGCGTTCCTGCGCGACGTCTACGCCGACCGGGCCGTGGTGGCCGACGGCGTGGTGCCGGCGTGGGTGGTGGAGTCCTCACCCGGGCTGCGCCCGACCGGGGCGCTGATGGGCCGGCGGGGCACCCGCGCCCAGGTGTCCGGCACCGACCTCGTCCGCGACCCGGACGGCGGCTGGTACGTGCTGGAGGACAACCTGCGGGTGCCGTCCGGGATCGGCTACGCGGTGCAGAACCGTCGGCTGACCCAGGCGGTGCTGCCGGAGCTGCCGGTGCCGGAGGATCTGCTGCCCGCCGACGAGACGCCGGCGATGCTGTACCGGGCGTTGGTCGCGGCCGCGCCCGCCGCCGCCGACGACCCCGCCGTGGTGGTGCTCAGCAGCGGCCCGGGTGATCCGGCGTGGTTCGAGCATCGGCTGCTCGCCGACGAGATGGGCGTTCCGCTGACCGAGACCAGCGACCTGCTGGTGGAGGAGGGCCGGGTTCGGTTGGTCCGCGAGGGCTGCCGCCGCGAGGTCGACGTGATCTACCTGCGGATGGATGAGGAGGCGCTGCTGCACGCGCCGGGCGCGGACGGGGTGCCGTTGGGGTGGCCGCTGCTCGCCGCCGTGCACGCCGGGCGGCTCACGCTGGCCAACGCGTTGGGCAACGGTGTCGGTGACGACAAGGCGCTGTACGCGTACGTGCCCCGGCTGATCGAGTACTACCTGGGCGAGAAGCCGCTGTTGGGGGACGTGCCGACGTACCTGTGTGGGCTGCCCGAGCAACGGGCCGAGGTGCTGGGCCGGCTCGACGAGCTGGTGCTCAAGCCGGTCGACGGGTACGGCGGTGACCGGGTGGTGATCGGCCCCCGAGCCGAGGCGGAGGAGTTGGACGCCGTCCGGGAGCAGATCCTCGCGGCCCCGCACCGGTGGATCGCCCAGGAGATGATCGCGCTGACCACGCACCCGGTCTTCGACGGCACGGCGCTCGCTCCCCGCCACGTCGACCTGCGGGCGTTCGTGTTCCTCGGTGACACCGCCGAGGTGGCGCCGGTGGCGCTGACCCGGGTGGCGCCGGCCGGCAGCATGATCGTCAACTCGTCGCGCGGTGGCGGGTCGAAGGACACCTGGCTGCTCGGTGGAGCCGACGAACCGTCGGTGTAACCCACGCTTGACCCACCCGTCATCGGGACGCAACCCGGTCCGCCAAGCCTGGACCGGTCAGCGGCCCCACCGGATCCAGCGGATGAGAGGTGTCTGCCATGTGCGGTTTCGGAGGCGAGTTCCGCCTCGACGGGGCGCCAGCGGACCTGGCCGCCGTCGAGCGGATGCTCTCCGACCTGACCCCCCGGGGCCCGGACGGCGAGGGGCGGTGGCAGCAGGGGCCGGCGGCCCTTGTGCACCGCCGACTGCGCATCATCGACCTGTCCGACGCGGGCGCCCAGCCGATGGTCGACCCCGAGCTGGGTCTTGCCATGGTCTTCAACGGCTGTGTCTACAACTACCGGGAGCTGCGCGACGAGCTGACCGCCGCCGGTTACTCCTTCCGGTCCACCTCGGACACCGAGGTGATCCTCAAGGCGTACCACAGGTGGGGGACGGCCTGCGTCGAGCGGTTCCACGGGATGTTCGCGTTCGCCCTGGTCGAGCTGGCCACGCACACCCTGGTGCTGGCCCGCGACCGGCTCGGCATCAAGCCGCTCTACCTGGCCGAGACACCGGGCCGGGTGCGTTTCGCCTCGACCCTGCCGGCGTTGCTCGCCGCCGGTGACGTGAACACCGACCTCGACCCGGTGGCGCTGCACCACTACATGAGCTTCCACTCGGTGGTGCCACCGCCACGCACGATCCTCGCCGGGGTCCGCAAGCTGCCGCCGGCCACCGTGCGGGTGATCACCGCGGACGGCCGGAGCACCGACACCACGTACTGGCGGCCGGAGTTCAACCGGGCCGCCGCCCCCGCCATGTCCGCCGACGAGTGGCAGGAACGGCTCATGGCGGCGTTGCGCACCGCCGTACGACGGCGGATGGTCGCCGACGTGCCGGTCGGCGTGCTGCTCTCCGGCGGTCTCGACTCCAGCCTGATCGTCGCCCTGCTGGCCGAGCAGGGGCAGACCGGGCTTGCCACCTTCAGCATCGGCTTCGAGGCGGCGGCGGGGGAGAGCGGCGACGAGTTCCACTACTCCGACCGGATGGCCCGCCACTTCGACACCGACCACCAGCAGATCCGCATCGGCGCGGAGCGGTTCGTCCCCGCCGTGCACCGGGCCATCGCGGCGATGAGCGAGCCGATGGTCAGCCACGACTGCGTCGCGTTCCACCTGCTCTCCGAGGAGGTCTCGCAGCGGATCACTGTGGTGCAGTCCGGGCAGGGCGCCGACGAGATCCTCGCCGGCTACGACTGGTACCCGCCGATGGCGAACGTGGCCCGCGCGGACGCCGTCGAGGCGTACGCCCGGGTGTTCTTCGATCGTCGCCACGACGCGCTAGGCGGGCACCTGGCGCCCGAGTGGATGCTCGACCACGACGCCAGCCTGGAGTTCGTCACCGCGCACTTCGGCGCGCCCGGCGCGGACACCGCGCTGGACGCGGCGCTGCGCCTGGACAGCCTGGTGATGCTCGTCGACGACCCGGTCAAGCGGGTCGACAACATGACGATGGCCTGGGGGCTGGAGGCCCGCGTGCCGTTCCTCGACCACGAGGTGGTCGAGCTGGCCGCCGCCTGCCCACCGGCCATGAAGTTGGCGCAGGGCGGCAAAGGTGTGCTGAAGGCGGCGAGCCGGGGCATCGTCCCGGACGAGGTGATCGACCGGCCGAAGGGCTACTTTCCGGTGCCCGCCATCCGGCACCTCTCCGGCCCACTGCTCGACGACGTGCGGGACGCGCTGACCGCCCGACCGGCGCGCGAGCGGGGCCTGTTCCGCAAGGACTACCTGGAGGAGTTGCTGGACGCGCCGAACGCCCGGCGGACCACGCTGGGCTCCAACGCGCTCTGGCAGCTCGGGCTGCTGGAGCTCTGGTTGCAGCGGATCGGGGTTTAGATGATGAGCGTACGGATTGAGGCGCCGCGCACCACCCGCCGGGCCCGACCCGCGAGCCACCGGCCGATGTCGCCGCCGGTGCCCACGATTGAGGACTTCGCCCCCGCGCCGTCCCCCGACGGCCGCCGGGTGGCGTTCCTCTCCGACCGGGCGGGAACGCCCGGCGTCTGGGTCTGCGACGTCGACGCGGGCCCGCCCGTCGCGCTGCCGGTGGGCGACGAGCCGGTCCTCGCGGTGAGCTGGTCCCCGGACGGCAAGTGGCTGGCCTGCGTCGTCGCCCCCGGGGGCGCGCCCCGCACCGAGCTGTGGGTGGTGCGCCCGGACGGTACGCGACGCCGCCAGGTCGCCGGGTTCGGCCGCCGCAGCGCCACGCTCGCCGGCTGGTTGCCCGACGGCGCGGTGCTGGCGGTGACCGAGACCGACGAGCGCGGGCAGGCACTCCTGGTCGACGCGGGCACCGGGCAACGGCAGGTGCTCGCCAAGGGCGACCTGCTCACGCTCCTGGACGTGACCCCGGACGCCGGAGTGGCGCTGCTGCGTCGTGGCCCGCGCAACGCCCGCTGGCTGGAGCTGCTCGACGTGGCGACCGGCGAGCGGCGGCGGCTGGTGCCGGACACCGGGCGGGGCAGCACCGACCAGGGTTGGTTCGGCCCGGACGGCACGAGCGTGCTGGCCCGCACCGACGCGTACTCCGAGCTCGCCGCGCTGGTGCGGGTCGACCTGACCCGACCGGAACAGCCACCGACCCGGCTCGCCGGGCGACCGGACGCCGAACTGGAGCACGTCACGCCGAGCGCGGACGGGCAGCGCGGCGCGCTGTTGTGGAACACCTACGGCGGGCGCAGCGAGCTGAGCCTGCTCGACTTCGCCAGCGGTGTGCAGCGGGCCGTCGCCGCCCCGGGCGAGGTGCTCGGCGACGCCGCCTTCGCCGCCGACGGCGGCCTGCTCTGCCTCACCGCGCAGGGGCCGGTGCGGCCCCGGGAGGTGTGGCTGGTCGACCCGTCGACCGGGGCGCCGCGCCCGCTGCGGTCGGACACCGCCCCGCGTACGGACGATGCCGGTGTCGCGCCGCAACTTGTCGACCTGCGCGCCCGCGACGGGCTGCCGCTCTCCGGCTGGCTGTACCGCCCGGCCGGGCCGGGCCCCTGGCCCACCGCGATCAGCCTGCACGGTGGCCCGGAGGCGCAGGAGCGTCCCGGCTACAACCCGCTGTTCCAGGCCCTCGTGGCGCAGGGCGTCGCGGTCTTCGCGCCCAACGTCCGCGGGTCGTCCGGGTTCGGCCGCTCGTTCGTCGCCGCCGACAACCTCGCCGGCCGCTACGGTGCGATCGCCGACGTGGCGGCCTGCGCCGACTTCCTCGTGGACGCCGGTGTCGCCCGGCCCGGTCAGCTCGGCTGTCTGGGCCGTTCCTACGGCGGTTACCTGGTCCTCGCGGTCCTGGTGAACTTCCCCGGTCTGTTCGCCGCCGGGGTCGCCGAGTGCGGCATCTCCGACTTCCGGACCTTCTTCGCCGAAACCGAGCCGTGGATCGCCGCCGCCGCCGTCAGCAAGTACGGCGACCCGCAGCGGGACGGGGACCTGCTGCGCGACCTCTCCCCGCTGACCCACATCGACCGGCTGGACGTGCCGGTGCTGCTGATCCACGGCGCCAACGACACAAACGTGCCGGCGGGCGAGTCGGCGCAGGTCGCCGAGGCCCTCGCCGCCCGGGGCGTGCCGCACGGGCACCTGGTGCTCGACGGGGAGGGGCACGACTTCCTGGCGCGGGACAACGCCGAGGCGGCCCGTACGGCCACCACCTCCTGGCTGACCCGGCACCTCGCCGCCACCGCGACCGTCGTCGGCTGAGGCGCTATCCTGCGCCGGTGGAGGTCGGGGCGCAGGGCGAGCGGTTGGCCGCGGACCTGGGTCGTTGGCTGACCGAGGTGACCTTCGTCGACCTGGACACCGACGAGGTCACCGCGCGGGTGATCGACTCGGTGGTACGGTGGGCCGAGGCCCAGGGTTGGCGGGTCTACCGGCGCGCGCCCAGCGTGTTGCCGTTGCCGCCGCCGTTGGAGCAGCGGCACTCGGTTCTCGACGTGGCGTGCGCCCGCCCCGACGGTCCGCCCGTCGTGGTGGAGGTCGACCACACGGACCGGGCCCGTACGGTGCAGAAGTTGCGCGCGGAGGCGGACGCCGGCCGGATCCCGATCTGGGTGCGGTGGGGCGTCGGGCGTTTCACAGCGCCGCCCCCGCCGGTGCGGATGGTGACCGTCGAGGTGACCCGGCGGGCCGGGCCGGCCGGGCGTGGGCGTCTGCACAGCCGCGGCGGTGACCGCCCCGCCCCGGCCCACTCGACCGGCGGCGGCACGGTGACCCCGCAGGCGCTGCCGATCCCGTCGACCGACCCGCCGGCGAGCCCCGAGGACCCGGGTAAGGACACCTGAAGCGAATCGTAAGTGGGCTGCGGCAGAGTTCTGGGTGTCACCGGAGAGCACGACCGACACCCAGGAGATCCCGATGCGCAAGCTCATCAACTCGACCTACATCACCCTCGACGGCGTCATCGAGAACCCGATGTGGACGGGGCCGTACTTCGACGAGGAGGCCATGAGCCTCGCCGGCGAGCAGACCAACGAGGCCGACGCGATGCTGATGGGCCGGGCCACCTACGACGGCATGTCCGCCGCCTGGCCGAACATGGACGAGAGCGACCCGACCACTGGCGCCGCGTACTTCAACAACGTCAAGAAGTACGTCGCCTCGACCACCCTGACCAACCCCACCTGGAACAACACGGAGGTGCTCCAGGGCGATCTGGTCGAGGCGGTCACCGCGCTCAAGGCCCAGGAGGGCAAGAACATCATCCAGTACGGCTTCGGATCGGTCACCGCCCAGCTGATCCGGGCGGGCCTGGTGGACGAGGTCCGGTTCTGGATCCACCCGGTGCTGGAGGGCGGCCCCAGCGTCACCGCGGCACTGACCGACGTCAAGGCGTCGTTCGACCTGGTCGACACCCGGGTGCACAAGAGCGGCGTGATCGTCGCGTCGTACCGGCCGAAGACGACGGCCTGACCGGAGATCAGAGCTGGGCCCGGGCCTCGCTCGGGCTCAGCTGCGCGCCCTCGGCGAGCAACGCGTCGAAGCGCTCCGGCCCGAGTTCGGCCCGCAGGCGTGCGGTCACCCGGTCGGTGTCGTCGCGTTCGGCCGGCGCGGCGGGGGACTGCGTGGCGAGCCGGGCGGCGGCCGCGGCGCCCAGCAGCCGGACGGCGATCTCGGGGGAGCGCACCGCCGACGCCATCCCCTCCAGCGGGCCGACCGCGTCGCGCATCGTCGCCATCGCCTCGGCGGCCTCGAACGCCTCGACGTGCAGGGCCAACGCGGCGTCCGGATCGCCGCCCAACTCGACCGCGTAGCCCAGCTCCACCAGGATCATCGGCAGGTAGAGCGCGGGTTGGCTCTCACTCCGGCCCAGGTCGGCGAGGCGGCTGAGGTGGGTGACGGCCAGGTCGAGCTTGCCGTCGCGGCGGGCGGCCAGCCCAAGGCTCATCTCCGCGAAGATCAGCGCACCGGGCGAGCCCTGCTCCACCGCCAGGTCGTACGCGCGTTCGGCCAGCTCCCGACCCTGGGCGTAGTCGCGGGTCTGCACGGCGAGCCAGGCCAGCCAGGACAGCTCGGCGCAGACCTGCGGCCACAGCGCCAACTCCTCGGCCCAGCGCAGCCCCTCCCGGTGCAGCGCGGCGGCGCGCTCGTGCTCACCGCGCATGTCGGCCAGCCCACCGACCCACTCGGTCGCCCGGAGCCGACCCCACCGGTCGCCGAGGTCGGCGAAGAGCGCGGCGCTGCGGGTCGCGGTGCGCTCCAGGGTGGCCTGGTCGCCGTTGGCGTGTGCGAGGTGGGCCAGGGAGGTGAGCACCGCGGCCTCGGTCCACGGGTCGGCGGCGCCGGTGGGCAGCAGCTCCGACGCCAGGGCCAGGTCGCCGTGCTCGATGACCGCGTTGGCCGCGAACCACGCGGCGTGGCCGGCCGGGTCGGCGACCACCGCGGCGCGCACGTCGTCCGGTGCGACCGCCGCACCCTGCGACAGGGCGAAGCCCACCCGCCAGGGGGCCGCGCGGGCCTCCTGCTCCGGGTCGCCGGGCACGGCCAGCGCTCGCCGCGCCTCGGTGAGCCGGCCGCGCAGGAACCAGTACCAGCTCAGCGCGACCGCCAGGCGCAGCCCGCCACCGTGTGCCAGCGCCGACCGCAGGTTCGCCAGCTCGGCGTCGAGCAGCGCCAGCCAGCGTTGCTGGTCGGCCCCGCGCAGCGCGGGGTCGGCGCGTTCGGCCAGCTCGGTGTAGTAGGCGGCGTGCCGCGCGCGCACCTCGTCGGCGTGGGTGAGGCGTTCCAGGCAGAACGCGGCCACCGACTCGAGTAGCCGGTAGCGGGGGGCCGCGCCGGCGTCGTCGAGCACCACAAGCGACCGGTCCACCAGCCGGGCGAGGGCGTCCAGGTCGGTTCGGCAGACCTGTTCGGCGGCCTCCGGGGTGCACCCGTCCGGGAACACCGCCAGTTGGGCGAGCACCACGCGGTCGGGCTCGTCCAGGAGGTCCCAGCTCCAGCCGATCACCGCGGTCAGCGTCCGCTGCCGGGGTGGCACGTCCCGCTGCGCTGTGGTGAGCAGCCGGAACCGGTCGTCGAGCCGGTCCACCACCCCGCGTACGCCCAGCGCGCGGACCCGGGTCGCGGCCAGCTCCAACGCCAGCGGCAAACCGTCGAGGCGGCGGCACAGCTGGGCGACAGCGGCCGCGGTCTGCCGGTCGAGGCGGAAACCGCGCTGCTGCGCGGCGGCGCGGGCGACGAACAACCGGGCCGCCGCCGAGCGCCGGACCGCGTCCAGGTCACCGTCGTCCGGCACGGGCAGTGGGGGTACCTCCCAGAGCAGCTCACCGGTCAGCCCGAGTGGCTCCCTGCTGGTGGCCAGCACGCTCACCCCGGGCACGTCGCGCAGCAGCCGGGCGACCAGCTCGGCGACCGGTTCGATGACGTGTTCGCAGTTGTCCAGCACGAGCAGCAGCTGCCGGTGCCGCAGGGCCGTGACCACCCGGTCGGCGGGGGACACTGTCGTTCCGGCGGCCTCGTGGGCGCCCAGAGCGCCGAGGACCTGTTCGGCGACGGGCGCGTCACCGGCCGGGAGCGGAGCCAGCTCGATCAGCTGGACGCCGTCCGGGTAGGACGCCGCGCGGGCCGTCTCGGTGGCCAGCCGGGTCTTGCCGACGCCACCCGGCCCGACAAGCGTGACCAGCCGCTGCCGGGGCAGCAACGCCCGTAGCTCGGCCAGCGCGTCGGCCCGCCCGATCAACTCGTCGAGCGGGGCCGGCAGGCTGTTCCGGATGAACGCCGCCTTCGGCGGTGCGCTCAGGCCGGCGTCCTGTTCGAGGATCCTGCGGTGCAGGGCGACCAGCTCCGGGCCGGGGTCGAGGCCCAGGTCCTCGGCGAGCCGGGCCCGCAGGTCGGCGTAGCTGTCCAACGCCTCGGACTGGCGGCCGGCCGCGTACAACGCGCGCAACTGCACCGCCCGCAGACCCTCGCGCAACGGATGCTTGGCGACCAACTCGGCCAGGTCCGCGGCCACCAGATCGTGCTCACCCCGGGCCAGCCGGGCCTGCGCCAACCGCTCCTGGACGACGAGGCGCTGCTCGGCGAGGCGGGCCGCCTCGGCACGGACGAACTCGGCGTCGGCCACGTCGGCGTACGCCTCACCGCGCCACAACGCGAGCGCCTCGGTCAGTCGCTCGACGTCGGCGCACCGGGCCAACTCGTCGAAGCGACCGACGTCGACCGCGTCGACCCGCAGCAGGTAGCCGGGTGGTCGGGACTCGACCAGCTCACGGGCCCCGGGCTCGGCATCGTTGAGCGCCTTGCGCAGTTGCGACACCCGCACCTGGAGGGCGCCGGCCGGGTTCGCGGGGGCGTCGTCACCCCAGAGGTCGTCGATGAGGCGGTCCGCCGAGACCACCTGGTTGCGGTTGGCCAACAGGTCGGCCAGCAACGCCCGGACCTTCGTGCCGGGCACCACCACCGGCTCGCCGGCGTCCGTGGTCACGGCGAGCGGCCCGAGCACCCCGAACTGCACGGCGATCATCCTAGTCGCGCTGAGCCGACCCGAGGTCGCCCCGGAGCGCGTCCGCCGGACACCACAGCGTTCAGCAGGCCGACCGCAGCAGCGGCTCGGGCTCGGCGTCGCCGAGTAGCGCCCGGGCCTGCCGGGCCAGCAGGTGGTGCTGGGCCGCGTGGGCGAGTTGTTCGCCCATCCGGGCGTGCCGCGCCGCCTCCTGGTGCCGGTTGGCCGCCCGGTACGCGCCCGCCAGGCCGAGGTGCGCGTTGACCTCGCCCCGGCGGTAACCGATCTCCCGGCCCAGCCGCAACGCCTGATGCAGCAGATCGAGCGCCGGTGCCGGGCCGTGCAGGCCGAGCGTGGCGGCGCCGAGGGTGGCCAGAGCCTCCGCCTCGACCCGACGTCGACCGATCGCGCGGGCGATGGCCAGACACTCCTGGGCGAGCCCGTGCGCCTTGACGTGGTAGCCCAGGTCGACGTACGCGGCGGCGAGCTGGTCAAGATCGGTCGCGACGCCGTAGCGGTTGCCCACCTGGCGACGGAGCACCACGGCCCGGGTGAGGTGCAGCACCGCCAGGCCGGGCCGGCCGAGCGCGCGCATGCCGACGGCGAGGTTGTGCAGGACGTTGGCGATGTCGTTGAGCGGCTGCTCGGCGACGTCGAGGGACGTGTAACCCTCCATCGCCGCCTGCTGGGCTCGGACCGCGTCGTGTACCTGGCCCAGCTCCAACTGCACGACGCCGAGGTTGCCCAGGCAGCTCCACTCGGCGTGCCGGTTGCCCAGCTCGCGGTAGAGCCGCAGCGCCTGCGCGTAGCACTCGCCCGCCTCGGTCAGCTGGCCCTCCTCCCGGTGCACGATGCCCAGGTTGTTGAGAATCGACGCCTGCCCGGTGCGGTTGCCCAGACGACGTTGGATGGTCAAAGCCGCCTGGAACCGCCGCCGCGCGTCGGCGTAGTCGGCCCGGCTGGCGCTCAACGTCGCCAGACTCGACTGCATCGCGGCCACCCCCGGGTCGTCGCCCTCGAGTTGGGCCTGAGCCAGACCCAGCTCGACGACCTCGCGCCACTCGCCGTGCGCCCCAGTCTCCTGGAGGTAGCCGCGCATCCGGTCGGCGAGGTGCCAGGCGATCTCACGTGGGCCGTGCTGCGCCACGTGCCGGATGGCGGTGAGCAGATTGGCGTACTCGGCGTGGAACCAGCTCGGCGACTCGGGTTGCGCGGCCCCCGCCGTGCGCCGGACCGAGCCGGCGGGTCGGGGGAGGAACGCCATCCGGGGGTAGTTGCGCCGCGCCAGCGCGTCGGCGATGGCCAGGTAACCGTGGAACAGCCGACCCAGGGCTTCGGCGCGCTGGTTGACGGTGTCCTCGTGCCGGGACTGCTCCGCCGCGTACAGGCGGATGAGGTCGTGGGTCACGAACCGACCGCCCTGGGCGGCGGGGCGGACCAGGTGGCTGCTGGTCAGGGTGCGCAGCACGGCGTCGGCCGTGGACCAGTCGACGTCCGCCAGTGCTGCGAGGTCCTCGGTGGTGAAGCAGTCGGTGGGGGTCGACCCGAGCAGTCGCAGCGCCCGCCGCTCGGCGACGCCGAGCCGTTGATAGGAGGGGGTGATCGCGGCGCGTAGCGCCACTCGGGGGTCGCCGGGCACCGAGAGGCCGCCGAGCCGGTCACCCTCCCGCAGTCGCCGCACGTACGCGCGGGCGTCGTCCGGGCCGGTCGTGGCCAGGTTGGCCGCCGCGATCCGCAACGCCAGCGGGAGGTTTCCGCAGAGCGCGGCAAGGTCGTGGACCACATCCGGCGCCACAGTGAACCCGTGATCCTGGAACACCGCGATGAGCAGGTCGGCCGCGGCCTCCGGGCTGAGCGGGTCCAGACCGACGGCCCGCCCACCGTGCAGCGCCACCAGCGCGCCGAGAGTGCTGCGGCTGGTCACGATCACCGCGCAGCCGCCGGCGCCCGGCAGCAGCGGCTCGACCTGCTCCGCCGAGGCGGCGTCGTCCAGGACGATGAGGACGCGGCGACCGGCGAGCGCTGCCCGTAACGCGGCGGCACGGGCGTCGGCGGTGGCGGGTTGGGCCGCTGGGGGCACGCCCGAGTGGCTGAGCAGCTCGGACAGGAGGTCGAAGGGGCGAGCCTGATTCTTGTGCTGGCCGCGCAGCCGTGCGTACCACTGGCCGTCGGGGAACTCGTCCGCGAGTTGGTGACCCAGGTGAACGGCGAGGGCGGTCTTGCCGATGCCCGGAGCGCCCGACACGGACACCAGGGGCAGGCGTCCCTCGCTGGCGGCGGCGGCGATGGAGCGCCGGATGGCCTCGACTGTCGCGACCCGACCGTGCAGCACGCCGATATCGGCCGGGAGCAATGACATCGGTGGCACCGCGGGGGTGGCCGTGGCCGCTGCCGGAGGTGGTCGCCAGCTCAGCGCGGGGTCGGCGCGGAGCACACCGTCGCGCAACTCCCGCACCGCCGGCCCGGGGTCGACGCCCAACTCCTCGGCGAGGATCGTGGCGAGCCGGTGGAAGGCGTCGAGGGCTTCGGCCTGCCGTCCGTCGCGGTACAGCGCGAGCATCAGCTGCGCCCACAGCCCCTCGCGCAGCGGGCTGCGCCGGATCGCCCTGCGCAGCTCAGCGACGATCTCGGCGTGCCGGCCGAGGGCCAGCTCGGTGTCGAAGTAGACCTCGAAGGCGCGCACCCACCGCTCGCTCAGCGCCGGCACGTCCTCGCGGTGCAGCACCTCGGAGTCGACGTCCGTCAACGGCTCGCCGCGCCACAGCGCCAGGGCGTCCCGGAGCAGGTCGGCTCGGCGTTGTGGGTCGGCGGTGACGCTGGCCGCCACGAGCGCGTCGAAACGGGAGAGGTCGAGGGCGGCCGGGGGCAGCTCCAGGAGGTAACCGCTGGCGCGCGTCGCGATCAGCTTGCCCGGGGGGCCCTCGATGGTCAGGGTGCTGCGCAGCCGTCGTACCAGCGAGTGCAGCGCGGCTCGCGCGTGGGTGGGTGCCCCGGTGCCCCAGACGCGATCGACGAGCGCGGCGACGCTTACCGTCTCACCCCGGTTGAGCAGCAGTGTGGCCAGCAATGCCCGCTGCCGGTTCGCCGGGACGGGGATGGTGCGGCCGTGCCGAGAGACGCGCAGCGTGCCGAGCACGGCGAAATCCCACTCCATCGAAGGCCCCCAGCGTCGGCCGACCAGACGCCTCGCGACGTCGACCGGCAGCGACGGTAACACGACGGTCCGACACGGCGGTGTGGGTTTTGACGCACGGTGACCGCCCAGCCGCAGGGCGCGTGACAGCGCGATGACAGCGCTTCGACGACGCCCGCTGCGACCGTTGCGCCGGCGACGAGGAGAGCAGGTGACGCAGATGGAGTTCCGCATTCTGGGGCCGATCGAGGCCGTCCGTGCCGGTCAGTCGGTGCGGTTGGCCGGTCCACAGCAGCGCTCGGTGCTGGCCGCGCTGCTGCTGGCCCGCGGTCGGATGGTGTCGGTGGGCCGGCTGGTGCGCCTGCTCTGGGCCGAGCAGCCGCCGGCGACCGCGCGTACCCAACTGCGCAAGCGGGTCTCCGAGCTGCGCGCGGCGCTCGGTGCCGATCGCATCCGCTCCTGGCGCGACGGTTACGCGGTCCGGTTGGAGGCGGGCGAGCTGGACCTCGACCGGTTCCTCGACGAGGTGCGGCGGGCCGCTGTGCTGGGCGACGCGGGCCGGCTGGCGGAGGCGTCAACCGCGTTGGGCGCGGCTCTCGGCTGGTGGCGCGGGCCGGCGTTGGCCGACGGCACCGACGAGCTGACCGACGCGGAGGTGCCGCAACTGGAGGAGGCGCGGCTCGCCGCGATCGAGCAGCGGGTGGCCGTGCGATTGGACCTGGGTCACCACCCACAGGTGATCGGCGAGCTGGTCACGTTGGTCCGGCGGCACCCGTTCCGGGAGCGGCTGCGCGGGCAGCTGATGCTGGCCCTGCACCACAGTGGGCGTACCGCCGACGGCCTGGGTGTCTACCGGGACTGGCGGGCCGAGCTGTCGGCGCAGCTCGCCATCGAGCCAGGACGGGAGCTGCGCGACCTGCACCGGACGCTGCTCGGTGGGGATGTCTGCCGCTGAGCGCGGTGGTGCCGGGCGGGAGCGCTGCGGCCCCCGCCCGGCGTGCCGTCACGAACAGGAGACGCTCCAGTAGTGCGAGCTGATCTGGTTGTCGGCGGGGGTGCCATCGTCGAACGCCTGGTAGCCGAGGGTGAAGTCGGCCCAGTAGTCGCCGCGCGACAGGCACATGCTGCCACCGGTGAGGAACGCCCCGGTGCGCATCCGTACCGCGTCGTAGTCGTGGTAGACCCCGTTGTTCCAGACCGACGTGGCGATGTTGTCGAAGCTGTAGTCGCCGCCGCAGTCCCACTGGCCGGTCGTGGCGGCGCCACCCGGGTTGACCCAGTTGCTGGCGTTGCCCGCCCAGGCACACCAGCGGCCACCCCAGTAGGCGTGCTCGTAGGCGTAGAAGTAGCCGTCGGCGGCCGCCGCGGCCCGCGCCCCGTCCTGCGGGGTGCTCCGGGGCAGGTCGACCCGCTCGGCCCGGCCGCCGCGGTCGGTCGGCGCGGCTTGGCTGGCCGATCCGACAGCCCCCGGTTGCGCGGGGGATGCGGCCGCCGGTGCGCCGGCCAGCAGCGTGGCGAGCATCGCGCCCCCCGCCATTGCCAGGTGGATACGTCTCATCTCACTCCTCCTTCTCGCCGGGCGACCATCGCCTCGGCGTTCACTGGTGCTCGGCGGCGACCACGGCCCGGGCCCGGGGGACCGCCCCGTGCTCCAGCCGGTTTTTGGCCACCACGTCCTGGTGGTACGCCGCGGTCAGCTCGTCGCCGTGGCGGGCGTCCAGCGCCCGTGTCGTCGCGGCGAGGCCGTCCTGGGCACACCGCGCCTCGGCGACCGCCGCGGCGATCTCGTCCGTCCGCCCTCTGGGGCCGACGCTCTCCCGCAGCCGGTCGGGGGTGTCCGCGGTGTAGCCGTGTTGCCGCAGGCAGCGCGCCCACGGCCGCAGCGCGGTCGTCCAGGCGGGATCGGCGAGGACCCGCCGCTGCCGCAGGTACGTCAGGTCGGCGACCACCTTGCTCGCCCGGTACCACTCGGCCAGGTCGCCGTAGAGCCGGCGCTGCGCCTCGGACGTGCACCCCTCAGCGCTGCGTCGCAACAAGCCGCCGGAGGGGAGCCGCGCCTCCAGTCCCTCCGGGCGGGCGCCGTTGAGCGCGGCCAGGTACGCCTCCCGGCGCTCGGGGGACAGGCCGCTGACGTAGCGCTGGTTGGGGTCGGCGCCCCGGCGGGCGTCGAACGCCCCCACCAGGTCCGAGCCGAAACCGTGCTTCCGCGCCCACGCGATGTCGTCGACGACGTACGGGAAGGAGAGCAGCTCGTCTGCTGGTGGCGGTGTGCCCAGCCACATCCTGAATCCGGCGCGGGTCATGCAGTCCCGGGTGAGCAGTGACTCGGCGCGGATGAGGATCTGCCGATCCTCGGGCCCGACGGGTCGGGCCGGGGCCGGGTCGGCCGACGGTCTGCTTGTCGACGCTGTTCCGGCCGACGTCGAGCCGGGCCGCGCATCGGCGATGGACGACGCGGCCAGCGGCAGTGCCACGGCGAGGGTGACGATGACGACGATCGCCCGCCGTCCGAGCCGGAGCGCTCCGGGTGTTCCGCGTACTCGCATGAGCCGAGCAGACCAGCGCGGTGTTCCCTTTTCGTACCGTCGCCGTACCGCCAGCGCCTCGCCCGCGAACATTCGCGGTGCGGCGCTCGTGGCGTGCGGCTGGATTAACGGGTAGAAACATGTCAACCCCTTCCGTCCCGGCCCAACCTCCGGACGCAAGGCAAAGAGAGCGCTCTCACCGCCCCCAGCTGCGCCGGGAGAACCGTCCGGCCAGCGGAGAGGACGAACCACATGACAGCCCCGTCCCCAGCCGTGCGCCGGAGATCCGGTCGCACCCTCCTGCTCGCCCTGGTGTTGACCACCGCCACCACGATGACCAGCACGGCGGCCTCGGCCGGCCGCCCGACGCACGGCGCCCCCGACTTCGGCCCGAACGTGACGATCTTCGACCCGTCCATGCCGGTCGGCGAGATCCAGCAGATCCTCGACGCGGCGCACGCCCGGCAGGTCGACAACGAGATGGGCACCGAGCGGCACGCCTACCTGTTCAAGCCGGGCACGTACGGCACGGCCGGGCAGCCGTTGCAGGCCAAGGTCGGCTACTACACCGAGGTGTCCGGCCTGGGCGCCTCGCCCACCGACGTCACCATCAACGGGAAACTCGAGGTCTACAACCGTTGCCTCGCCGACGGCGGCACCGGCAACTGCCTCGCGCTTGTCAACTTCTGGCGCACCCTGTCCAACCTGTCGCTCACCATCAACGCGGCCGGCCAGGACGACTGCCGGTCGTCGGCGAACTTCTGGGCGGTCTCCCAGGCGGTGTCGATGCGCCGGCTGAACATCGGCGGCGGCGGTCTGTCGCTGATGGACTACTGCACCGCCGGCCCGCAGTACGCCAGCGGTGGGTTCATCGCCGACTCACGGCTGCCGGCCACGACGAACGGTTCGCAGCAACAGTGGCTGACCCGCAACAGCGAGGTCGGCGGCTGGTCCAACGCGGTGTGGAACCAGGTGTTCGCGGGGGTCGAGGGCGCGCCGGACGACGCCACGTTCCCCGACCCGCCGTACACCACCCTGGAGACCACCCCGCTCAGCCGGGAGAAGCCCTACCTCTTCGTCGACGGCAAGGGTCGCTACCAGGTACGGGTGCCCGCCGCCCAGCGTGACAGCCGGGGCGTCTCCTGGGCCGACGGCATGACACCGGGGCGGACCATCGGAATCGACGACTTCTTCGTCGCCAAGCCGTCCGACTCGGTGCGGGTCATCAACAGCCAGCTCGCGCGCGGCAAGCACCTGCTGCTCACGCCCGGCACGTACGACATCGCGCGCAGCATCGAGGTCCGGCGTCCGGGCACTGTGGTGCTCGGGATCGGGCACGCCACCCTCACCGCCGTGAACGGCGCGATCCCGTTGGACGTGGCCGGTGTGCCGGGGGTGATCGTCGCCGGTGTCACGATCGACGCCGGCCTCGTCGAGTCGCCGGTCCTGCTGCGGGTCGGACGCCAGCACGGCCACAACGCGAGCAGTCCGCACAACCCGACCACGCTCTCCGACGTGTACTTCCGGGTCGGCGGCCCGCACATCGGGCGGACGAACACCGCCCTGGAGGTCAACAGCGACAACGTGCTCATCGATCACACCTGGGTGTGGCGCGGCGATCACGGCGTCGAGGGCTTCACCGAGGGCGTCAACGGTGACACCGACCGCTGGCGCACCAACACCGGTCGCTACGGCGCCATCATCAACGGCGACCACGTGACCGCGACCGGCCTGTTCGTCGAACACTTCCAGCGTTACAACACGGTCTGGAACGGCGAGCACGGCACCACGGTCCTCTACCAGAACGAGCTGCCGTACGACCCGCCGACGCAGGCCGACTGGATGAACGGCCCGGTCGAGGGCTGGGCCGGGTACAAGGTCGGTGACCGGGTGCGTCACCACACCCTCTACGGCGGCGGGGTGTACGTGTTCAACCAGAACAACCCGTCGATCCACACCGAGAACGGCTTTGAGGTCCCGAACCGGCCGGGTGTGCGGCTGCACCACATCATGACCGTCAACCTCAGCGCCGGCACGATCGACCATGTGGTCAACGGCGTCGGCGACGCCGCCGACATGACCAAGGTCGGCGTTCCGGTCTACCTGAACCGGTATCCGACCCCGTAGCGAGAGTGGGCGTACCGACGGTGCCGGAGCCCGCGTCGGCTCCGGCACCGTCGTCGGTGGCGCTACCTCTGGAGAATCCGCGTCAACGGTGAAGGCCGTTGGCGGGCGCGGTGTCGTGGAGGGCGCCGCGGAGCCGTCTCGACGCCCAGCCGGTGGCGCACGGCCAGCGCCGCGCCGCCCACGGCCAGCAGCAGCACGTTCACCGCGAGGTAGCCGCCGACGTCACCGCCGCTGAGCAGGGCGCCGCCGATGATGCCGACCGGCAGCACGGCCCAGGGCCAGAGCAGGAACGCACCGGCACACAGCACCGCGACGGCGGCGGTCAGGCCGACCGCGCCGGGCAGCAGGCTGACCACGGTCACCACCGCGCCCAGCCCGGCGCCGGCGAGCACCAGCAGCGGAGCGCCCAGCACGACACCGCCGGGTCGTCGCGGCGGCGAACCTGGGGTCTCTCCCAAGGCGCCGTCCTCCCTCGTGGTCAGGTGCTCCCTGGGCGTGCCGACGAGCACCCTCGGGAGCAAATTACTAGCGGCAAAGGACCAAGTAGCGCAAAAGGGACAAAAACACTACTTACCAAACTAAACTTCGGATATGTCTGTTACCGCCGTCGGTGTCGACCCGCCGACGGACCTGATGCCCCGGCGCGTTCTGGTGACCGGAGGCGCCGGCTTCATCGGCAGTCACGTTGTCGCCAGACTGATGCTGATGGGCAGTGAGGTCCGGGTGCTCGACAACTTCTCCACCGGCCGGATCGAGAACCTGGCCGACGCCGTGTCCGGCGGGTTGACCGAGGCGGACATCGTCTCGGGTGACATCCGTGCGCCGGAGGGTGTCGAGGTCATCCACGAGTGGCAGCCGGACGTGGTGGTGCACCTCGCCGCACAGCCGAGCGTTCCCACGGCACGTCGTTCACCCCTGTACGACGCCGACGTGAACGTGTTCGGCACCGTTAACGTGCTGGACGCCTGCGCCCGCGGCGGCGTACGGCTGCTCATCAACGCGACAAGCAGCGACATCTTCGGCAGCGTCGCCGCCCACGAGTTGCCGGTCCGCGAGGACCATCCGATCGCGCCGGTGAGCCCGTACGGCGTCAGCAAGGCCGTCGGCGTGCACTACCTCGACTGGTACGGGCGTCAGCACGGCCTGTCGTACACCTCGATGGTGTTCGGAAATGTCTACGGACCTCGGCAGGAGGGCGGCGACTGCGGCGTGGTGTCCCTGATGGCCGATGCGCTGCTCGGGGGCCGGCAGGTGGTCATCCACGACGACGGTACGCAGACCCGGGATTTCATCTACGTCAGCGATGTCGCCGAGGCGATCGCGGTCGCCTGTCACCACAATGCTGTGGGGATGGTCAACATCGCCTCGGGTCGACAGACGAGCGTCAACGAGGTGTACGACACGGTCCGGCAGGCGTCCGGCGTCGACAACGCGGCCCGTTACGAGCCGCTGCCCTGGCCGGACGAGGTGCGCAACATGGCCCTGGACACCACGAAGGCGCGCGAGCTGCTCGGGTGGTATCCCAAGGTCAGCTTCACCGAGGGCGTACGGCTGACGGTGCGTGACGCCCGCCGCCGCCAGGCCGGCAGCCAGATCCTCTCCCCGGTGCGGGCGTTGGAGCGCGCCATCAGCCACTGACAGTCCAGCGTGTAATTCCCGTCATCTGATCCGGAATTTCATCGAACAGTCTAACTCTTGCGGGCCGGCATCCACTGCTGCCACGATGGCCGTCAATGCCTTCCGTCCCGAAGGAGTGGTCGTCATGGCGGTCTCCCGCCGCAGGTTCGTCACATCGGTGCTGGCCGGGTCCGCCCTCGCCACCGCCTCCACCACCGAGCTGCTCACCACCCTGGCCAGCCCCGCGCACGCCGCCAGTCCCCCCGGGGACGTGGTCGGCAAGGTGACGGTCGGCTACCAGGGCTGGTTCAGCGCACCCGGCGACGGGGCGCCGATCGGCGGCTGGTGGCACTGGGGCCGCGACCGGTTCCAGCCGCCCTCACCCGCCAACACCACGATCGTGTCCTGGCCGGACATGCGCGAATACACCCGCACCTACCCCACCGCGTACCCCAACCTGGGCAACGGCCAGCCAGCCACCCTCTTCTCCTCGTACGACCAGCAGACTGTCGACACCCACTTCCGCTGGATGCAGGAGAACGGCTGCGACACCGCAGCGCTGCAACGGTTCAACCCAATGGGCGACGAGGGCCCGACCCGCGACGCGATGACACAGAAGGTGCGCTCCGCCGCCGAACGGTACAACCGCAAGTTCTACATCATGTACGACGTCACCGACTGGCTGACCTTCCAGTCGGAGATCAAGACCGACTGGACGACGAAGATGGCGGCGCACACCGCGTCGTCCGCGTACGCCCGACAGAACGGCAAACCGGTCGTCTGCATCTGGGGGTTCGGCTTCAGCGAGTCCAGCCGTCCCTTCACCCCGGGGCCCTGCCTGGAGGTCATCAACTGGTTCAAGGCGCAGGGCTGCTACGTCATCGGTGGCGTACCCACCTGGTGGCGGCAGGGCATCGAGGACTCCCGCCCCGGCTTCCTCGACGTCTACCACGCGTTCCACGCGATCTCGCCGTGGATGGTCTACCGGGCCCGGACGGTGGAAGAGCTGGACTCGTACTACAACAACGTCAACGTCGGCGACATGGCCGACTGCGCGGCGCGCGGCATCGACTACCTGCCCTGCGTGATGCCCGGCGACCTCGCCGGGGGCCACCGCAAACACGGCGACTTCTACTGGCGGCACATCTACAACATGGTCCGGCTCGGCTCCCAGGGCCTGTACGTGTCCATGTTCGACGAGTACAACGAGGGCAACCAGATCGCCAAGACGTCCGAGACCCAGGCCACCACCCCGGCCGGCGCGAACATCCGCGCACTGGACGAGGACGGCGTCGCCTGCTCCTCCGACTACTACCTGCGGATCACCGCCGACGGCGGCCGGATGCTCAAGGGGCAACTCGCACTCACCGCCGTACGCCCCACGCCACCGATGGTCGGCACCCCACCCCCGACCGGCGGGAACCTGGCCGCCGGCCGGCCCACCTCGGCCAGCAGCCAGGGCAGCGGGTTCCCGGCGTCGAACGCGGTGGACTCGAACACCGGTAGCTACTGGGAGAGCGGCGGCGGCTCGTTCCCGCACTGGTGGCAGGTCGACCTCGGCGCCAGCCACCAGGTCAACAAGCTCGTCGTGCGGCTGCCCACCGGTTGGGGCGCGCGCACCCAGACCATCACCGTGCAGGGCAGCGTCGACGGCAACTCCTTCGCCACCATCGCCGCGGCCTCCGCGTTCACCTTCGACCCGGCCACCGGCAACACCGTGACGCGCACGCTGACGACCACCACGGCCCGCTACGTCCGGCTCAGCATCGCCGGCAACACCGGCTGGGCGGCGGGCCAGCTCGCCCAGGTCGAGGTGTACGCCGGCAGCACCGTCCCGGACAACCCGCCGAGCACGCCGAGCGGCCTCACGGTGACCGGCAAGACCTCAACCAGCGTGTCTTTGGCGTGGACGGCCTCCACCGACGACACCGGGGTTACCGGCTACCAGGTACGCCAGGGCGGCACTGTCGTCGCCACCGTCACGGGCACCACGGCGACGGTGAGCGGGCTCAGCCCGTCCACCGCGTACACCTTCACGGTCGTCGCCCGCGACGCCGCCGGGAACACCTCCAGCGCGTCCTCGGCGGTCACCGTCACCACGGACGCCGCGGCCAACGCGGACCTGGCCCGGGGTCGATCCACGTCGGAGAGCAGTCACGTCCAGAGCTACGGGTCGGGGAACGTGGTCGACGGTGACGCCAACAGTTACTGGGAGAGCGCCAACAGCGCGTTTCCGCAGTGGGTGCAGGTCGATCTGGGAGCCTCGCGCACGGTTGGGCGGGTGGTGCTGAGGCTGCCGCCGTCGTCGGCGTGGGGCAGCCGGACGCAGACCCTGGCCGTGCAGGGCAGTGCCGACGGGGGGAGCTTCTCCACCCTCGTGGGATCGGCGGGGCGGACGTTCGACCCGGCCACCGGTAATCAGGTGACGCTGACCTTCAGCGGTGCGCAGGCGCGCTACGTGCGGATCACCGTAACGGGCAACACCGGCTGGCCGGCCGGGCAGTTGTCGACGCTGGAGGTGTACGCCAGCTGAGTCGGGGGTGGGCGGCCGCCGGGGGAGCGGCGGCCGCCCACCCTGAGGGCAGCACACTCTTCAGACAGAACTGAATCTTCGGTCACGATGAAACTCCTTGCTGTCGGTGTAAGTCGCCTCTCAGCTCACGGCACTCGGAGACTCCCCGAATGGCCTCCTGGTAGGTGTCGAGACGAATCGAATCGAGCTGACGACCCCTTAACCCCAGAGATCGGCAACACGGTGCCATGCGTTTCGCATCGCTGGTGGGCGGTCTGATGACGGCCACCGTGGTCCCGTGCGGTTGGGTGGGTTGCTGTACTTCGCTGCTGTACCGCACTTCGACAGCACTCTTCCGATGCCTTCTACTTGAAGACACCGATGACACCGGTGACAGTGCCGATCACGAAGCTCAGGGTGGCTAGCTTCGCCTGGGCGCCGGTCCAGATTCCCCTCGTTTTCTCGCTCCACCCCAGGGACCACCAGTCGCGTCCGAACTTCTGCCACTTGTGCTGGCGGAGATGACAGCCGAGTAGCAGGCCAGCTGAGTTGTTGCGGCAGAACTCGACTGCGCCGCCACGCTTCCGGTTGATCGCACCGCAGTAGACCGGCGCCTGGAAGAGAACGAAGACGAGCAGGAGACCGACGAGCAGGGCGTAAATGCCGGGACCGAATGAGTTGCTACCGAGGGACAGGAGGAGTACAGCCAAGATGCCGTAGCCCCAATACCGCCACAGCTGCGACTTTCCGCGAGACGCCATGATCGCGAAGAGTACTGAGGCAGGCTCAGAACGTGAACAGTTGCCGAGTGTCAGATGACCGTCACCTCCGGCGGTATTGATCATGGTCAGACGTCCCGGTCACTCGACCGCTGCCGCACCAGACGTTCCTACGGCTCCGCCGTCGTCACCTGCCGGTGGCCCCACTTCCCGCCTCGCCTGCTGACGCCGGCGCGCCCGTCTCGCGCTGTACATGTCTTCGGGGTCCAGGTCTACGTCGACCTCCACACCCGGAGGGAACGAAAGATTGAAGTTGAGGTTGCCCACGATCTCGCCGATGTGATCAAATCGGAAGCTCTTCCAGACATTTTGTCTTGTCTGCACCATCACTTCACCCCCCAGCACCTGATAATTGACAAAATCAACGTCGAGCGTCGCTGGCACTCCCTCCAAAGGTCGAATACGTAAATCCCCCCCGTCGATTTGCCCAGGGCCAATTCTGATCTCTGTCGGCCCCATGGCCTTGACGTCTAGGTTGACATAGACATGACCCTCCATTGTCCCCGGGGGAGATAGCCGAAAGTTGTCGGTTACCGCGCCGGAAAAGAAGAGCCGTCCGGCGGCCAACGTGTAAGCATGCATACGTATTGAGACATTCGTAAGCTTGGACTCCGAAAAGTCAACTTCACCTGCGATGACCGAGTCCCTTCCTTGGAACATGTAAGACATCAAGTCGTCAGCGTCGAACTTGAAGTTGGAATCATGAACCTCGGCGCTCCGTACGCGCATTGACGATCCGCCTGCGATGTTTACTGCAACCGGATAGAAGTCGGAATCAGTGATTTTGGTGTCATCTAAATATATGTGCGAGTTGTCCTCAAGCCTCATGCCGACCATGAATATCTTCATGTTGACGAATGATGACCCAGTGAAATCAATCCGACCGCCCACTAAGCCGACACCCGTAAGACGTAACTCGCCATCCTTGAAGATACAATCTCTGAAAAGAACCCGAGTGTTATGCAGCATCGCGCTGTCCAAATCGACAAACTGGTACGTTCCGCCGGAGAAATCCAGCTCTTCGCGGTGCCAGGAATTGGTTGCAGAGGGGTCCATCAGTCGATCATGAACGGACTTCCAGGCGGTCCGCCTGACTTCCCGCTCGCCTGCGTCATCAGGCGGCGGCAAGCGGAGGTAGGAAGCTATTGCTGAGGCGCACGATTGGCGGCCCTGACGCCAGTCGTCAGCTAGACTCGTAAGGGAATGAAGGCCCGCCAGCCGCGCCGACGGCCTCTCATGTGCAAGCAGCTCAGCAGCCTTCACGAATCTTTCTGAATAGACCTGCTGCTCCGCTCGAACCCCTTCCCGCTCGGCGAGCAGTTGCTTACGGAATGCATACACTGCACCGAGGGAAGCTCCTATCAGTGCGGTCATGCTGATAGCTGCGGTCAGTAGGCGAGATACCGCTTGCGGATCCGGCGCGTTGAGTCCCGAAAGAATCGCAACGACAATCCAAAGCAGTACAATGAGGGTAATCACTAGGATGATCGATGCGCCAGCCGCAACTGGCAGGATGCGCCATAGGCTAGTGTGCGAATCGGGACGAGACACCTCGGCAATTTCACGAGCAATCCCATTAATCCATTTTGCCGCCCCCTGTCGAGGCGGTTCTTTAGAGACGTCAGCCATCACACCACCTCGAAGTAGCCACAGAGTTACCTAAAGTAGCTGACGCATTCAAATCGCACTAGCCTGCGAGCGTTCTAGCTAGCTGAAGGGCGCCGTGGAGTGCGGGGGCCCTGCCCCTGCCGCTCGCCTTCCCATCTACCGTCGGCCTCTGCCTGGCTCAGCTCTGTTCGGACGACGGTCGGCGGGGAAGACACCCTCCCGGAACCTGAGGCCCCGCCGGAGGCATCTAATCTGGCCGACTCTGACTTGAAGCAAACGACGTTTCTCGCGCACTGGAACGGCATCAATGGTGGTGATCGTACGCCTCAGTACCTGGGCTCGACTAGCTTAGGCAGCTTGTCCCCAGTGGTCGCTGTTCTCATAATCTCTCGGTCGCCACACCGAGTCTTGACGACCACCATTGACGCTCGTCCGTTAGGGCGCTCCACCTTGCCGCCCTGGCCCTGCCCCGCTCCAGGGTGTGTGGTCGGCGGCAGACAGTGAGGATGGTGGGGTGGGTCGCCGGGCTGCTTCGTGTTCTGCTCCGTCAGCGGAGGGCAGTGGGACTACTGAGCCGCCAGCGAGGTACACCGGTGTCTGGCGGTCGCGAGCGCTCATCGCCGTACGGACTCGCGTGGCGACGTTGTCAGGAAGACGCTGCTCGGCCTCTCGGGGCCTAAAGAAGGCGGCGTCCTCCAACTCCTGTCCCGGCAGGACGAGACCATCGAGGTTGGCGATGGACCCGCAGTCGAACATGAAGCTGACGATCGCGCGTGGCCGCTGCCCGGCGGGCGGCGCCCAGTCCACAACGAGCAGGTCGCCCACCGCCACAGAGATCCCCAACTCCTCTCGGATCTCCCGGGCGCAGGCGTCATGTGGGTACTCGCCCTCGTCGACATAGCCGCCGGGGAAGGCCCAGTGGTCGCGGTACGTAGGTTTGACGAGCAGCACGTTGCCGGCCGGGTCGGTAATGAAGGCCGCGGCGGCGGCGTAGAAGGAAGCCAGGTTGGCATACCACGTGGCGGGCTCCGTCCAGGTCACCTCGGTGACGCTAGCGGACGGGTCCGGGCGCGCTCTCGCGCTAGGCGGCCGCCGGCATGGTCGCGAGGCTGTGCAGGGCCTCGTTGACCTGGGGCGACGCCTGCTGAGGGCTGAGCGTTGCGGTCAGTTCGCGGACGCGTTGCTGAACACGCGCCGAATGGATGCCCGAGGCGTGCTGTGCCAACTTTCGACCCCAGTCGCAGGCGGCGTCGGTGTCCCCAGCGCGGGCATGAGTCACGGCGACGAGAGCGGTGTGCAGGGCACGCGTCCGGGTGTTCTCGCTGGCGAGAGTAAGAGCATCGGTTACGCGGCCAAGAGCCTGCGAATACAGCTGTAGGTCGGCCAGGCACCTCAATGCGGCTCCGGCGAGGTGGGCGGGACTGAAGTAGGTGACCCAGCGTGGGCCGGTCACTGCACCTGTGCGGTCGAGAGCACGCTCGGCTTTGGCGAGCGCGAGTTGGCAGCCACGTCGCTCGCCCGACTGCCCGTACGCGGTGGCGGCGGTGGCGTGCAGCCGAGCGAGCACGGCGGCCGGCGCACGCCCAGCCCCGTCGATGGCCGCTTCGGCGAGCCGGGCCGCGTCCCGAGAGTGGCCCAGATGGACGGCCTGGGTGGCGAGGTTGGCCAGCAGGTGAGCGCCATACAGGCGGTCATCGGCGGCTTTGGCGAGCCGCAAGGCGATGGTCACGTGTTGTTGAGCGGTGGAGTGGTCGCCCGCGTCGTACGACATGAAGGCAAGTTGTCCGCACAATGTCGCGGCTGCGCGCATGAGGTCGCGTCCTACGGCTTCGGTGTAGCTGTCGTGCAGCATGGGTGCGACCTGGCGTACGAGGAAGTCGGCCATGACGGAACGGGTGCGCGGAGAGCCGCTGCCGTGGCGTCGGTCGAGGTCGGTGAAATGGTCCGCCAGCGCGTACAGCGACTGAACGTCGGTGGGGGTGACTTGCTGTCGGCCGCTCCTGCTGGCGGTCACGTCGCTCGGGTCATACCGCCAACCGAGTGCCGCCTGTAAAGCTTTGCCGCTGTCGAACGCCTCACTGACCTGTGGGTGAAGGTGCTTGGCGAGCCTCGTCCAGATGTGCTCGGCGGTGTTGATCGCGCCATCGACGGACGCGGGGTAGACGCACGTTCCGAGGCTGTCGGGTGCGCCGAAGCCCAGCTCCGTGACGGCGACGGAGCGACCGAGCTTGCGGGTTAGCGTCTCGGCCATGGCGGCTTGGACATGGTCGCCTGGCCGGCGACCGCGTAACCACCAGTAGACGCTGGCGGCGTCGTATCGCCAGGCGCCCTGGTCGCGGCCGGCGTGATTGAGCTGGCGAGCGAAGGCGGCGTGCCCATTACCGTAGCCGGCGGCACTCAGCAGCCCCTCGAACGCGGCGTTCGTCACCGGTCGTGCCATGGTTCCGCCTCCAGGCATCAGCCAACTACAACTAGTGACGACCCTGCGGGTTGTCGAGGTCCTTTGGGGACCGGCGCAACCCTGCGCAACCCACGTCCTGACCAGCGCAATCGCACGCATTGCTTGCCATCTGGCCCGTCGCTCGGCAGACGGCTTCGCTGGTTGCAGGAGTTCTAGGTGCCGGTGCAGTCCAAGCGTCGGCACCGGCTGATGGAGGTGGGCATGCAAGGCGACGAGCCGGCGAGCAGCGGCGAGCAATGTGAGGCGGTCGAGCGGGAGGCTGCCAAGCAGCGTCTCCTGGCCCAGGCGGCGGCGGAGCGCGTACCCGTGAACGACACGACCCGCGCGGTCCCGGACCGGCGGTGGCGGCGTGAGCAGCGATGACGTGCCGATCGGTCGGCGGGTGGCGCGGTGGCGGGTGCGGCGGTCGATGACGCAACAGATGCTCGCGGATCGGCTGCGCAGGTCGAAGAGTTGGGTGGACAAGGTGGAGCGGGGTGTGCGCGCCCTGGACCGGTACTCGGTGATCCAGGAGTTGGCCCACGTCCTGCGGGTCGACCCGGAGGTGCTGCTCGGCCAGCAGCGCAGCACCTCGGCGGGCACGCCGGACGGGGTGGACGACATCCGGGCCGCTCTCGCCCGCTACGACACCTCGCAAGCCCCAGAGCAGACCGACGAGCTAAGAAGGCAGGTCGGGTACGCCTGGTTGAGCTACCAGCATGCGCACTACGGCCAGTTGGTGCGAGTCCTGCCGGGTCTGCTCGACGCCGCCCAGGGCGCCCGGACACCGGAACTGCTGGTGCAGACGTACCGGATCACCTCGTCGCTGCTGGTCAAGCTCGGCGAGGCCGACCTCGGCTGGCTGACCGCCGACCGGGCGATGTCCGCCGCCGCCGACGACCCGATCCTGGTGGCAACGGCGGCCATCTCGGTGGCCCAGGCGCTCCGCGCGTCGAACCGCGACCGCCTAGCCCTAACAGCGGCCGAAACCGCCGCGAACCGCATCCTCCCGGCGCCCTCCCACCCGGTTGATCATGAGGTTGGCGGGCTTCGTGGAGATCAAACCGCCCGTCAACCTCATGATCAACGAAGCGAGGGCCGGAGCGAGGGCGAGGGTGCGCCCGCGCGGCGGCGGCCGGCGGGGGAGTGGACGGTGGGTGGGACGCTGCTGGTGCAGGCGGCCCTGGCCGCTGCCGGCTGCGGTGAGAGCCGACGGGCCGAGGAGCTGACCGAGCGGGCCGCGGGCGTCGCGGCCAGCCTGAGGGGGTACGACGATCCGCACCGCACCAGCTTCGGGCCGGTCGTCGTCGAGTTGGCGCGGGTGCTGGTGGTGGCGCAGCGGGGTGACGCCGTCGAGGCGCTGCAAATGCACTCGACGGTGGTTCGGCGGGAGGGGTGGCGGCGGTTGCCGGCTGAGTATCGGGGCGCGTACCTGGTCGACGCCGCGACGGCATACCGCAAGGTTGGTGACCTGCGTGGGGCTGCTCGCGCACTTGTCGACGCGGACAGTGTCGCGCCGGCTGAGGTTCGGTGCCGGCCGTTGGCGCGTACCGTGATCGCCGATGTTGCCCGTGCGCAGCCGGCGCCGGCCGGTGTGGCGCGACTGGCCGCGGTGGTCGGCCTCACCCGTTGATGACGGATCTCCAGTCCTGCAACCTTGTGAGGATTCGCCCGTCTCTTGAATCGCTGACGGAAGTCACGTCCCCTGCTGAATACTGGTGCTGTACGCACCGGGAGGCCGGAATTCGGATCGCCGCGCGGAGCCATCCAGACGTCCCGTCGAACGTTTCTGCCGATTGCCGTCGTGCTCCCACTGTCCAGCGGAAGTGTGTCTTTCCGGAAGGTGATGCCGAATGAGCGCTACTCCTGACACGTCCGGTCAGAAGGCAGGGCTGCCCACTGTTGTGCTCGTCCATGGGGCGTTCGCCGACTCGTCGAGCTGGAATGGCGTGATCGCCAACCTCAAGCGTCGAGGCTATCCGGTCATGGCACTCGCCAACCCGCTGCGCGGAGTGCAGGAAGACGCCACTTATATTCGCTCGATTGTCGACACCGTGGACGGTCCGGTCGTGATGGCCGCTCACTCGTACGGCGGGGCGGTGATGACCGAGGCCGCGGATGGTGCCGCCAACGTGAAGGCTTTGGTGTACGTCGCCAGCATCAGCCCGGACGTCGGCGAAAGTGTGCTCGCCTTGACGATGAAATATCCCGGAAGTCAGCTCGGTACTGCAATCAGGATGGTTCCCTGTCGTCTCGCCGACGGCAGCCCGGCCATGGAGCAGTACATCGAGGAGGAGAAGTTCCACGCAGTGTTCGCTGCCGACGTCGCCCCCGATGTGGCCGCGCTGATGGCGGTCACGCAGCGGCCGCCCACTGAAAGCGCCCAGACCGGGTCCGTGACCAAGGTGGCCTGGAAGTCCATCCCGTCGTGGACCCTGGTCAGCACCCAGGACCTGGGCATTCCGCCGGACCTGCAACGCTTCATGGCCCAAAGGGCAGGGTCCACCACTATCGAGATCGACGCGTCTCACGCCGTGGCAGTCTCGCAACCCGGCCCTGTCGCAGACTTCATCGACACCGCCGCCCGCGCTACCACGGGCTAGTCGGGCATTCCGCACATGGGGATTGATCAACTCGGGGTGATCGTCGAGTGGGGAGTTATTTGATCATCGTGGCCGGGTGGGGTCGACACCGAGTAGGTCCAGCAGCCGGGCTTGGAGTGGTGGTGGTTGAGGAATCCCTGGTGGCTGCCCGTTGACGGCGGGGATGAGGCGGAGTCGGGCCAGCGCCTCGAAGATCAGCCGTCCGGTGGGTTTGGCGGGTCTGCCCGCGTAGAGGCCGTCGAGTTTGATGTGCGGGGCGATCACCAGGCGGACTTGCCGTTCGATCAGGCAGAAGATCAGCAGCGCGAGGCAGATCACGGTGATGAGGGCGGCGATGCGCCGGTTGTTCTTCAGGAACATCGGCGCGACAGCCCGGGGGCCTTTGATGGTGTTGTAGCGGCGTTCCACGACTTCCTGTCCTTTGTAACGTTGCAGGATCTCGGCCGGGGTGACGTCGGCGGGCAGGTTGGTCAGCAGGGCGTACCGGCCGTCGGTGGCGGTCTCGGCGTCCAGTGCGGCCTGGTCGAATCACCACGTGAGGGTGGGTTTGCCGGTGGCGGGATTGATACCGGCCTGGGTGCGCAGGTAGGCGGTGACCCGGCGGGCGGAGGCGATCGCGGCGATCCGGATGGTCACCGTGTTCTCGTCGGGGTAGTGCCTGGACCCCAGGCCGCCTTGCAGGCGCCCCAGGTCGCCGGTGGCGCGGTCGAGTTTGCGGGTCCGCGCGGTGGCCGCGGCGTGTGCTCGGGCGGTGGAGTGCACGAACACCCGCCGCAGCGTGAGTATCGGGTCACGCTTGCGTTTCCCGGTCAGGGTCATGGTGTCCTCGGTGACCCGCCACCTGCCACGTTCGGCGACGGGTGCGCCCGCGTCGCCCTGCGCGACGTAGTCCACCTCGGTGGCCGTGTGGAGGTCCAGCGCGGCCAGTGTCACGGCCGGTGTGTAGGCCTTGGACGCGGGGGCGATGAACCCGGCACCGGCGTCGATCATCGCCGAGACATTGCCGTATGACACCAGTTTGGAGTCCCCGATAAGCAGGAAGTCCCGTGGAGTGGCCATCTTCTGCAGTTCGGTCATCGCGCCGACGACTTGGGCGACCTCACCGGCTCCGCCGTCGTAGGTCCGATGGAAGACCGGTATCCCGCCGTCGCCGGTGACCGCCAGCCCGGCCTGGATCTGCTTCAGGTCCAGGCGGCGGTCTTTGGGATGCCCGAATTTCGGTGCCGGGTGGTCGGCGTCGGCGTGGTCGTAGGCCCCGAACAGCGAGATCGAGGTCATGTCCCAATGCAGCCGGGACGTGTCCAGCCCGAACACTGAGATTGCCTGCGCGCCAACGGATCCGACGATGTGGTCGAGTTCGGGGGCGATCGCGTCCAGCGCGCGGCCGATCCGGTCGTCGTTGAGCAGCGCGGGATCGATACCGAAGACCTCCTCCACCGCGTGCATGTCTGCCCAGCCGGCCACCCGGACCAGCGGCGCCGGCGAGGTCAACCGGTTCGCGACCAGCGTTTCGATCACCTGTCCATGGGTCAGGTCCGATATATCGCGAATCGGACAGGTCCGGTCGATGTTCCCCGCCAGATCCAGACGGCGACAGTAATCGGCGATCACCGGCAACGCGCCCAGCTGCTTCTCGATACTCGCCGCGACATACCGAGCCCAATGTCGTCCATGCTGGTCCACAACCGAACACCCTGGCAGAGCCCCCGATCAAGCAGGAGCTTGAATTAACTGATCGGGCTTGTATATTCATCGCCGGTGGCGAGATGCTTTGATTTGTGAGATATCGAACTAGCTGTCCATCTCGTCCGATGACTGTCGCGCTGACCTAGGCAGGGTCATTTTGGTGAATGTGGTCGTTGGATGGCCTGCGACGCCGAGGTGAGGACGATGATCGCTTGCTGCGCGGAGAGCCGGATGCGACGGGATGGCGATCATCCAGGAGGACACGACCCGTGAAGGTGGAAGAACTGTTGTGGCGCCTGGTCGACAAGTACGCGCCAGCTCCGCCGGCGTACTCCATGCTGGTCAGGCCCACGTGGTTCGACCACGCCGGTGATCTCGTCGTGGTGGACGGTCCGATCACCTGGGAGACCCCATGGCTCACTGAAGGAGGGTTCAGTCATCAACTCCCGGCGGGTACTCACCCGGTGTACGCGGGAACCTGCGCCTTTCCCCCGCAAGACGAGGACCCCGAGGCGTTCTGGCACACCGTCACCATGGTCGTGATCCCACTGACCGAGCCCTATCGGATCGAGAGGGCAAACTGGGACGTCGCGGGCTACCACGACGTCCACCTGATCGAGGACTTCGCCGTCTTGTGGGGTGAAGAGGCCATGCGTCGCTCGCTCCCGCACGTGGGCGACGCGTCCTCGTTCGTCCGTGACGCACGGGACGGCATCCTGGCCAAAGGGCCACGCCACCGCAAGGACAACTGGACGAACGTCGTGGTGGACCGGGAGACCGGTGCCAACGCCCTCGTCTTCCCCGTGCACGACTCGGAGTACGTCACCGGCTACGAGATCGTCGACGACGAGGGCGAACTGCTCTGCCTTGTCTTGGCGGCGTGCGGATAGAGCGGACGCGGGGGCGATGAACCCGACACCGGCCTCGATCATCGCCGACACGTTGCCGTAGGACACCATTTGGAGTCGCCGATCAGCAGGAAGTCCCGTGGTGCGGTCATCTTCGTAAACTCGGTCATCGCCGCGACCACTTGGGCGACCTCTCCGGCACCGCCGTTGTGCGGAAGACGGGGCTAGCCGATTTGCGATCTTGCGCCGATTGACTCGGCGTCGGGGGTGTTCGGCGCATTTCGGCGACCGAAACTGCAAGATCTGGGCGGGTGGGCCGGCGATTCGCGTTTCGGCCCGGGTGGCGCCGGCCCGCTGTGAGACTGGGCGAGTGCCGGCACCGCCGGTGCGTCGGCACGTGCCGGCTCGACGTGGCGAGGTGGGGAAGATGTCCGACGACAACGAAGTTCGTCCCTTCCGGCTCGACACACCGGAGGACGCGATCGCCGATCTGCGTCGCCGGATCGCGGCTACCCGATGGCCCACGCGCGAGTTGGTCACCGATCGCTCGCAGGGGGTGCAGCTGGCGACGATCCAGGAGTTGGCCCGCTACTGGATAAGCGATTACGACTGGCGTGCGTGCGAGACGAAGCTGAATGCGCTGCCGCAGTACACGACGAACATCGATGGCGTCGAGATTCACTTCATCCACGTGCGATCGCAGCATGAGAGCGCCCTGCCGCTGATCATGACGCACGGCTGGCCGGGCTCGGTCGTCGAGTTGCTCGGGGCCGTCGGCCCGCTGACCGACCCGACGGCGCACGGCGGCACGCCCGAGGACGCGTTCCACCTGGTGCTGCCGTCGTTGCCGGGCTACGGCTTCTCCGGCGAGCCGACCGACCTCGGCTGGGATGCCGCGCGGATGGCACAGGCGTGGGCGAAACTCATGGACCGCCTCGGGTATTCGCGCTACGTCGCACAGGGCGGCGACGTCGGCGCGGCCGTCACGGACGCCATGGGGCGTCAAGCACCAGAGGGGCTGCTCGGCATCCACGTCAACCTGCTCGCCGGGGCGGTCGGCATCAAGGACAAGTTGCCGGCGAGTTCCGAGCAGGAACGCGCCGCGCTCGACGCGCTCAAGCTGTTCTCGATGGACGGTTTCGGCTACTTCCTGGAGCAGTCCACCCGGCCGCAGACGGTCGGCTATTCGCTGCTGGACTCGCCTGTCGGGATGGCGGCCTGGATGCTCGACCACGACACGGACAGCTACTACAAGATCTCCCGCGCGTTCCTCGACGGTGATCCGGCCGGCGGTCTCACCCGGGACAGCATCCTCGACAACATCACGCTGTACTGGTTTACGGGCACCGGTGCTTCGTCCGCCCGGTGGTACTGGGAGCAGGGGCGGTTTCTAGCCGCGGCTCAGGCGGCCGGTCAGGCTCCGCCGCCGGTCACGGTTCCGGTTGGCTTCACCACGTTCCCCGGCGAGATATGGGCCGCTCCGCGTAGCTGGGCCGAGGCGGTCTACCCCGGCATCGCGTACTTCAACGAGGCCGACCGCGGCGGGCACTTCGCGGCGTGGGAGGAGCCGGAACTCTTCTCCGCCGAGGTGCGGGCCGCGTTCCGGCCGCTGCGGAAATCCTGACGGCCTCACCCGTTGACGGTCGCGCGTCGGCGCCTGTCGTCCGCGGGGTGGATGGTGCGCACCGGGTTGGGCACCGGCCCTCGGCGCTGCCACTCGCGGGGGTAGCCGAGGGAGACCTCCTCGAAACGCACCCCGTCGTGGAATGTGGTGCGGGGGATGTGCAGGTGCCCGTAAACCATGGTGGCGGCGTCGAAGCGCAGGTGCCAGTCGCTGGTCCGGACAGTGCCGCACCATTGGGCGAACAGCGGGTACCGCAGGATGTCGGTGGGTTCCCGCACCAGCGGGTAGTGGTTGACCAGCACCGTCGGCAGCGCCGGGTCGCGTTCGGCCAGCCGGCGCTCGGTCTCGGTGATCCGGGCCGCGCACCACGCCTCCCGACTCGGGTACGGGTCGGGGTGTAGCAGCGCCTCGTCGGTGCAGACCACCCCGGCGGCGTACGCCAGGGCCAGCGACTCCTCCTGGGTGCGGGCCTCGGGCACCCGGAACGTGTAGTCGTAGAGCACGAAGAGCGGGGCGATGGTGGCCGGGCCGCCGTCGCCGTCCCACACCGGGTACGGATCCTCCGGGGTGACCACCCCCAGCCGTCGGCACAGCCGGACCAGCTCGCGGTAGCGCTCCTCGCCGCGCAGCGTGACCGGGTCCCCCGGCGGCGTCCACAGCTCGTGGTTGCCCGGCGCCCAGACGACGCGCGCGAACCGGCTGCTCAGCAGCCCGAGCGCCCACTCGATGTCGGCGTACCGGTCGGCGACGTCACCGGCGACGAGCAGCCAGTCGCCGTCGTTCTCCGGGTACAAATCCTGGACGAACGCGCGGTTCTGCGGGTGCCCGACGTGTAGATCGCTGACGGCCCGCAATCGGGGCGGAAGGCTCACCCTCCGAGGCTAGGCCGTCGCGGCCCGATAAGGACACCCCTGTCCGTGCCTTCGGGCCGATCTGACGGCCCGCATATCCGGCGACCCGACGGGAAAGCGCGGGGCGTCCGACAGCCCGAGACCGGAGCAGGAGACAAACATGCCTTTCATCACCGTGGGTACGGAAAACTCCGCGCCCATCGACCTGTACTACGAGGACCACGGTTCCGGTAAGCCGGTGGTGTTGATCCACGGTTTCCCGTTCAACGGGGCGACCTGGGAGAAGGAAACAACCGCGCTGCTCAACGCCGGATACCGGACGATCACCTACGACCGGCGCGGTAACGGCAACTCCGCCCAGCCAGCGTTCGGGTACGACTACAACACGTTCGCCGCAGACCTGGACGTGCTGATGACCGAACTGGACCTGAACGAGGTGACACTGATCGGTCACTCGATGGGCACCGGCGAAGTGGTCCGGTACCTGGGCAACTACGGCTCGCGGCGTGTGAGCCGGGCCGTGTTGCTCAGCCCGCTGCAACCGATGCTGGCCAAGGCCAAGGACAACCCGGAAGGCGTCGACCTGAACCTGTTCAAGGGTTTCCAGGACGCCATCATCAAGGACCGGTTCGCCTACCTGACGTCCTTCTGCGACGCGTTCTTCAACCCGGACCAGAACATGGGCAAGCGGGTCAGCGAGGAGGCGTACCGGGCGCACTGGCAGATCGGCGCGATGGCCTCCGGCAAGGCCACCCATGACAGCGTGAACGCCTGGCAGGAAGACTTCCGCCAGGACCTGCCGAAGATCAACATTCCGGTGTTGATCGTGCAGGGTGACCAGGACCGGGTGCTGCCCTACCCGGTGACCGGTCAGCGGCTCGGGCCGATGATGCCGACCGCCAATCTCATCACGCTCAAGGGTGCGCCGCACGGTATCCCGTGGACCCACGCCGACGAGGTCAACAAGGCGGTCATGGACTTCATGAAGCAGCCGGCCAAGGCTCGCGCCTGACCCGTACCGGTAGCCGATCGGACGCCAGCGCCGTGAGGCGCCGCGACACCCGGCCCACGGTTCACACCGGGGCCGGGTGTCGTCGTCGGTCAGGCCCGGCGGGCCACCACCGCGCCGTTGGCGCCGGGGGCGTCGAACGGCACCGTGTGGACGTCGACGAAGCCGGCGTCGGTGAGCCAGGCCGTGTACTCGGCGCCTGAGTAGTTCCGGCCGCCCTCGGTCTCGACAAGCATGTTCATCCCCATCAGGGCCGCCTCCGGCGGTCCGGTGCGCTCGTCGTTGAGCAGCAGTTCACAGACGACGATCGCCCCTCCGGGCGGCAACGCCGCGTGGCACCGGGCCAGCAACTCCCGGTTCGTCGGCTCGTCCCAGTCGTGCAGGATCATGCTGAGCAGGATGACGTCGTGCCCGTCCGGCAGCGCCGGATCGGCAAGGAAGTCGCCGCTCACCGCCTCGATCCGCCCGGTCAGGCGGGCCTCGGCGATCCGCTCCCGGGCCCGGACGCAGACGTGCGGCAGATCCAGGACTGTCGCCCGCAACTCGGGCAGGCGGCGGCAGAACTCGATCGGGAACGCGCCCGCCCCGCCGCCCACGTCGAGCAACCGGCGATGCGCCGAGAAGTCGTACGCGTCGGCCAACGCGCTGGCGGTGAAGCTGGACGTGGAGAACATCGCGTCCCAGAACTGCGCCAGCATGGCCGGGTCGGCGGTGTCGAACATCGACTGTTGGGACTCCGGGTCCCAGGTCAACGGCCGATCCGTGCGCAGGGCCTCGCCGATGCGGTGCCAGGGCAGGTAGGTGCGCAGGTCCGAGTAGCGGACCTGCGCCCCGAAGTAGTACGGGCGGCCCTCGACCAGGAACTGCTCGGCCAACTCCGTGTTGCGGTAACCGTCGCCGGACTTCTCCAGCAGGCCGAGCGACGCACTGGCGGCCAGCAGCAGGTCCGCGGGCCGGTCGGGCAGCCCGAACTCGGCGGAGGCTTGCTCGACGGTCATCGTCCGCCCGCCGGCCAACCGGGTGAAGAGGCCCAGCTCGACGCCGACCGCGAGGGTCTTGAACCCCCACACACCGGCCACCAGACGCATGAGGGGAGTCGGAGTGATCACCACCACATGAGATCACACATCACACGTTTCCACGATGGATGGTCACGCCCGGATCAGCGTCACCAACCTCGCGCGGCAACCGACGCCACGGCCGCCTACAGGTCCATCGCGTAGACCCGGACCTGGCGGCCGGTGTCCGGCTGCACGGTCTCGCGCTCCAGCGACATGCCGAGCTTGACCATCACCCGCGCGGACGCCTCGTTGCCGACGACGTGGATGCTGACCAGCCGCCGCAGGTCGAGCTCGGCACGGGTGTGGGCGACAACGGCCTGGGCCGCCTCGGTGGCCAGGCCCCGACCCCAGTACGCGCGGCCGAGCCGCCAGCCGATCTCCACAGCCGGCATGATCTCGGGCAGGAAGGTCGGCACCGCCAGTCCGGTGAAACCGGCCAGCTCGCCGGTCTCTCTGATCTCCACCGCGTACAGGCCGAAGCCGTGCTCGTCCCACTGCCGCTGATAGATGGCCAGACGCTCCGCGGTCGCGGCCCGGTCCAGGGTACGGCCGTCATGGATGTAGCGCATCACCTCGGGCTGCGCGTTGACCGCGGCGAACCCGTCCAGGTCATCGCTTCGCAAGCCGCGCAACAGCAGCCGCGGGGTCGTGAGGGACGTGGCATCACGGGAGCTGGTCAGGTCAGGCATCTTTCCTTCGTAGCATTTCGGCACCCACGTGGCGATGGGTCGTCCCTAGGCGGATCGGCCGGCGAACCGCTGGCCGACCCGCCGCCCGGCGAGGCTCACCACAGTGCTGCCGGCCGCCATCCCGACCAGCACCAGAATCCCCCCGACCACCCACAACCCGCTGTCGTCGGTCCCCGCGGCCCGCCACGACCAGACCGCCGTGAACGCCACAGTCATCACCGGCGCCACCAGCCACGGGCTGAGCCGCGTCCCGGCGAGCGCGGCCAGCAGCACGAGCGTCAGCACACAACCGATCACCTGCCACGGCTCGTACGGGCCGCTGCTCGCGCCGGTCTGCGCGTCGACCGTGTACCGGGTGTCCCAGCCCAGCCAGAGGATCCACGCCCCGACCGTGGCCGCCGCCAGGAACAGAACACCGAGCAGTGCGCGCGTACCCCTCGTCGCCGTCATCCGGTGATCATCCCCTGCCCGCCGCCGTACCGGTAGCCGGCGGGGGACCGGCGCGATCCCCAGTGGACTGTTGCCTCGGTCGGTGGCGATCCTCTACGGTCTGCTCAGCGGTGGGCGGTGCGGTCCGCATCCGACCCGACACCGCCGGTTGCCCGTCGCGCGGGCCGGGATGGTGGAATCCCGGAGCGCCCCGTCGGCGGTGACCCGGCGGTCGTGTGACTCCCAGCTCGTGCCCGGGTCTTGCTGCCCCGGGCGGCTCCGCGTGGAGCCGACGGCGAGCCGGGGCACGCCGACCCACCGGGAGAGCCCCGTGTTCCTCAGCCCGCACGAGCAGGACCGCCTGCTCGTCCACGTCGCGGCCGATGTCGCCCGCGCCCGCCGCGAACGCGGCCTGCGCCTCAACTACCCCGAAGCCGTCGCGGTGATCACCGCGTTCCTCCTCGAAGGGGCCCGCGACGGGCGGTCGGTGGTCGACCTGATGTCGGCCGGCCGGACGGTGCTCGGCCGCGACGACGTCCAGGACGGCATCCCCGAGCTGCTGAGGGAGGTGCAGGTGGAGGCGACGTTCCCGGATGGCACCAAGCTGGTGACGGTGCACCACCCGATCCCGTGATCCCCGGGGAGATCCTGCCGGCGGCCGACCCGGTCGAGATCAACGTGGGGCGTCCGTTGACCACGCTGCTCGTGGTCAACACCGCCGACCGCCCGGTGCAGGTCGGCTCGCACTACCACTTCGCCGAAGCCAACCCGGCGCTGTCGTTCGACCGGGGCGCGGCGTGGGGGCAGCGGCTCGCCGTTCCGGCGGGCACCTCGGTCCGGTTCGAGCCGGGCATCAGCCGCACCGTCGACCTCGTTCCGCTCGGCGGCGCGCGGATCGTGCCGGGCCTGCGCGCAGAGTGCGCGGGAGCGTTGGACCCGCCGCCGCACGCGGTCGCGGCCGACGGGTCGTCGCGGTGAGCGCCGTGCGGAGGGACCGCTACATCGACCTGTACGGGCCGACGACCGGTGACCGGATCCGACTGGCCGACACCAACCTGCTCATCGAGGTGGAGACCGACCACTGCGTGGGCGGCGACGAGGCGGTCTTCGGCGGCGGCAAGGTGATCCGTGAGTCGATGGGCCAGTCCCGGGCCACCCGCGCCGAGGGGGCACTGGACACCGTCATCACCGGCGCGGTGGTGCTCGACCACTGGGGCGTGGTCAAGGCCGACGTGGGGCTGCGCGACGGGCGCATCGTGGCGCTCGGCCGGGCCGGCAACCCGGACACCATGCCCGGTGTCCACCCCGACCTGGTCATCGGCCCGTCGACCGAGGTGATCGCGGGCAACGGGCGGATCCTCACCGCCGGCGCGGTCGACACCCACGTGCACTTCATCTGCCCGCAGATCGTCACCGAGGCACTGGCCAGCGGCATCACCACGATGGTCGGCGGCGGCACCGGGCCAGCCGAGGGAACCCGCGCGACAACCGTCACCCCGAACGCCTGGCACCTGGCCCGGATGCACGAGGCGCTGGACACGATGCCTGTCAACGTGCTGCTGCTCGGCAAGGGCAACACCGTCTCCACCGAGGCGCTGTGGGAACAGTTGCGGGCCGGTGCGGGCGGATTCAAGCTGCACGAGGACTGGGGCACCACCCCGGCCGCGATCGACGCCTGCCTGCGGGTGGCGGACGCGTCAGGGGTCCAGGTGTCGATCCACACCGACACACTCAACGAGGCAGGCTTCGTCGCCGACACCCTGCGGGCGATCGGTGGGCGGGCGATCCACTCGTACCACACCGAGGGAGCAGGGGGCGGGCACGCGCCGGACATCATCACGGTGGCCAGCGAACCGAACGTGTTGCCGTCATCGACCAACCCGACCCGGCCGTACACCGCCAACACCCTGGCCGAGCACCTGGACATGTTGATGGTCTGCCACCACCTCAACCCCTCTGTTCCGGAGGACCTGGCGTTCGCCGAGAGCCGGATCCGACCATCCACGATGGCCGCCGAGGACCTGCTGCACGACCTCGGCGCGATCTCCATCATCGGTTCCGACGCGCAGGCGATGGGCCGGGTCGGCGAGGTGATCATGCGAACCTGGCAGAGCGCCCACGTCATGAAGGACCGGGTCGGCGCGCTGCCGGGTGACGGGGCCGCCGACAATCACCGGGCCCGGCGGTACGTGGCGAAATACACCATCTGCGCGGCGATGGCCAACGGGCTGGAACAGGAGATCGGCTCGGTCGAGCCGGGCAAGCTCGCCGACCTGGTGCTCTGGGACCCGGCGTTCTTCGGCGTCCGGCCGCTACTGGTGATCAAGGGCGGCATGATCGCGTACGCCCAGATGGGTGACGCCAACGCCTCGATCCCGACACCACAGCCGATGCTGCCCCGGCCGATGTTCGGGGCGTACGGCGCGGCGGCGGCGGCCACGAGCCTGGCCTTCGTGGCCCCGGCGGCCCTGGACGCCGGGCTCCGCCTGGACGTGCGACGCCGGGTGGTGCCGGTGAACGACGTGCGGTCGCGGGGCAAGGCCGACCTGCCGGAGAACAACGCGATGCCGCGCATCGAGGTGGACCCGGACACCTTCACCGTGCGGATCGACGGGCAGGTGGTGGAGCCGGACCCGGTGACCCGGCTGCCGATGGCCCAGCGGTACTTCCTGTTCTGATGGCGACGCCGAGCCTGTTGTTGCTGTTGGCCGACGGGCGCTTCCCGGCCGGGGCGCACGCGCACTCCGGTGGTCTGGAGGCGGCCGTCGCCGCCGGTCGGGTCACCGACCTGCTCTCGTTGGAGTCGTTCCTGGCCGGACGGTTGGCCACCGCCGGTCTGGTCGGCGCGGCATTCGCGGCGGCCGCACACCGGGTGGCAATGCCCGAGACGGTCGGCTCGGCGCACCCGGCCCGGTCCGCCCGACCGTCGGAGGCGTCGGCCGGGTCTGCCGTCCGGTCGGGGGCGTCGGCCGGGTCTGCCGCTCGGTCGGGGGCGCTGGCCCGGCTCGACGCGGAGCTGGACGCACGTACCGCCGCCCCGGCGTTGCGGGCGGTCTCGCGCCGACAGGGCCGAGCGCTGCTGCGAGCCGGGCGGACCATCTGGCCGGACGCCCCGTTCGCCGACCTGCCCGCGACGCCCGGTGGCGCACACCAGCCGCTGGTGCTCGGGCTGCTCTGTGCCGCGGCCGGGCTGTCCCGCAGCGAGACCGCCACGATCGCCGCGTACGGGACGCTGACCGGGGCGGCCAGCGCCGGCGTACGTCTGCTCGGCCTCGACCCGTACCGGGTCCAGGCCCTGCTGGTCGGCTTGGCCGACGCCTGCGACGGCACGGCCGCCGACGCGGCGCGGGCCGCCGACGACCCACCGGAGCGGCTGCCGGCCGCCGCCGCTCCACTCGCCGACATCCATGCCGAAATCCATGCCACCTGGGAGGTGCGTCTCTTTGCGTCCTGACGCCGTTGTGCCGAGCGCTGTACCCGCCGTCGAACCGACCACGCCGCCGCCGGCCACCCCACCCCACGACGAGACCGTTCCGCACACCCACCCGGAGCCGGGGGTGGACCCGCATCCGCCGTTGGCGCGCGCCGGCCGTGCCCTGCGGGTCGGCATCGGCGGCCCGGTCGGGTCCGGCAAGACGGCCCTGGTGGCCGCGCTCTGCCGTGCCTTCGCCGACGAGCTGCGGCTCGGCGTGGTGACGAACGACATCTACACGACCGAGGACGCCGACTTTCTCCGCCGGGCCGGAGTGCTGGACCCGACCCGGATTCGCGCGGTCGAGACCGGTTGCTGCCCGCACACAGCGATCCGCGACGACATCGGCGCCAATCTGGACGCCATCGACGAACTGGCCGATGCGGTCGGGCCGCTGGACCTGGTCCTCGTGGAGAGCGGTGGGGACAACCTGACCGCGACCTTCAGTCGAGGGCTGGTCGACCGGCAGATCTTCGTGGTCGACGTGGCGGGTGGGGACAAGGTGCCCCGCAAGGGCGGGCCAGGGGTCACCGCCGCCGACCTTCTCGTGATCAACAAGACCGACCTGGCGCCGATGGTGGGTGCCGACCTCGCCGTCATGGATCGTGACGCGCGGGCCCGGCGCGGCGACCTTCCGACCCTCTTCCTGTCCATCGTGGGAGACCCCACGGCGACGTCGGTCGCGGAGTGGATCCGGCACGAGTTGGCCCACCACGCCGCACTGCACCCGCTCGCCGTGCCGGCCGGCACGGCCTGATGCGAGCGCGCGCCCGGCTGGTCGCTCGGGTCGACGATCGGGGCGGCACGGCCCTGGTCGAGTTGCACGGCGAAACGCCGTTGCTGCTGCGCCAGACCCCGACCGACGGTGGTGTCGCCACGGTGCACCTCGTCGGCGGGGCGGCCGGACCGCTCGCCGGGGACGATCTCCGCCTGGAGATCGAGGTGGGTCCGGGCGCGGCGGTTCGGGTGCACAGCGTCGCCGCGTCGATCGCCCTGCCGGGTCGCGCGGGTGCCGTGTCCCGGATGGCGGTGCGGGCGGTGGTACACGCCGGTGCCACGCTGCACTGGCTTCCGGAACAGTTGGTCGCCGCGGCCGGCTGCGCGCACCTCGCCGAATCCCGGATCGACCTGGCCGCCGGTGCGAGCCTGCGGTGGCGCGACGAGCTGATCTGCGGCAGGTACGGCGAGGCCCCCGGCGGCGCCGTGGTGCACACCCAGGTCGACTACGCCTGTCGACCACTGCTGCGCCAGTCCCTCGCGGTGGGGCCGCAGGCGCCGGGCTGGGCCGGCCCGGCTGTGCTCGGCGGCGCCCCGGCCACCGGGTCGCTGCTGGTGGTCGACCCGTCGCGGCCCGCCGAACCTCCGACGGTCGAGGGCAGTGTCGCCCGGCTGCCGTTGGCCGGCGGCCCGGCGACACTGTGGACCGCCACCGCCCCCGATGCGCACACCCTGCGCGCCCACCTAACGGTCTGAGGAGCCGCTACCGGGCCGCGTTCCCGAGGCCAGGTTGGTGCAGCGCACGACGGTGCCGGCCGGAGGACACTCCAGAGAGCGTGATGTCTCTGAGTCATCACGATGACTCACAGACATCACGCTCTCTGCCATGTGGGGGTGGGAGGTCGGGCCGCGCTCAAGGCCGTACCGAACGCGGGGAAGGGGTCAGCGGTGTGGGCCGGCCGCGTCGGCGTGCACTCGTTGCCGGGCCGGGTCGAGGCGGCCGATCAGGTCGTCGAGCTGGCGTACGAGGTTGGCGGCCGGGGGCGTGCCCGGCTCGCTGGTCTCCGCGACGCCCATCTCCGTGATGCCCATATCCGTGATGCCCAGCTCGGCGATGCTGGCCCGGACCCGTTCGTCCAGGCGGGCGTGCTCGCGGCGGCCCCGCACGGTCAGGTACGCCCGAATTCGTCGGCGGTCGATCGGATCGATCCGGCGGAAGACGAGGTTGCGGTCGACGAGTTGGTCGACCAGCTTGGTGAGGGTGCCCGGTGGCAGCGACGCCTCAACGGACACCTCGCTCATCGGGTGACCCTGGCCGTCGGCGAGCAGGCAGAGCACCCGCCACGCCTCGATGCTCAACGCGTCGTCGGCCAGAACGGCGCCCAGCCGGCGGGAGAGCAGCCGTTCGGCGCGGGTGAGCGAGCGCAGCAGGTCGGCTGGCGCCCCGGGCACGTCTGACATGAAACTCCCTGGTCCGGTGGCCCTGTCATGGTAGCGAGTCGTCCCGGTCAGTGGTGAGCGCTGGTCTTCCGTCGTGGGCCGGGCAATCATGTGCTCATGTCCGCGCCGGCACCGCCGTGGCTGACCGTCGACCGTGCCGTGGTCAGCATCGCGCTGGTCTACCCGATGCGCGGGCCGGCCGGCATGTTCGGCCCCACGTGCGAGCTCTGCGCGCAACTCGCGGTGGAGGAGATCAATCGGTGCGGTGGTGTGCTGGGCCGGGAGGTGCGGCTGGTGCCGGTCGACGGTGGCGCACCGCCGGCCGAGGTGGCCGCCGAGGTCGAGGCGTTGGTGTCGGTGGGGGCCGTGCAGGGGGTGACGGGGTGGCACATCTCCTCGGTGCGCCAGGCGTTGGCGCCCCGCGTGGCGCACCGGGTGCCGTACGTCTACACCGCACTCTACGAGGGCGGCGAACGCACCGAAGGGGTCTTCCTGACCAGCGAGACGCCGGATGCCCAGCTGTGGCCCGCGATGCGGCTGCTCGCCGGGGAGCAGGGGGTGCGTCGCTGGTTCGTGGTGGGCAACGACTACGTGTGGCCGCGCCGTACCTCGCGGGCGGCTCAGCGGTACGCGTTGCGCGGCGGTGGGCAGGTGGTGGGCCGGCACTTCCTGCCGTTGGACGCGCACGACTTCACCGAGGTGTTGCGCCGCATCGAGCACAGTGACGCCGACGCGGTGTTGATGCTGCTGGTCGGTGCCGACGCGGTGCGGTTCAACCGCGCGTTCGCCCGGTCCGGCCTGGATCAGCGCTGCCTGCGGCTGAGCACCCTGATGGACGAGAACATGCTGCTGGCCAGCGGTGCCGGCGCGACCCGGAGGCTGTACAGCACTGCGGGTTTCTTCGCCGGGCTGGTGACCCAGGAGAATCTCGACTTCCACGGCGAGTTCGCCAGGCGTTTCGGGGTCGAGGCGCCGCCGTTGGGCAGCCTGGGGGAGTCCTGCTACGAGGGCGTCATGCTGCTCGCCGCTCTGATCGGCCAGGCCCGCACCCTCGACGTACGGGCCATCGAGACGGCCGCTGACACGGTCGCCTACCACGGGCCGCGTGGGCGGTTGCGGCTGCGTCAGAGGCACGTGCGTCAGCGCATCTACCTGGCCGAGGCGGACGGCTTGGACTTCACAGTGCTCGCCCAACTCTGAAGCAGCGCCGACAGCCGGCCCGTCGGGCCCTTGACAGCGCCACCCGATCCCGTCCTAAGATGCTTCCTGCGTGAAGTATCTGGCCACGGCGTCAGATGTCACGATTGTGTGCCCACCGTCGGCGGATTCTTTCGTCGACCATTGTGGCGGCCCTTGTCTCGCATCTTTCCGAACGGCCGGCACCGTTTCCTCCCAACGGTGCCGGCCGTTTTTCGTGCCCGCCCGACGGCACCCTCGGAAACAGTCAATTAAGGACCGGGAAACACACACGCAATCATGCCGGTCGACGCTTTCGGTGCCCATATCCGATCCGGTGCCCTGCGCGGCGTCCACCCGTCGACCTCGGCATCGCCCACGCCAGCTCCATCGGACCGCACCGACCGTCCTTATGCCACTTGAGTGCACCGCAGGGAGAGTAGATGTCATTATTCCGGGGCCGCCGCATCCTGGCGGGTGCCATGACCCTGGTCGCCGCGGCCGCGATGACCGCGTGCGGCAGCAAGACCACCGACGCGGGCGCCGCGACCGGCGTCACCGCCGACGTCTCCGGCGACACCGTCAAGGTGGGCCTGCTCAACTCGCTCTCCGGCACCATGGCGATCAGCGAGGTCACGGTCCGCGACTCCATCATGCTCGCCATCGAGGAGATCAACGCGGCCGGCGGTGTCCTCGGCAAGAAAATCCAGCCGGTCGGTGAGGACGGCGGCTCGGACTGGCCGACCTTCGCGGAGAAGGCTGAGAAGCTCATCTCCGAGGACCGGGTGGCGGCCGTCTTCGGCTGTTGGACGTCGGCCAGCCGCAAGGCGGTCAAGCCGGTGTTCGAGAAGAACAAGGCGTTGCTGTTCTACCCGGTGCAGTACGAGGGTCTGGAGCAGTCGCCCTACATCTTCTACACCGGGGCCACGACCAACCAGCAGATCGTTCCCGGGCTCGACTACCTCAAGTCGCAGGGCGCGAAGTCGGTCTATCTGGTCGGCAGCGACTACGTTTTTCCGCGGACCGCCAACAAAATCATCAAGGCGTACGCGACCGCGAACGGGATGACCGTGCTGGGCGAGGATTACGCGCCGCTCGGGTCCACCGAGTTCGGCACCATCGTCAACAAGGTCAAATCGTCCGGCGCGGACGCGGTGTTCAACACGCTCAACGGTGACAGCAACGTGGCCTTCTTCAAGGAATACAAGTCGGCGGGTCTGACCGCCGCCGCGATGCCTGTGGTGTCGGTGTCGATCGCCGAGGAAGAGGTCAAGGGCATCGGCACCCAGTACCTGGAGGGCCAACTGACGGCCTGGAACTACTACCAGACCACCCCGGGCGCGGCGAACGCGAAGTTCGTGGCCGCGTACAAGGCGAAGTACGGCGCGGACAAGCCGACAAGCGATCCGATGGAGGCCGCGTACGTCGGCGTCCACCTGTGGAAGGCGATGGTCGAGAAGGCCGGCGCCTTCGACGTGGAGAAGGTCCGTGCCGCCTCGGACGGGATCACCTTCGACGCGCCGGAGGGTCTGGTCACTGTCGACGGCAAGACCCAGCACATCTCCAAGACCGCCCGGATCGGCAAGGTCGGCGCGGACGGTCTGATCACCGAGGTGTGGAACTCCGGCAAGCCGGTCGCGCCCGACCCGTACCTCAAGACCTACCCGTGGGCGAGCGGCCTGAGCTGACGACGCCGGCCCGGGCGGAGCGCGTTGCCGCGCGCTCCGCCCGGGCCACCCGACCAGCAGTTCGGAGTACCCACCGTGACAGTCCTCTTCGGTCAACTCTTCACCGGCATCAGCATCGGCGCGGTGCTGCTGCTCATCGCGCTCGGCCTCGCGCTGACCTTCGGCCAGATGAACGTGATCAACATGGCGCACGGTGAGTTCATCATGGCCGGCGCGTACACCACCTACGTTCTGCAGCAGAGCATCACCGGCGCCGGCCTGTCGCTGGCGGTCGCGCTGCCGGTGGCGTTCGTGGTCGCCGGCACGATGGGCGTCCTGCTGGAGGTGCTGCTCATCCGCCGGCTCTACGCCCGGCCGCTGGACACCCTGCTGGTCACCTGGGGTGTGTCACTGATGCTGCAGCAACTGGCGCGGGACATCTTCGGCAGCCCGAACGTGCAGACCCGCGCGCCCGAGCTGCTGACCGGCAACGTGGCGCTGCCCGGCGGGCTGACCATCGCCAACAACCGGCTGTTCATCCTGGCACTGGCGCTGGCCGCCGTGGCGGCGCTCACCCTGGCGCTGCGACTCACCCCGCTCGGACGTCGGATCCGCGCGGTGGTGCAGAACCGCGACCTCGCCGCCGTGTCCGGCATCGCCACCTCCCGGGTCGACCGGACGACCTTCTTCCTCGGCTCCGGCCTGGCCGGGCTCGCCGGGGTGGCACTCACCCTGCTCGGTCCGATCGGCCCGACCATGGGCACCAACCTGATCATCGACGCCTTCCTGGTCGTCGTGGTCGGTGGGATCGGCCAGCTCAAGGGCAGCGTGATCGTCGCCTTCGCCCTCGGCGTGCTCCAGGCCACCGGGGAGTACCTGACCACCCTTAGCGTCGCCAAGGTGATCGTGTTCGTGGCGATCGTCGCGTTCCTTCAGTGGCGGCCACAGGGCCTGTTCACCCTGCGGACCAGGAGCCTCGCATGACCGCCGTGACCCCCGCGCCGCCGGACACCGCCGTGCGCCCGGCACCCGTTGACCCCGTACCACCGGGCCGGCCCGCCGGCCGCTCGCGGCTGCGGACGGCGGCCGGCTTCGCCTTCGGCGCGGCGCTGCTGTTCGCCGTCGCGCCGCTGGTGCTGTCGGACTTCCGGCTGGCCCTGCTCGCCAAGTACCTCTGCGTCGCCATGGTCGCGGTCGGCATCGGGATCGCCTGGGGCCGGGGCGGCATGCTCACCCTGGGCCAGGGCGTCTTCTTCGGCCTCGGCGGCTACGCGATGGCAATGCACCTCAAGCTCGCCGACGCGGGCCCGGGTGGAATGCCCGACTTCATGCAGCTGTACGGGCAACTCGACGAGTTGCCCCTGTGGTGGCGGCCGTTCGCCAGCCCGTGGTTCGCGCTGCCCGCCACGGTGCTGCTGCCGATGGTGGTCGCCTTCGGGCTCGGCTCACTGGTCTTCCGTCGGCGGGTCCGCGGCGCGTACTTCGCCATCCTCAGTCAGGCGCTCGCCGCCGCGATGGTGATCCTGCTGATCGGCCAGCAGGGCACCACGGGCGGCACCAACGGCCTCACCGACAT